>NZ_JAOPKZ010000029.1 GCF_025519785.1 Staphylococcus marylandisciuri | reverse complement strand
TGCGGGTTAGAAATCCAACACAGCGAGGGTAGTATCCCACCAACGCCTCCACGTAAGCTAGCGCTCACGTATCTAAGGCTCCTACCTATCCTGTACAAGCTGTGCCGAATTTCAATATCAGGCTACAGTAAAGCTCCACGGGGTCTTTCCGTCCTGTCGCGGGTAACCTGCATCTTCACAGGTACTATGATTTCACCGAGTCTCTCGTTGAGACAGTGCCCAAATCGTTACGCCTTTCGTGCGGGTCGGAACTTACCCGACAAGGAATTTCGCTACCTTAGGACCGTTATAGTTACGGCCGCCGTTTACTGGGGCTTCGATTCGTGGCTTCGCAGAAGCTAACCACTCCTCTTAACCTTCCAGCACCGGGCAGGCGTCAGCCCCTATACATCACCTTACGGTTTAGCAGAGACCTGTGTTTTTGATAAACAGTCGCTTGGGCCTATTCACTGCGGCTCTTCGGGGCATACACCCCAAAGAGCACCCCTTCTCCCGAAGTTACGGGGTCATTTTGCCGAGTTCCTTAACGAGAGTTCGCTCGCTCACCTTAGAATTCTCATCTTGACTACCTGTGTCGGTTTGCGGTACGGGCACCCTGTTTCTAGCTAGAGACTTTTCTCGGCAGTGTGAAATCAGCGACTCAGGGGAACAATTCCCCCTCCTCATCACAGCTTAGCCGTATGAGTGCCGGATTTGCCTAACACTCAGCCTTACTGCTTGAACGTACATCCAGTCGCACGCTTCGCCTATCCTACTGCGTCCTCCCATCGCTTAAAACGAAAAAGGGTGGTACAGGAATATCAACCTGTTATCCATCGCCTACGCCTATCGGCCTCAGCTTAGGACCCGACTAACCCAGAGCGGACGAGCCTTCCTCTGGAAACCTTAGTCAATCGGTGGACGGGATTCTCACCCGTCTTTCGCTACTCACACCGGCATTCTCACTTCTAAGCGCTCCACATGTCCTCACGATCATGCTTCAACGCCCTTAGAACGCTCTCCTACCATTGTCCGAAGGACAATCCACAGCTTCGGTAATATGTTTAGCCCCGGTACATTTTCGGCGCAGCGTCACTCGACTAGTGAGCTATTACGCACTCTTTAAATGATGGCTGCTTCTAAGCCAACATCCTAGTTGTCTGGGCAACGCCACATCCTTTTCCACTTAACATATATTTTGGGACCTTAGCTGGTGGTCTGGGCTGTTTCCCTTTCGAACATGGACCTTATCACCCACGTTCTGACTCCCAAGTTAAATTGATTGGCATTCGGAGTTTGTCTGAATTCGGTAACCCGAGAGGGGCCCCTCGTCCAAACAGTGCTCTACCTCCAATAATCATCACTTGAGGCTAGCCCTAAAGCTATTTCGGAGAGAACCAGCTATCTCCAAGTTCGATTGGAATTTCTCCGCTACCCACAGTTCATCCGCTCACTTTTCAACGTAAGTCGGTTCGGTCCTCCATTCAGTGTTACCTGAACTTCAACCTGACCATGGGTAGATCACCTGGTTTCGGGTCTACGACCTAATACTCTATCGCCCTATTCAGACTCGCTTTCGCTGCGGCTCCACATTCGCTGCTTAACCTTGCATCAGATCGTAACTCGCCGGTTCATTCTACAAAAGGCACGCCATCACCCATTAACGGGCTCTGACTACTTGTAAGCACACGGTTTCAAGTTCTCTTTCACTCCCCTTCCGGGGTACTTTTCACCTTTCCCTCACGGTACTGGTTCACTATCGGTCACTAGAGAGTATTTAGCCTTAGGAGATGGGCCTCCTAGATTCCGACGGAATTTCACGTGCTCCGTCGTACTCAGGATCCACTCAAGAGTGTTAACGTTTTCGACTACAGGATTATTACCTTCTTTGATGTAGCTTTCCAACTACTTCGTCTAACGTCAACGTTTGTAACTCCGTA
>NZ_JAOPKZ010000028.1 GCF_025519785.1 Staphylococcus marylandisciuri | reverse complement strand
CAGGTAAAGTGACAGCGACGCCACCGAAGGAGGCGGCACCAGGAACGAAAGTAGATATTCCTGTAACGGTACGTTATCCAGACGGCTCAACAGATACGCCAAATGTACACATTACGGTAACGCCAAACGATGCTCAGAGTAATGACCCAGGTTACGACGATCAATCGACGAAACCGGGAGTGGCAGTAGAAGTTCCACAAACAAAAGATGGTGAATTACCATCAGGTACAACATTTGAAGGTCCGAAAGATGTACCAACAGGCTGGAAGGTAAATGTTGATCCAAATACAGGTAAGGTAACAGCGACGCCACCGAAGGAGGCGGCACCAGGTACAAAAGTGGATATTCCAGTGACGGTAAATTATCCAGATGGCTCAACAGATACGCCAAATGTACACATTACGGTAACGCCAAATGATGCTCAGAATAATGACCCAGGTTATGAAGATCAATCGACAAAACCAGGCATACCTGTGGAAGTACCACAAACAAAAGATGGCGAATTACCATCAGGTACAACGTTTGAAGGTCCGAAAGATGTACCGACAGGCTGGACAGTAACCGTAGAACCAAATACAGGTAAAGTGACAGCGACGCCACCGAAGGAGGCGGCACCAGGCACGAAAGTAGATATACCAGTAACGGTACGTTACCCAGACGGTTCAACAGATACACCAACGCTACATGTAACGGTAACGCCAAATGACGCTCAGAGTAATGACCCAGGTTATGAAGATCAATCGACAAAACCAGGCATACCTGTGGAAGTACCACAAACAAAAGACGGAGAATTACCATCAGGTACAACGTTTGAAGGTCCGAAAGATGTACCGACAGGCTGGAAGGTAAATGTTGATCCAAATACAGGTAAGGTAACAGCGACGCCACCGAAGGAGGCGGCACCAGGTGCAAAAGTGGATATTCCAGTGACGGTAAATTATCCAGATGGCTCAACAGATACGCCAAATGTACACATTACGGTAACGCCAAATGATGCTCAGAATAATGACCCAGGTTATGAAGATCAATCGACAAAACCAGGCATACCTGTGGAAGTACCACAAACAAAAGATGGCGAATTACCATCAGGTACAACATTTGAAGGTCCGAAAGATGTACCAACAGGCTGGAAAGTAAATGTTGATCCAAATACAGGTAAAGTGACAGCGACACCGCCAGAAAACGCGGAACCAGGTACGAAAGTGGATATTCCAGTAACGGTAAATTATCCAGATGGCTCGACAGATACGCCAAATGTACACATTACGGTAACGCCAAATGATGCACAAAATAACGATCCAGGTTATGAAGATCAATCGACAAAACCAGGTACACCAGTGGAAGTACCACAAACAAAAGATGGCGAATTACCATCAGGTACAACATTTGAAGGTCCGAAAGATGTACCGACAGGCTGGACAGTAACCGTAGAACCAAATACAGGTAAAGTGACAGCGACGCCACCGAAGGAGGCGGCACCAGGAACGAAAGTAGATATACCAGTAACGGTACGTTATCCAGACGGCTCAACAGATACACCAACGCTACATGTGACGGTAACGCCAAATGACGCTCAGAGTAATGATCCAGGTTATGAAGATCAATCAACAAAACCAGGCACACCAGTGGAAGTACCACAAACGAAAGATGGCGAATTACCATCAGGTACAACATTTGAAGGTCCGAAAGATGTACCGACAGGCTGGAAAGTAAATGTTGATCCAAATACAGGTAAGGTTACTGTGACGCCACCGAAGGAGGCGGCACCAGGAACGAAAGTAGATATACCAGTAACGGTACGTTATCCAGACGGCTCAACAGATACACCAACGCTACATGTGACGGTAACGCCAAATGACGCTCAGAGTAATGATCCAGGTTATGAAGATCAATCGACAAAACCAGGTACACCAGTGGAAGTACCACAAACGAAAGATGGCGAATTACCATCAGGTACAACATTTGAAGGTCCGAAAGATGTACCAACAGGCTGGAAAGTAAATGTTGATCCAAATACAGGTAAGGTTACTGTGACGCCACCTAAGGAGGCGGCACCAGGTACGAAAGTGGATATTCCGGTAACGGTACGTTACCCAGACGGTTCAACAGATACGCCAAATGTACACATTACGGTAACGCCAAATGACGCTCAGAGTAATGATCCAGGTTATGAAGATCAATCAACAAAACCAGGCACACCAGTGGAAGTACCACAAACGAAAGATGGCGAATTACCATCAGGTACAACATTTGAAGGTCCGAAAGATGTACCGACAGGCTGGACAGTAACTGTAGAACCAAATACAGGTAAAGTGACAGCGACGCCACCGAAGGAGGCGGCACCAGGTACAAAAGTGGATATTCCAGTGACGGTAAATTATCCAGATGGCTCAACAGATACACCGACGCTACACATTACGGTAACGCCAAATGACGCTCAGAGTAATGACCCAGGTTATGAAGATCAATCGACAAAACCAGGTACACCAGTGGAAGTACCACAAACGAAAGATGGCGAATTACCATCAGGTACAACATTTGAAGGTCCAAAAGATGTACCGACAGGCTGGACAGTAACTGTAGAACCAAATACAGGTAAAGTGACAGCGACGCCACCGAAGGAGGCGGCACCAGGTACAAAAGTGGATATTCCAGTGACGGTAAATTATCCAGATG
>NZ_JAOPKZ010000027.1 GCF_025519785.1 Staphylococcus marylandisciuri | reverse complement strand
GAGGCTGAGACGGCACCCTAGGAAAGCGAGCCAATAATACGAAGTATGGAATATGAAGAAGCACTCAGATGAAATGAAATAAATCATCTGAGTGCTATTTTTTTTGGGATTTATGTCCCAGCCTCTTCAACATCTCGGCAGTAGATGACTGATTTGAAAACGCGCTTGTATCAAGCTTTTTTCAATTCTAGTCATCCTTGCCGGGGCGGGACTACGAAATCCTTTTAGTCAAATTAGATTTCTGCCCCGCTCCCACTTTCTAGCTCTTTTTATTAGCTCTATTTTAAATAGGACGGATGATTGATTCACTCGTCTTATTCTGTACCGAACTCCAACAGTTGTACTTTAGTTTAGTCAATAACTTTAAAGTTTTTAGGAGACAAATCTTTTATTTTTGCTTTAATTCTTTCGTTATCTTTAGCTATATTCTTGGTGGTAGCGATACTTCAGAACCTCATATTACCTATTGTTATATGATAGTGATATGGTTAAATAAGATTATTTAGATATTGAGATGTGTAATGACACATGACTTTAAGTTTAATATCTTTAATTACTTTATAGATTGCTACCTTGGTTGACCTAGCTTGATCTCAAAGAAGTATTTGAGGTTCGCTGGGGTGTCTAATAAAAGTATACGTTGATTAATTAGCTTTGTAGTTAAAGCATTTAAACATATTGATGTTAATTCTATAACAAAAAATATATTGAAGGAGTTATGAAAATTATAAAATGGAAAAATTAAAAATAAAGTGAGGTAATAGGATTGAAGAGATACGAAACGACACTAGACGCTTATATGTTACCTAAAGATACGGCTGAAACATTCCAAAAATTAGCTAAAAGAGAAGGAAAAGAACAACTAAAACTACGACAAAAAGTAGCACCTATTAATACTCGAATGTTAGTAGGTGCTCTTTTTGTACATGTTTTTATCTAAAAAACATGATGATAAAATTAAAATTTTGTATATAATATAGAGGCGAGGGTCTATAAATAGAGCTAAAGTTCATTCCAATCAAAGGTTACTTTAGCGTTAGCATTTCCATAATCCTCTTTAAAAACATATAGATAAATTTACGTAGTAAAACAGTTCCCTATATAGTATCAAGACAAGAAGAAACTCGTTCAAACTCGTTTCAAAAACCTAATCATATCTCTACATAAAATTCCATTTTCATAAATATCTTTACTGTAATTTCGTTCAAAAAAATTAAAATCTATTTCAAACATTCTAAAACCTGCTTTTTGATAAAAAGCAATTTGTCCTATACTTGAATTGCCAGTTCCAACAATAATTTCTGTATATCCACTTTTTTTAACGTAGTTAAACAAATGAGACAACATTTTTTTACCTATACCAAGACCTTGTTTATTCTCTCTAACAGCTATGTCAAGAAGCTCAACTCTATTTTTGTTAATTTCTTTCAAAATATAACATCCTAAAACTTCAAAATTATTTTTATAAACAAAGCATTCTCCACTCTCAAGATGTTTCAACAACAATTCCTTAGACGGGTTTGCTAATAACAAAAGATCGAATGGTGCAGAATCTATAACATCTAATTTTTCAAACACATACATCCCCCCCTATGTTTTTTGAAATTATAATATATGTCAGTTGCTTTATTCCAATTGCTTTATTGACGTTGAGCCTCGGAACCCTTAACAATCCCTAAACTTATCGAATCGTCGGCTTAATAACTCACGCTATGCCGACATTCGTCTTCAAGTTTAGTTAAGGTTCTTCTCAACATCAATAAATTTTCTCGGCATAAATGCGTCGTCTATGTTTAATTCATCACATTTTTTTATAGAACTTATTCATAATGAAAAAACCAATACCAGCTAAAAGAAAAATTCCTATTATCATAAAAGCAATGCCCATAAATAACCACTCCTTTTTAAGCAAATTTTATCACAATAGTTATTGCTTTACAGGTCTATTTCCGTCGTTATAATCTAGTTAAATCCCGTAAGGGCGCACTTATACGTCGGATAAATCGACGTGTGCAAAATCGTAATCGACATTCGCCGATTTTTTATATTCGTTTTAAAGAATCGGCGTTGTGGCGCAGATATAAAAATTGGATCTGTTGCAAAGTTATAAAAATAAATCACTAGTGATGGTTTTGATGTGTTTTTTTTTTGCTATTAACTCGCCAACATGTAACTTATTTCATGACATGGTGAAAAACCGTAGATTTGAAGAGACCTGCGGTTCTTTTTATACAATCCATAAATACATTCAATGCCTTTAAGTGTATTTTTAGCTGTATTTAAATTTTGATATTTCCCTTTTCTTATTTTAATATGATGATGGTCTTGTTCAATTAAGTTGTTGAGATATTTTGACGTACGATGACAATCTTTGTTGAGGTTAAAATCTTTAATTGCTTTAGATATAGCTGCCTTTGTTGATGGTGCTTTGTCAGTGATAATCATCTTAGGTTTACTAAATTGTTTAATCAGTCGCTTAATAAATACATAAGCTGAAACCTGATCGCGTTTTTTACGCAACCAAATATCTAGTGTATGACCATCTGCATCAATCGCACGATATAAGTAGTACCATTGCCCTTTAATTTTGATATACGTTTCGTCTATATGCCACTTATAATAAGCTTTTTATTCTTTTTCTTCCAAATTTGATACAAAATAGGTGCATATTCTTGAACCCAACGATAAACGGTGGAGTGATGAACGTTCACACTACGTTCTCTTAATATTTCAGATATATCACGATAACTCAGTGCGTATCTTAAGTAGTAGCCAACGGCTACGGTTATGATATCTTGGTTAAATTGCTTATATCTGAAATAGTGCATAGAAAATACCTCTTTTTGTTAAAATTATACTACAAAATTAACTTTGCAACAGAACCATTTTTCTTCTGAATTATTGAAGGAATTCAAATCTCAATTATAGTTTTTAAAGCTTTATATTATTACATAATTATCTATTATGGGAAGTGGAGTTGTATAGGTTATACATTAATATCTTGAATTTTTTATCCTCTTTTATAAATTTTCACTCTTTTTGATTTAATATGCTTATTTAAGCTATATGGATAAAACACAGGACCAGGAGTACCTTTAACTGAGTTTGACCCAGCACCATAATAATAAGATTGCCAAACAAGTTTTGAACAATACGTAACGTTCTTAGAATATGGGTTCGCCGTTATACTGTAAGGAACACCTTTAAAATGAGTTTTTGCATAGTTCCCAGCTTTACTTCTATATTTTTTTGGCGCACGATATACTTTTATAAAACGATGTTGGGGATTTCCTTTTCTTTTTTTTAACGTATATCTTTTCCATTTGTAAAAATTATTCGTTTTTATTGCTTGTTTATATCCGGGAGCTTCTTTAATTCGTCCTTTTCCTAAATAAATCGCAGCATGCCCTGACAATCCTTTTGAACTTACACTATTTGTGATGAAATAGTCACCTTTTTTTAAATGAAATTTCTTTTTTCTTTTACGATTTTCTCGATCTATTTGATCTTGTTTTTGTTGTTCTTGCCATTCTTGTTCAGCTGTTCTTTCAAATTCTGCTTTTTCTTTACGTTCTTGGGCTTTCATTTGTTGCCATTGTGATTCAGTAATCGATTTAGACACAACACCTTCATTTTGAAGTTCTTTTAACGACTCAGAGTTAGTCGAGCTGTTATCTTGTGCATTTACACTTCCTACAGTTAAAACTGAGACACATAATAAGCTCATCATTAATTTTTTCATTAAATTCCTCCTTTAATTTGACTTTATTACATTTAGAAACATATCATAAATGTGTATCATTGTATTTAAATTTACGGAATATTAATTTAATAAATAAACTTAATTAAGGAGTTTAATATGAAAAAGTTTTTTAAAGTAACAGGAATTATCATCATTATTTTAATTATTGCTTTAGTATTAATTTTTAATATAGGAAAATATATTTATTTAGGTTATCAAAAACATGAAGAAGACAAAACCAAAGCAAAAGTTCATCATGAACTTAAGAAAAGAGGTTGGGAAAATAAAATTAAAACAGAAGAAGGGGTGTTTACATTAAATACCGGAAATAATTATACAGAAGTTACTTTTAAAGATGATCCATATAATAATTATCACTATGATTTTGAAGAGAATGGTAGAATCACTGGTGATGCTATCTTAAAAGATAAATATGATGAAAAACCAAAAGATTATAAAAAACCATATGAGATAAAATAAAATTGAAAGAGGCTGGGACATAAAGATCTTTGATTAGAGAGAATAAGGCAATTTCTATTGTAATAATACAGAAATTGCCTTTTTTACTATTATTTTGACTATAGTTAGCTCGTTGAGCTACTACTTTTCTT
>NZ_JAOPKZ010000026.1 GCF_025519785.1 Staphylococcus marylandisciuri | reverse complement strand
ATAAGAAAAGTAGTAGCTCAACGAGCTAACTATAGTCAAAATAATAGTAAAAAAGGCAATTTCTGTATTATTACAATAGAAATTGCCTTATTCTCTCTAATCAAAGATCTTTATGTCCCAACCTCTTTCTCTCTAGTCAAAGACCATTATGTCCCAGCCTTTTTGTTGGGGCCCACCCCAACCTGCATTGCTTGGAGAAACTGGTTTACCAGTTTCTTTGTGTTGGGGCCCCTAATCAAAACTCATATATAGTATTTTGTCCTCTATAAATTCTCTTAACGTGCGATATTGATCATCAAAGAACTGACCTGATTGTATCAATTCTCCTGCTTCGTCTCTTGCGACTTCTAACATTTTATAATCTTCAACTACATCTGCTACTAAGAAATCGGGGAGCCCGCTCTGTTTAACCCCGAAGAAATCTCCCGGCCCTCTCATCTCTAAATCACGTTCACTTAGTTCAAAACCATCATTTGTTTGCGTCATTATATTCATCCGTTCGATACCTGTTTCGGTCTTAGGTGAAGCGATAAGTACACAATAACTTTGATGTTCGCTACGACCGACTCGACCTCGTAACTGATGTAATGTAGAGAGACCGAAGCGATTGGCATCATATATCATCATAAATGTTGCGTTGGGTACATTAACTCCGACCTCTACTACTGTAGTCGAGACAAGGATATCGATCTCATGGTCACTAAAACGTTGCATTACTTCTTCCTTGTCCTCAGTTGAAAGCTTACCGTGAAGCAAGCCTACCCGTTGATTGCCATAATAACTTTGCAGTGACTCATATAATTCGATGACGTTTTGCACATCTTCTAAATGCTCTGAACTTTCTATGAGAGGGCAGATCACATAAGCTTGACGTCCCTTATTTAATTCACCTGTCATTTGTTCTAGCACTTGCTCGTAAGATTCATGCTTTTCCCAAGTCGTCAAAATCGGTTTGCGTCCTGCAGGTAACTGTTTAATTGAAGAAACATCCATTTCACCAAACACTGAAATAGCTAACGTACGAGGGATCGGCGTAGCTGTCATGAAGAGCACATTGGTCATAGCTCCTTTTTCACGTAACAATTGACGTTGATTAACCCCAAACCTATGCTGTTCATCGGTTATAACTAACCCTATGTTATTAAATACTACATCGTCTTGGATAAGTGCATGCGTACCTATAAGACAATCTATTTCACCTTTACGAAGTTGCTCAAGTAATAACGTTCTTTGTGTTCCTTTAACCGAACCAGTCAACAGTGCTACATTCATAGCCTCACCAAATAGCTCACTTAAGCTTTCAGCATGTTGTTCAGCTAGAATTTCAGTTGGCACCATTAAAGCTGATTGATAGCCAGCCGTTTTAAGCGCATACATACAAATAGCAGCTACTACTGTTTTCCCAGAACCTACATCGCCTTGCAATAAACGATGCATGCGTACTGGGGCCTTAAGATCACGAAATATTTCATTCACACTTTGTTTCTGAGCAGACGTTAATTCAAACGGAAGGCGTTGGATGAAATCTTTAACTAACTCAATATCATAGTTGACTTCAATGGCTTCATCAGAGGTCTTTTCTATCCGGTTAAGCCACTGCATCCGCAATTCGAACATGAATAGTTCAGTAAATGCGTATGTACGGCGAGCCTTAAGAAGTTCCTTTTTATCTGGAGCATAATGAAGGTTACGCACTGTATCTGCTAAAGATTCAAGTTTATATTTATCTCTCAACTCTGCCGATAGCCACTCATGTATAGTAACTTCATCTAGCACTTGTCTAATCATATCCCTCAAAGGCTTCTGTTTGATTCCTTCTTTAATTCTATACACCGGCTCAAGTTGCGGTTGACCTTCATCTCCAGTATTAAACAGCATTTTATTCCCATTAATCTCTTGCTTGCGCCGATTCCACTTACCTTTAATTGTTACTTTGTCGTTGAGGTTTATTTTTTTCTTTAAATAAGGTTGGTTGAAAAAAACACACTTAACAGCTATTTGATTAACCATTAAATGTACAGTAAGTTTAGATTTATTACGACCGAAAAAGGCGACAGCGGGAGTCGAATAAACTTCTCCGACAACTGTCACCATCGACTGATCTTCAGCTTGAGTTAAATCTATCACAGTATTATCTTCATATCGCACTGGAAAGTAAAGTATGAGATCTTCAATCGTATGAATATTTAACTCATTTAAGACTTGTAAACGCTTAGGGCCTAAGCCTTTGACATTTGATAAAGGGAACGGGCTATCAATTAAATGAATCTTAGACATATTAATCACCAAATATTTTTTGTTTTAAACGCTGGCCTGTCGGAGTACCAGCTAAACCACCTCTTCCAGTTTCACGTAAAGCTGAAGGCATAGTTTGACCTATACGGTACATAGCTTGAATGACTTCATCGGTAGGAATCCGTGAAGTAATACCTGCTAAAGCCATATCAGCAGACACAACTGCATTTGAAGAACCGCCAGCATTTCTCTTAACACAAGGCACTTCTACTAAACCTGCTACTGGATCACATACTAAACCTAGCATATTCTTTAAGCAAATTGCAAAAGCTTCAGCTGACTGTTGAGGCGTGCCCCCAGCGAGTTCGACTGTAGCAGCAGCGGCCATTGCAGCCGCAGAACCTACTTCTGCTTGGCAACCACCGGCCGCTCCGGATATAGAGGCGTTATTAGCGACAACAAAACCGAAAGCACCTGCAGTTAATAAGAAGTTCAACATATCCCTACGACTTGGATTCATGCGTGGTTTCAAACCAAATAATACTCCAGGTACTACACCTGCTGATCCAGCGGTAGGTGTTGCACAAATCTTACCCATGGCAGCGTTAACTTCATTAGTCGCCATAGCTTTACTAACTACATCTAATAAAGTGTTACCAGCTAAAGATCTACCCGTAGCGATATATCTTTTTAATAGCACTGCATCTCCTCCAGTTAATCCGGTTGTTGAGGTTACTCCCTCTCCCTGTAAGCCTTCGTCTAATGCATTTTCCATAGTCTGGAGGTTCTTATCCATATTGGCGTATACCTCTTCTTGCGTAAGACCTGAGACTTCCATTTCTTGACGTAGCATCACTTCATATATGGCTAGTTGTTCCTTATTACAAATCGAAATGAGTTCTTTCACACTTTTAAACATTCTTTACCCCCTGTTAAGCATCACCCATCAAAGAAACGGTAACGACTCCTTTAACATTTCTTATTCTCTCAATAACATCTTCACTAATTTCATCGTCAAGTTCACATGTCATCAATGCTTGTTCTCCCTTCTCTTTACGAGATACTTGCATACTCCCCACATTGATACTCGATTCGCCTAAAATATTGGCTACATGACCTATTGTGCCAAAGGTATCTTGGTGAAAGACAAGAAGCGCGGGATAATTTCCACTTATTGCTATTTTAAAGCCGTTAATCGCGATGATTTCGATCTTCCCTCCACCTATAGAAATACCTTCTACCGATAATTCTTTACTACCTTTATGCATATGGATGATTGCTGTATTGGGATGAGAACGCTCTTCAGCCATTTCAATAAAATTAACTTTAAGTCCCAAGTGACTTGCGGTTTCCAGACTTCGCGGTAAACGATCATCATCTGTATCGTAACCTAGTAACCCTCCTACTAGGGCTACATCTGTCCCATGCCCTTTATACGTTTCCATGAAGGAACCATATAAATAAATATCTACATGATCAGGGATTTCGCCGAATAAATCCCTCGCCACCAAACCAATCCTCACTGCTCCAGCTGTATGTGATGAGGACGGGCCTACCATGGTTGGTCCTATAATGTCAAAGACGCTTTTATATTTCATAATTTATCTCCAATCAATTCTTATATAAAAGGGGTAAAACGCTCCAAAGTACACTCAAATATAAATTAACGAATTATTATCTCTCTCTTTAAGTCATCCAAGATTTAGAGTTTAAAGAAGGCGGAGCAAAAGCATTCAGGATTTGAGCACGGGGCCCCAACAAAGAGAAACTGATAAATCAGTTTCCTCAAGTACAGCGAGTTGGGGGTGGGGCCCCAACAAAGAGAAACTGGTAAATCAGTTTCTACAAGCAATGCAGGTTGGGGTGGGACTACGAAATCTTTCTATTCAAATTAGATTTCTGTCCCGCTCCCTTTTGAAACGCCGTTAATCTGTTTCCAAGAGCTCAGAATCTTTCTGTCCAACTTCTTAAATGCCTTTAATATTATAAGCTCTATCTACCCCTAGATTATAATGAGTCAAAAGTAATGCGCTTACATTTTATATTTTGTTACAACATTATAGCAAGTCAGTGAAAGTAAATAAAGTTACAAATACTTTTATATTAATTATTTGAATAGTTGCAAAATTCATATAAAATAGCTGGTAGGTAGCGAATTAACTACTCTACTATGTATTCACGCTAGTTCTTTGCGCTTCAATCTATATCAATAAAGAACCTTCTGTTACATTAATCTCAAAAAACATACTAAGATTAGCTATGAAGAAATCTATGACGATAGATTTTTTCATAGCTATTTTTTATAGTTAAAGAGAGAAGTAGATCGTGCGGTCTCTTGGATTTTAAATCCGTAGTCAAAACCGATC
>NZ_JAOPKZ010000025.1 GCF_025519785.1 Staphylococcus marylandisciuri | reverse complement strand
TATAAGAAAAGTAGTAGCTCAACGAGCTAACTATAGTCAAAATAATAGTAAAAAAGGCAATTTCTGTATTATTACAATAGAAATTGCCTTATTCTCTCTAATCAAAGATCTTTATGTCCCAACCTCTCTTTCTCTCTAGTTAAAGACCTTTATGTCCCAGCCTCTTCAACATCTCGGCAGTAGATGACTGATTTGAAAATGCGCTTATATCAAGCTTTTTTCAATTCTAATCATCCTTGCCGGGGCGGGACAGAAATCTTTTTATTCAAATTAGATTTCTGTCCCGCTCCCTGATAGTAGAACTATGCGACTATCACATCAATTAACGTTATGTACGTCTTCTATAGTTTAAACTCACTTGTAAAGTGATAATTATGATTGAGGTAGTGACAAGCAATGTGACATACGGTATGACATTATTTTCTCCTTGAATACCTACCAATGGACTGACCGCTCCTCCTAAGACAAATTGGAAGAGGCCGAGTAAACTTGAAGCATTACCGCTGCCACCTGTACGCGATTCCATAGCTAGCGCAAAGCTTAAAGGACCTATGCCTGTAACCGGACAGACATTGAGGAAGAAGCCAAGTATTAATACCCATAGCGGCAAATGCGTAAGTACTGTGACTACGATAATGATAACACCCGTCATTTGTATTGTAGTTAATATGACGAGAAGCGTTAATCGATTAAAGTACTCAACTAGCATCGCCGTCAGTTGACTAATAACGATCAGACCAATACCATTCATTGTAATGATAACGCTGAATTTTTGTGGTGATAAATGATACATATTAGCAGTGATGAACGGGGCTGCTGATGCAAAGCTAAATAACATGACATAAGTCAAACCTTGAATAAACATCGGAAGTAAGAATTTCGGCTTCTTTAAAAGCGTTAGATAATCTTTAAGTATTACGTTGAAATTCAAACGCGCAATATTTTGCTCTCTCGTTTCCTCCATCTTAAAGGCAGCAAGAACAAGAATGACTAAACTAATAAGACTTAATAGTATAAAGATAGCTTTCCAATTTCCTAGCGTTAGGGCATAACCACCCAATAGTGGAGCGACTATTGTCACAATGCCATTAACGACCAATAAGGAAGAGATAGATTTTGCTAATTTAGTACCTTGTTGTTTATCTCCAACAGAGGCCTTAGCAATGACAATTGCGCCGCCGCCAGTCATTCCTTGAACAAAGCGTAAGATAAGGAAAAATGATAAGGTCGATGTAAAAACTGCTGCAATTGAAGCCAGTACATAGACGGCTATAATTATGAGTGCGACTTTTTTTCGCCCAAACGCATCTGATAAGGGACCGAATAGGAATTGACCTATCGCTAGCCCGATCATAGCGAAGGATAAGGTGAGTTGTGCCTGAGAAGCTGTAATGTCGAAACTACTTTTAACGTTGGTTAGCGAAACGTTGTACATATCGATAGTCAACGGTCCAAAGGTCGTCATCACACCTAAGACAATGATGAGCATCAAGGGGAAGCGTTGTGAAAGTTGCTGATTCATGAAATTACTCCTTTATCTTTATAAGAGCGTTTGTAATATAGTATGTTATTCAAAAACCATTAAAAGCTCCGAAATTTAAAACTTAATATTGATACTAACTTAATTTGAGTAATCGCGCTACATTCTCAGCCGTATATTCTAAATTTATTGCGCCGTTTTTCAATGCAGTGTTCAGATCTACATGTCGTTGCATAATACTGAATACACTATCTATACCATATTGGTAAACAGCCTGATAGCCATCGCCAAGTACGCCATTGAGTGCTATTACGCGAATGTTATATCGTTGTGCTATTTGAGCTACGCCTATTGGTGTCTTGCCATATATAGATTGGTAATCCAGTTGCCCTTCGCCCGTAATGATGAGATCCGCATCTCTAGCATATTTCTCAAAGTGAGTTTCTTGCAATACGACGTCTATACCGCGCGTGAGCTCAGCATTTAAGAAGGCTATCAACGCAGCACCTACGCCTCCCGCTGCACCAGCGCCAGGGCGATCTTTCACATTTTTATTAAGCTGTTGTACGAGTTGAGTGTGATAATGCGTTAAAGCGGATTCTAATTCACTCTTCATAGCTAGCGTAGCTCCTTTTTGTTCAGTGTAAATAGCCGTAGCGCCTTGTTCTCCTAATAATGGGTTATTTACATCAGAAGCTACGATAAGCTCTATCTGATGTAGTCTTTCATCGAGAGCACTCGTATCAATCGAACTTATCTGACTTAGAGCAAGACCGCCGCAAGGAATTTCTTCTCCAGAGTGATCTAAAAATTTAACGCCTAGAGCTTGCATCATCCCCACACCACCATCATTGGTGGCACTTCCACCAAGACCGATAATTAGTCTTTTAGCATGATGGTCAAGCGCATCTTTAATAAGTTCACCTGTGCCGTAAGAAGTCGTTTCGGCAGGATTACGTTCTTCCTCAGTGAGTAAATCTAAGCCGGAAGCTGCCGCCAGTTCAATAATAGCAGTGGCATGGCGAGCAGAATAACCATATACACTTGTTATCGGTCGCATGATGGGATCGTGAGCTTCTACTAGTATGCGTTCGGCATCTAACGCATCCATTAACGCTTCGGTCGTACCTTCTCCGCCATCAGCCATAGGAATGATCTTATACTCTGTAGTAGCAGGAGAATAGAGCTTAGAGAAACCACGTAAGATAGCTTCTGCTGCCTCTTTAGCAGACATGCTACCTTTAAAAGAATCTGGCGCAATAACAACTTTATTCAGTTCCACTTTACTCACCTCATTACGATAATTGATTAATAGTGTTATATAACAACCTCAGTTTAAATTATATTTAGAATAAATGCTATAGTTGGGGCATTTGTTTAAGGACTAAGTTTAATGAGTACGCACATGTGTAGGAGCGTAAACTTGAAATAAGCTGAGTTAATTATTAGAAATAGAGTGCAGATCAAAGGGATGAGGCTGGGACATAATGTAACGTCTCAGCCGCTTTCAGCATCTTGGCAGTAGATGACTGATTTGAAAATGCGCTTGTATCAAGCTTTTTTCAATTCTAGTCATCCTTGCCGGGGCGGGACAACGAAATCTTTTTTATTCAAATTAGATTTCTGTCCCGCTCCCTAAGCATTGAGCACGATGGGGGAATATTATAGGATTGAGAGTAAATAGTTAGAGGCATCGTTTAGCTTCATCCACATTGTTAAAGGGTATTTATGAAATTATCAACGACCACCTTGAAATCATTAAGTTTATTATTGTTGGCGGCATCAATACACTTAATGATTATGTTGTGTATTTATCATTACTAAAGTTATGTCACATGTATTATATAGTAAGCCATGTTATAGGATTTATAGTGGCTTTAATTATATCTTAATTGCTATTTCGTTTATCAAGTGCGACCTACGTTCAATAAGTTCTTACAATTTCCACTTTCTCACTTAGTGAATATAGGATTACAAACAGGTCTATTATATATATTGGTACATTGTTTTCATCTCAATTCCACTTTAGCGCTATTCTTAGGATTTATTATTACTGTAACTGTGACATTTATACTGTCAAAATGGATTCTTCAAGATGAGTAAAATGAAGTTGAGGCAACTATGAGTAATAAACATGTCTAAAGTGTAAGATGATATTTAGGATAGGCTAATAAAACTTTTTATATTTTTGTATTATATAATTTTAAAATAAAAATCATTGTAAATAGAGTGAAGGTTCGTCATAATAGATACCTAATCTTATTAAAGGTGGGCTGCATCATGACTCAAAGTGATAAACTCAAGTTGGCTCAAAGAGGCGCATACTTAAGTTTAATTGTCTACATCGTACTAGCTGGGGTTAAATATGGCACGGGCTTATTGTACCACTCAGCTGCAGTAAGAGCGGACGGTCTCAATAACATGACAGACATTCTTGTCTCATTAGCAGTATTAATAGGCTTAAAGATTTCTATTAAGCCACCAGATCAGAATCATCCATACGGTCATCTTAAATCGGAAAATATTTCGACGTTGCTCGTCTCATTTATCATCATGTTTGTAGGTGTGCAAGTTATCATTGAGAATGCTCCTCGTTTAGTTACTGGCGAACAGCATACACCCAGTTTAATAACGATTTATGTCAGTGTGATCAGCGGTATAGTTATGTTAGTCGTTTATTATGTAAATCGTCAATTAGCACGAAAGACTCATAGCAGCTCATTAAAGTCGGCTTCGAAAGACAACCTTTCAGATGCACTAGTAAGTATAGGGACAGCAGTTGGTTTGATTTTTACACAGCTTGGAATTTCTATAATTGATACTTTGATTGCCTTAGTACTCGGTATCATAATTATTTATACAGGGTTTGGAATATTACGTGAATCAATATTTACCTTGAGTGATGGATTTAATGAAAGGGATTTAGAATATTACAAGAGCTATGTATTAGAAGTCCCAGATGTATTGGATGTAGGGAGCATTAAAGGCAGATATTATGGGAGTAGCGTGTTTGTAGATGTAACTATTATTGTGGAGGCAAAGCTTTCATTAGAGGAAGCTCATCATATTTGTGATCAAGTAGAGCGTCATATGCATGAACGAGGCGTTAGTTATGTTTACGTGCATCCAGAACCTAACAGTATTGTAGATTAGGCTAATAAGGTTAGCAGCAAGGGAGCGGGACAGAAATCTAATTTGAATAAAAAGATTTCTGTCCCGCTCCCAATATCTTGAGTGCCCGTTGACTCTCACATAAATAGCTTTAGTTTAATTTCATTTCTGTAAAGGGTAAACTAATATTGAGAAGATAAACACTTTATAAAGAAAGAAGGAAAACTATGCCGAAACTCATATTGTGTAGACACGGACAAAGTGATTGGAACGCGAAGAACTTGTTTACCGGTTGGGCAGATGTTGATCTATCTGATCAAGGTCGTCAAGAAGCTATTGAGTCAGGTCGAAAGCTTAAATCTCAAGGTATAACTATCGATTATGTGCATACTTCCTTACTCAAGCGTGCGATTAATACCACGTATCATTTATTAAACGAGTCTGATCAGTTATTCTTACCTGTAGTAAAGAGTTGGAGATTAAATGAGCGCCATTACGGTGGCCTTCAAGGGCTTAACAAAGATGATGCGCGCGAGGAATTTGGTGAAGAACAAGTCCATGTGTGGCGACGTTCTTATGATACTGCTCCACCTGAACAAAGTGAGAAACAACGTCAGGAGTATCTCAATGATCGTCGTTATCAACATTTAGATCGGCGTATTATGCCCGAGTCTGAGAGCTTAAAGGATACGTTAGAACGTGTAATTCCGTATTGGAATGACGAGATCTCTCAACAACTATTAGCTGATCAGACAGTACTTGTTTCTGCTCATGGTAATTCTTTACGTGCGTTGATTAAGTACCTTGAGGGGCTATCTGATGACGAAATCGTAGGTTATGTGATTAAGACTGGAAAGCCATTAATTTACGAGTTAGATGATGCGTTAAAGGTTAAAGATAAATATTATCTATAGTAATGAAAGCTGCCAGGCGATGGGAGCGAGACAGAAATCTAATTTGAATGAAAAGATTTCGTAGTCCCGCCCCGGCAAGAAAGAGGCTGGGACATAAATCCCAGAAAAAATAGCACTCAGATGATTTAATTCATTTCATCTGAGTGCTTCTTCATATTCCATACTTCGTATTATTGGCTCGCTTTCCTAGGGTGCCGTCTCAGCCTCGGTCTTC
>NZ_JAOPKZ010000024.1 GCF_025519785.1 Staphylococcus marylandisciuri | reverse complement strand
GATCATTTGCGCAGTCGTATCATTCTATGTACAAATCTTTTTGTAGCTCATCCAAAAAAAGAGATTAAGCAGCACAAGACTGCTTAATCTCTGGTTTTCAATAACCAGTCCTATTTGACAAAGAGCCCCTTTTTCGTGTGAAATTAAAGATGTAGAGACATCAAGTTCTGTGCTCTGGGCAATCAATTAACTGCGTCTTGAAAGCAGGATTGTCAACAGAGACTATCTCGGTTCAACAAAATTTCTAATACAATTATGCTCATCGTTCGCTTCAGCTCAAATCCTAAACTTTTCTGTCGCAAACGCGCATTATGGGTTCTCCGATTCATTAAAAATACATCTCAACATGTTTGAAAAATATTTGGTCAGCTAACCAAAATATACAACATGCGGGGATGTATTCAATGTCATCAGAGATAAACAGTTTAGTACATACAACATGGAATTGAAAGTACTATATCGAGTTTGCACCAAAATATCGTTGACACATTCTTTAAGGATTAACGTTCTAGTCTCATCAATATACATATTATTTTCGCTAGTGAACAGAGACATTTAAACTATAAAAGTTCTTTGATGTCTTTTCTAATGTGCTTAGGGTCTTTTTGGGGACCAAATCGTTTGACGACATTCCCTTTTCTGTCCACTAAAAATTTAGTAAAGTTCCATTTAATCTTTTCGTTAAATAATCCGTGTTGAGCGTGAGTGAGATATCGATACAGAGGATGTTGGTTTTCACCTTTGACTTCTATCTTTTCATGCATAGGGAAACTAACACCATAGTTGATTTGACAGTACTGTTTAGCTTCTTCACCATTACCGGGTTCTTGGCCTCCAAATTGATTGCACGGGAAACCAAGAACTGTAAATCCTTGACTTTTAAATTCCTGATATAAAGATTGCAAACCTTCAAATTGAGGGGTAAACCCACATTCACTTGCGGTGTTAACTATAAGCATTACTTCATTTTGATACTCACTTAAATGATATTTATCTCCACTATTTTTTTCTACTTCTATGTCGTAAATACTCATTATATACTCCTTTTCATATTTTCTATATACTTACGTCTATCATACTAACTTATATTGCTTACACTACATAGTTATATTATACAACAAGTTTGAATTAACTATTCAGTTTCGAACATAGTTTTGAATGAAACACTGTGATAAAATGTCAAAGAAAACCTATTAAAAGAGGTGATAGTAATGGCTCATAAACAATCAAAGTCAACTGTAAATCCATTAGAAAAAGCTATACTTATAGGTGTAAATGCTAATTCTGAACAGGAATTTGATTTTGATTCTACTATGGAGGAGCTACATAGATTATCTAGTACTTGTAAATTAGATGTTCAAGAAACCTACACTCAAAATAGAGAAAATATTGACCACAAGTATTATGTAGGGAAGGGCAAACTTGAAGAAATCAAAGCTTATGTAGAGCACCACTCTATAGAAGTAGCTGTGACGAATGATGAGCTTACTACTGCCCAGTCAAAGACTTTGAATGGTAATTTAAATATTAAAATTATCGACCGAACTCAACTTATATTAGAGATATTTGCGTTACGTGCACGGAGTAAAGAGGGCAAACTTCAGGTTGAATTAGCTCAGCTTGATTATTTATTGCCGCGACTTCAAGGACATGGGCGCAGCTTGTCACGTCTTGGGGGCGGTATTGGTACACGTGGTCCAGGTGAAACGAAGTTAGAAATGGATCGTCGACATATTCGTACGCGTATGAATGAAATTAAGCATCAACTTAAAGCAGTAGTTGAACACAGAGAACGTTATAGAAACCAACGCGAACAAAATCGTGTATATCAAGTAGCATTAGTTGGCTATACAAATGCTGGTAAATCTTCCTGGTTTAATGTTTTGACTGATGAAACAACATATGAAAAGAATATCTTATTTGCGACATTGGATCCTAAAACACGTCAAATGCAAATCAATGAAGGGTTTAATTTAATTATTTCTGATACAGTTGGTTTTATTCAAAAACTACCTACTACGCTTGTAGCTGCTTTTAAATCAACTTTAGAGGAAGCCAAAGGAGCAGATTTGTTGCTCCACGTAGTAGATAGCAGTCATCGCGAATATCGAACACAATTTGATACGGTAAACCGGATTTTAAAAGGATTGGATATGGATGCTATCCCACAAGCGGTCATATTTAATAAAAAAGACCTTTCTCTTCATGGCGCCCCTGACTTTCAACCCAACTCTGTATTTGTATCAGCTAAATCGGAAGAGGATATCGAGAAAGTAAAGACGTTAATCTATAATCAAATTAAAGAGACCTTGAACTATTATGAAGAAGAAGTTCTCAGTTCAAATGCTAAACGCTTATATGAACTTAAACAACATACTTTAGTTAGTGAGTTAAAGTTTTTAGAGGATACTGGAAATTACCTTATTAAAGGCTATAAGAAAGGTTAAAGGAAGAAGAGATGAACATGACAGAGTTGCATACCCTGGTACACGAAGTGGAAAAAGAATTACAACCCTATTTTAGAAATATAGAAAGCATTGCATATGCTAATCAAGTACGAGTCCTTGAAGCTTTTCATGAAGCTAAAATAACTGAAAGTGATTTACAGGGGACAACCGGATACGGTTACGATGATTTTGGCAGAGACCATTTAGAACAAATTTATGCGCATACTTTTAAAGGGGAAGACGCTATTGTACGTCCTCAAATTATATCAGGCACACATGCAATTACTATTGCACTACAAAGTTTGCTGCGCTACGGAGACGAGTTATTATATATCACTGGAGATCCTTACGATACACTGCTAGAGGTGATTGGTATTAATGGTAGCGGTGTAGGTAGCTTGATGGAACAAGGTGTCTCTTATCAAAAAGTAGATATAGCTGACAGTGGAATTGATATATCGAAAGTGCTGGAAACGATCACTCCACAAACTAAGGTTATAGCTATTCAAAGATCCAAAGGCTACGATCAACGTCCCTCATTAACAATTGAGCAAATTGAGAGTGCAATAGCGCAGATCAAAGCCTTGTATCCAAATATCATTGTGTTTGTGGATAATTGTTACGGTGAATTTGTTGAAGAGAGAGAGCCACTTGAGTGCGGTGCGGATATTATGGCAGGGTCGTTAATTAAAAATCCTGGGGGAGGATTAGCTAAGATAGGAGGCTATATCGTTGGTCGTCATGATCTCATTGAGCGATGTGGCTATCGTTTAACTGCTCCAGGTATAGGTAAGGAAGCGGGAGCATCTTTGGATACGTTGCATGAAATGTATCAAGGCTTCTTTTTAGCGCCTCACGTAGTAAGTCAAAGTTTAAAAGGAGCGCTATTCACTAGTTTATTACTTGAAAAGCTTAATATGAATACCGAACCGAGTTACAACGTTCCCAGAACCGACCTAATACAAACTGTTCGCTTTCAAACTCCAGAGCAAATGGTACAATTCTGCCAAAGTATTCAACACGCTTCACCTATAAACGCCCATTTTAGTCCTGAACCATCATACATGCCAGGGTATGAAGATGATGTAATCATGGCAGCGGGTACTTTTGTGCAAGGATCCTCAATTGAATTATCAGCCGATGGTCCGCTCCGCCCACCTTATGAAGCCTATGTGCAAGGTGGATTGACGTATGAGCATGTAAAATTTGCTGTGACTTATGCAGTTCAGCAGTTATTAAAAAATAATTTAATATAGTTAACTTATCAAGTCACGTTTATATTCTAGTTATCTTATCTACTACTAGAGAACGTGACTTTATTATTTATACAATCATTATTAGAGGACAGTTGTGCATTTAAGAAGAGTTGAGACGTAGACTTTCTGTGCTCTGGGAGCGGGACAGAAATCTAATTGGAATAAAAAGATTTCGTAGTCCCGCCCCGGCAAAGATGACTAGAATTGAAAAAAGCTTGATATAAGCGCGTTTTCAAATCAGTCATCTACTGGCGAGACGTTGAAGAGGCTGGGATATATCTCCCAGTCTCTTTCTCTCTAGTCAAAGACCATTATGTCCCTGTTTCTCTTTGTTGGGGCCCCGCAAACCCTAAACGCTTTTGTCCCGACCTCTACCAACAGCAGATTCTAAATTCTGTAGAAAGAACGATTACTTTTCTAGATATATTAGAATTTTCTATAACTTCCGTAATTGTGTTTGAAAAAGAGGTGATAGGGAACTGAAATAATGAACTATCATGATAATTTTCACAGTTATATGTCAGAAAACCTTACATAGTTTTGTGTAGGTTTGTAAAGTGTGATAAATTGATAGCAAGTTCAATATAGAGGTGAGGTACTTGAAATCTAATGACGCTTTGAGGCGTAACATGGCCGTGTTCTCTATGAGTGTTGTGAGTAAACTCAGTGAATTGTCACCTCGACAAATTCGTTATTATGAAACACATGAACTTGTTAAGCCTGAAAGGACTAAAGGCAATAAAAGGTTGTTCTCACTTAATGACTTAGAAATTTTACTTAAAATTAAGACATTAATTGAAAAAGGATTTAACATGAAAGCGATTAAACAAATCATGAATGACAATCCATCACATCTCACGAGTGAAGAGCAACAATTACGCAATAACATGATAGTTGAAGCGACTCAAAAGCCGCAACGAGAGTCGATACCGATCAACCGCGGTGATTTATCACGTTTTATTAATTAAAATATTGGAGGATAAAAAGTAATGTCAAAACGTTCATTTAGTAAAGATGATATTCGTAAATTTGCCAAAGAAGAAAATGTGCGTTATTTACGTTTACAATTTACTGACATCTTAGGCACGATTAAAAATGTTGAAGTACCTGTTAGTCAATTGGAAAAAGTATTAGACAATGAAATGATGTTTGATGGTTCCTCAATTGAAGGATTTGTTCGTATTGAAGAATCAGATATGTACTTGTATCCAGATCTTGATACATGGGTGATCTTCCCGTGGACAGCAGGCCAAGGTAAAGTAGCGCGTTTAATTTGTGATGTTTACAAAACAGATGGAACGCCATTTGAAGGTGATCCACGTGCAAATTTAAAAAGAGTGTTAAAAGAAATGCAAGATTTAGGTTACTCAGATCTCAACTTAGGACCTGAACCAGAGTTCTTCTTATTCAAATTAGATGAAAAAGGAGAACCTACATTAGAATTGAACGATCACGGTGGTTATTTCGACCTCGCTCCTACTGATTTAGGTGAGAATTGTCGACGTGACATCGTACTTGAGCTTGAAGATATGGGATTCGATATAGAGGCAAGTCATCATGAAGTTGCACCTGGTCAACACGAAATTGATTTTAAATATGCAGATGCGATAACAGCTTGCGATAATATTCAAACATTCAAGCTTGTTGTAAAAACAATAGCGCGTAAACATAACTTACACGCTACCTTCATGCCTAAACCACTGTTCGGTGTTAACGGTAGTGGAATGCACTTTAATATTTCTTTATTTAAAGGTAAAGAGAACGCGTTCTACGATGAGAATGGTGATATGAAATTAACTAAAGATGCTTTCCATTTTACTGCAGGTATTTTAAAGAATGCACGCGGATTTACAGCAGTTTGTAATCCTATAGTTAACTCTTATAAGCGATTAGTACCTGGTTATGAAGCACCGTGCTACATTGCTTGGAGCGGTAAAAACCGTTCTCCATTAATTCGTATTCCTACTTCTCGTGGCCTATCAACGCGTATTGAAGTGCGCTCGGTTGATCCAGCTGCAAATCCATATATGGCACTAGCAGCGATACTACAAGCAGGGTTAGATGGCATTAAGAATAAATTAGATGTGCCAGAGCCGGTTAACCAAAATATTTATGAATTAAATCGCGAAGAGAGAGAATCAATTGGTGTACAAGATTTACCATCCACGTTATACACTGCGCTTAAAGCGATGAAAGAAAATGATTCTATTAAAGAAGCGATGGGTAATCATATTTATAACCAATTCCTCAATAGCAAATCTATTGAATGGGATTATTACAGAACCCAAGTGACGGAATGGGAACGCGAGCAATATATGAAACAGTATTAGGTGCTAGATAATCGGGTGAAACACTAGTTATAAAAGCAACTCGAGTTATTTTATTTGATGATTCTGAGTTGCTTTTTTGCACCCATTTTTTACTATTGAACCGTTTTGGGTGCATTTTGGGTGCAAAATGGTCTTCTAAATTTTGTCGAATCATGAGCGGTTCTGTCGAATTCTACTGGTGGGGGAGGCTATTAAGCAGTTTCCCAAAGTAAAGCTATATTATGTTTCTACCTACTTCTCTCTTTTACTAAATAAATAGCTATGAAAAAATCTATCGGCTTAGATTTCTTCATGGCTAATCTTATTATGTTTGGTGTTGCGGTGATTCACTTGTGTGAGTTACTCTTTAGCAAAATTGTACTTTCAATAGCATACTCCGTGCGTTCTTACTGAAGGATGATATTGTTGGCTCTGTGAGTTATACTATTAATTAAACTTATAAGGAGGTATGAAAAATGTATGCTAGAGCAAGTTTAGAACAAACATTTTATATTTTGAATGATGGTAAAGAATATAAAATTGATTTAATTACAGCTGATGATAGTAAAGACCTAGATTATAATTATTATGCTATTGCCTATAGAGATGGTGTCAACCGTAGTGTTGGAGCTAATAGCTTACGTGAAGCTGAATCTAAAGCTAACGAAGCAGTAGATCAAGTTATTGAGGCACTTAAACAACAATAATTCAAGGGAGCGGGACAGAAATCTAATTTGAACAAAAAGATTTCGTCGTCCCGCCCCGGCAAAGATGACTAGAATTGAAAAAAGCTTGATACAAGCGCATCTTCAAATCAGTCATCTACTGCCTCATGTATGTAAGGCATCGTCATACGTTATAGTGATATATACGTGCTTTAATATTTCTATTTAATTTATTAGCTGTCGCACTTATTTATCTAAATTACTTTACTGCTTAAGTTTTAGTGATTTAATTGACGATACTACTTTTAAACAGATATCTATAAGGGTATACCACGAATAGAGAAAAAAGTAGGAGGTCAACTATGGAATACGATATTCATATCTTTAATAAAGATGATAATCATATTGGTTCATTTAAATATGAAAGTGAATATAGTTTACCAGAGCAAGAAAACGAGTTGAAAGACGAACTTAAGAACCATTTCTCTAAACAAGATAAAGTTACTACTCACGACGATGAAGAAATCGATACTAAAGAGATCGCTAATATTGAGATAAATGCATTTAATCTTGATAAAAGAATAGAGATGAAGTTATAAAAGAAGGCTCTTTGTCAAATAGGACTGGTTATTGAAAACCAGAGATTAAGCAGTCTTGTGCTGCTTAATCTCTTTTTTTGGATGAGCTACAAAAAGATTTGTACATAGAATGATACGACTGCGCAAATGATC
>NZ_JAOPKZ010000023.1 GCF_025519785.1 Staphylococcus marylandisciuri | reverse complement strand
CGAAAGATCCAAGTGAAACGGATGCAGGTCAACATGACCCTGGATACGAGGACCAAGGAACAAAACCAGGCACACCGGTAGAAGTGCCACAAACGAAAGACGGCAATCTACCGCCGAATACAACATTCGAAGGCCCTAAAGATGTGCCACCAGGCTGGACAGTAGATGTTGATCCAAACACAGGTAAAGTCACTGTGACGCCACCGGCGAACGCAACACCGGATACGAAAGTCAATATTCCAGTTGTCGTTCATTATCCAGATGGTTCAACAGATACACCAACAGTAACAGTCACTGTCGTGCCGAAAGATCCAAGTGAAACGGATGCAGGTCAACATGACCCAGGCTATGACGAAAACAGTACGAAACCAGGTGTACCAGTAGAAGTGCCACAAACGAAAGACGGCAATCTACCACCAGGAACAACGTTCGAAGGCCCTAAAGATGTGCCACCAGGCTGGACAGTAGATGTTGATCCAAACACAGGTAAAGTCACTGTGACGCCACCGGCGAACGCGACACCGGATACGAAGGTAAACATCCCAGTTGTCGTTCATTATCCAGATGGTTCAACAGATACACCAACAGTAACAGTCACTGTCGTGCCGAAAGATCCAAGTGAAACGGATGCAGGTCAACATGACCCTGGATACGAGGACCAAGGAACAAAACCAGGCACACCGGTAGAAGTGCCACAAACTAAAGACGGCAATCTACCACCGAATACAACATTCGAAGGCCCTAAAGATGTGCCACCAGGCTGGACAGTAGACGTTGATCCAAATACAGGTAAGGTCACTGTGACGCCACCGGCGGACGCAACACCGGATACGAAGGTAAACATCCCAGTTGTCGTTCATTATCCAGATGGTTCAACAGATACACCAACAGTAACAGTGACTGTCGTGCCGAAAGATCCAAGTGAAACAGATGCAGGTCAACATGACCCAGGCTATGACGAAAACAGTACGAAACCAGGCGTACCAGTGGAAGTGCCACAAACGAAAGACGGCAATCTACCACCGAATACAACATTCGAAGGCCCTAAAGATGTGCCACCAGGTTGGACAGTGGATGTTGATCCAAATACAGGTAAGGTCACTGTGACGCCACCGGCGGACGCAACACCGGATACGAAAGTAAATATTCCAGTTGTCGTTCATTATCCAGATGGTTCAACAGATACACCGACAGTAACAGTCACTGTCGTACCGAAAGATCCAAGTGAAACGGATGCAGGTCAACATGATCCTGGATACGAGGATCAAGGAACGAAACCAGGTACACCAGTAGAAGTGCCACAAACGAAAGATGGCAATTTACCACCAGGAACAACGTTCGAAGGCCCTAAAGATGTACCACCAGGTTGGACAGTGAATGTTGATCCGAAGACAGGCAAGGTCACTGTGACGCCACCGGCGAACGCAACACCAGATACGAAAGTGAATATTCCAGTTGTCGTTCATTATCCAGACGGTTCAACAGATACACCGACAGTAACAGTCACTGTCGTGCCGAAAGATCCAAGTGAAACAGATGCAGGTCAACATGACCCTGGATACGAGGATCAATCGACAAAACCAGGCACACCGGTAGAAGTGCCACAAACGAAAGATGGCAATCTACCGCCAGGTACAACGTTTGAAGGACCGAAAGACGTGCCACCAGGCTGGACAGTAGACGTTGATCCAAATACAGGTAAGGTCACTGTGACACCACCGGCGAACGCAACACCGGATACGAAGGTGAATATTCCAGTTGTCGTTCACTATCCAGACGGTTCAACAGATACACCGACAGTAACAGTCACTGTCGTACCGAAGGATCCAAGTGAAACGGATGCAGATCACCATACTCCAGGATACGAAGATCAAACGGCGAAACCAGGCGTACCAGTAGAGGTACCACAAACGAAAGATAGTAAGTTACCACCAGGTACATCGTTTGAAGGACCAAAAGACGTGCCACCAGGTTGGACAGTGAATGTTGATCCGAAGACAGGCAAGGTAACGGTAACGCCACCGAAGGATGCAACTCCAGGCACGAAAGTGGATATCCCAGTTGTCGTTCATTATCCAGATGGTTCAACGGATGTAGTGACAGTAAAAGTGACAGTAGGCGCTGGAAATACAACTCCATCATGTGATGATGATAGAAAAGATACTCAGCCAACGTTACCATCAGAAACGGAGCAAAATAATCGCACTGAAGATAAAACTCAAGATTCTAATGACAATAACCCACAAGATGCGTTATCTCATTTAGAACCTAAGACAAGCGATAAAGAAGGTATGAGTAGTTCACATGCCGGTGGTACAACTCATGAATTAAATGGAGATGCTACAGCTTCTAATTCAAAAGGTAATACAACTGAAGAAGTTAGAGAACAAACATCTTCTACTACGCATTCTTCTGGCCAATCTAAGGAACAGTTACCAGAGACTGGTCAAGAATCTACAAATAAAACGCCGCTTTATACAAGTTTATTTGCAGGTTTAGGTGCATTATTGTTGTTCCGTCGTCGGAAAAATAATAAAGAAGAGAAATAGTAATAAAAGTTTCTATACTTTTAACGGTTAGTGATGAAAATCACTAGCCGTTTTTTTAGTGGGCCCGGCAAGGGTAATAACTTGACGGTGGAAGTCTGTTACAGGCTTGGTAGTAGGAACTATTAGCGAAAGACAAGGGTGTCCATTGCGAAATGGAATCTGAAGGAAGACGGACGCAAACACTCGCACTGACGAACAGAAATATCATACGCGGCTATGTAGAATGGACGAATCTGCTAAACAAGATAAAATCTGATACTACCCGAGTTCTATATAGTAAATGTTGCAGTGACATGAGTGGAAAGTGATTGCGCTTACCAGGGGAGATTTCATCAGTGATGGAAATCGTAGTAACAACGAATGATGAGAAGTCAGCAGAGGTCATAGTAGGTAGAAATACTGAAGGACTGAACAATATTCATACAAAGTAAAGAATGGAGTTTATAGATTTACGGTGTACAGAAAAAGGGGTGCTCGGCAGCTTATAGAAAGATAAGTAGTGGAACGAAAAAGAATATATAAATGTGCACAGTAAATCTTGGTTGAAATAAAAGAAATATATTGTGAGTCTCCAACACTAATGGAGCTTGTTGTAAGACTAAGTAACATTGAAAAAGCTATCAAGAGAGTCTAGAAAAAAGGAGCACCAGGTATTGACGGTATGAAGGTCAGTGAACTTCATGGGCATTTTGCGCGATACTTTCCGCAAATTAGAAAGAAACTGCTCGATGGCACATATCAACCATAAGCAGTAAAGAAAGTTGAAATCCCAAAACCAAATGGGAAAAAGCGGGTGCTTGGAATCCCCGTCGCTTTGTAATATTTATCTTCACGAATTGGATAAGGAATTAGAGAAAAGTGGACATCGTTTTGTTCGTTATACGAGGCTGGAACATAAAGGTCTTTGACTAGAGAGAAAAGGGAGCGGGACAGAAATCTTTTTATTCAAATTAGATTTCTGTCCCGCTCCCTCCTACTCGATTTTAGAATTCACTTTTAGATATTTAGTGCTAACCATTTTAGTACACGTGTAAAGCATGATTTACGAATATACATTGAGATATGCCCAGCTGATTTTTAAGTAAAAGCCAAAGACTTAATAGGGTAAGACCCTTCAGACTACACGAGAAACAGAAGGGAAATAAAAATTATTTGAAAAAAATTTTACCGAACTATCGTCTTATTTTTACCTCAAAAAACCAAGATTGTACGTATATTTGAAAGATAAAAAACTAAAAAATGATTATACATTAAAGAGGTCTTAATTTAATGTATTAAGTTAACAAATTACGCGAAGTACAAAAAATAATATAAGAAGAAACTAATAATGCACGACGTCTAAAGACGCATACTATTTAACGTTCTATAGTCCTTATTATATGTGATAAAAATACTTTAATAAAAATAGAAATGAGTTATTTAAATAACTCTAGAAGAACGTTATTAAGTAATAATTGCTTTGTAATCAAACTTATATAATAAAAATGGAGAATAAAAATTAAAAAAGTTATTCAAAATATATTAACTAAAAAAATAAGTAGAACCATTCTTAGTAGTGTGGTATATTATTTTTATCAATAAGATAACATCTTATGAAATAACATATTTGGGGGTAGTGAATTTGAAACATAAGAAATCTAAGTCGAAATTAGATTTTCTACCAAATCGTCATAATAGATACTCTATTCGTCGATTTACGGTAGGTACAGCTTCAATCTTAATTGGTGCAACCTTACTATTAGGGGCTTCAAATGATGCTAAAGCTGCTGAAGAAGATAGTAGTGAAGTATCTGTAGATAACAAAGATGAAGCATCGTCATCTGAAGACGGACAGGTTGCTGAATCAACTAAAGAAGAATCTACTGAAGCTACGACAGACCAAGATCAAGTTGAAACTAAAGCACAAGATACCACAACTCAAGCACAAGAGAAGAAACAAGAGGAGTCTACTTCTGATTTAAACGATGAAGTGTCAGAAGATTCTAAAGATCAATCCCAAGACACTGAAGCGACTCAAGATAAATCTCAAGAGGCTGAGGTGAATCAAGAAAACCCATCCACTTCTAAAGAGACGTTATCTAATGATAAAAAAGCAGAAGATACTAAAGTAGAAAAAACAGCTAAGTCTACTGTGAAAGAAGCTAAATCAGAAGACAAAAAAGTCAATACTGAAGATTCGGTTGCTCAAGATAAACCTCAAGCAACTGAAGAAGAAGTTGTAACTAACAAAGAGGATAAAGTAAATGCAACTGCTACAGAAGCAGATAAGAAAGCTGCTCAAGAAGATCCATCTCCTTATGCAGACATCACTTCTGTACATGACAGAGACTCTGCAGTAGATTTTTACTCTAAAGCAACAGGCGTTTCTGCTAAAGAAGCGAAACGTGTAGTTAATAATTTAGGCTTAGATAAAAATAATTATACTCCAGAATCATTTAGAGTAGCCTTAATTAACGCTTTAGCTGCAGCGCAGAACCAAACACCTAAAGCAACAATCTTCCGTGCTGCACCTAGCAATCCGAACACTGCGACAGCTCTAGCAAACGCTACGAATGCTGCTGGTCCAACAGCGGATTCTGACAATGCAAAAGTCGTAGAAGCTGATGCGATTAAGAACGGATATATCAAATCAGCTACAGATATGACGAACGCGAAATTCTCACTATCTGGACGTGCTTACGTTGCTGACTTCGGAACGCCAGGTACAGTAGGTACGCGCTTAACTCCAGTACCAGAAGGCACTAAAGTGTACATGCAATGGATCGATAAAGATGGTTGGGTGTCTCCTACATTCCAAGCGGCAACATCTAATCGACTTACGCAAGATGATTTGAGTCAAGCTGGCCCAGGAGCATATGCATTTGATTTACGTAAACCGCAAATCGATGCGAATGGTAAAAAGCATGAGTACTTAGCAATTGACGGTCAATATTACCGTTTATGGATTGAAGATTTCAAGACTGCTCAAGGTAATACAGCTACGATGCTACGCCAAGCTGGTGGTTTAATTCCAGGAGCATTTGTTAACTCTGTTACAGGCTTGAACATAGGTCAGTTCCCATTAATTGGTACGAATATGCAACGTACGGGTATATTTATGGGTGTTAAACCAGCTAATTCATATATGACTAGACCTAAAAAAGATTGGATTAATGATAAATTAGGACCGATTGGTAGCCCAGCTGTTAACCTTAGTGCTAGAAATTCTATCTCAGGTAAAGTTTGGTTAGAAACAGGTGCAGGTGACGAAGCAAACTCTGCAACTGGTCCAAACAAAGCACCTAAAGAACCAGCAGCACAGGGTTATACAGTAGTATTCTCTTCTCTAACTAAAGAGGGTGCTGCAGCATACAAAACTCAAGTGGCTAACTTAGATAATTCTCAACGAGCAGACGCAGCGAAGAGATTATTAGAAGCACATCCTGAGTATATTTCTGCTACAGTTTACGGTCTCACAGACAAAGACGGTAATTATACGGTTAGATTCCCTAATGATAAGCTAAATGATGACTATATTTATGGTTATGTCATCAATCCGAAGGGCGAACTAATGAATGGATATTCTTCATTCACTACACCACAATTTACAAAAGCTAATAAAAACTTATTGTTCACACCTCAAGCTGCACCAGCACAGAACTTAGTTGCTAATCCAATGTGGTATAACGTTAACTTTGCGTTAATTCCTAAGACGGATATTAACTTAAATATTCTTGATTTTAATAACACTGATAAACCAGCTGTGCCAGGTGATGTAGCACACATTGATTTAGATGGTCAAATCTTCTCACCTCTACCAACTCACATAGAGTGGAGAGACAAAGATGGTAAAGTAGTTAAGAAGACTAAAGATTTCACTACATTAACTGAAGGTGAAGCGATATCTGCATTTGAAATTCCTGCCACTGCTAAAGATGGAGATCACTATACAGCAGTGTTAGTAGTGAATGATCGTGATATGGCTGCGGACTCATTAACTGTTAAAGTAACAGATGCACGTAGTTATGAGCCTAAGGTTACTCCAATCACTAAAGAATATGGTCAATCAACGTCTCCAGAAGATGTACGTAATGCTGTAACAATTCCGAATTACCCTGCTGGAAAAGGAACTCCAACAGTAACAGTGGACGAAGGTGCAACATTACCAGATGGTAATACACCAGGCAAGACAGATGTACCAGTGACAGTGAGATATCCAGACGGATCAGTGGATCATGTAACAGTACCGGTAACGGTTAAAGAACAACCACAAGCGGATAAGTACGAACCGAAGGTAACACCAGTAGAGAGAGAACACGGTACACCAGTAACATCAGGCGATGTAACAGGAGCAGTCACAGTACCAGGCTATCCAACAGAAGGTGATCAGCCGACAGTTACAGTGGATGAAGGTGCAACATTACCAGATGGTAATACACCAGGCAAGACAGATGTACCAGTGACAGTGAGATATCCAGATGGTACAGAAGACCACGTGACAGTACCAGTAACGATTAAGGAACAACCACAAGCAGATAAGTACGAACCGAAGGTAACACCAGTAGAGAGAGAACACGGTACACCAGTAACATCAGGCGATGTAACAGGAGCAGTCACAGTACCAGGTTATCCAACAGAAGGTAAACAGCCGACAGTCACAGTGGATAAAGGTGCGAAATTACCAGATGGCAATACATCAGGTAAAACAGATGTACCAGTAACAGTGAGATATCCAGATGGTACAGAAGATCACGTGACAGTACCAGTAACAATTAAGGAACAACCACAAGCAGATAAGTACGAACCGAAGGTAACACCAGTAGAGAGAGAACACGGTACACCAGTAACATCAGATGATGTAACAGGAGCAGTCACAGTACCAGGCTACCCAACAGAAGGTAAACAGCCGACAGTCACAGTGGATAAAGGTGCGAAATTACCAGATGGCAATACATCAGGTAAAACAGATGTACCAGTAACAGTGAGATATCCAGATGGTACAGAAGATCACGTGA
>NZ_JAOPKZ010000022.1 GCF_025519785.1 Staphylococcus marylandisciuri | reverse complement strand
ACTTAATATAAGAAAAGTAGTAGCTCAACGAGCTAACTATAGTCAAAATAATAGTAAAAAAGGCAATTTCTGTATTATTACAATAGAAATTGCCTTATTCTCTCTAATCAAAGATCTTTATGTCCCAACCTCTTCAACATCTCGGCAGTAGATGGCTGATTTGAAAACGAGCTTGTATCAAGCTTTTTTCAATTCTAGCCATCCTTGCCGGGGCGGGACTACGAAATCATTTTATTCAAATTAGATTTCTGTCCCGCTCCCGAATCGTGAGCGTTTCTGTCGACATCCTGCTTTTGGAACGCTATTAATCGGTTTCCAATAGCGAAGAAGCTTTATGTCTTATCCTCAATAAAATCATATGAATCAGGCGACTGGAAACAAGTTGAAATTTTCAAGTCGTCTTAAGGAGTGGAGTGTTAGGATCAGTAAGATTTTAACCTCCCTCCTTTTTTATATGTTTTACAACTGATAACTAAAAGTGTTAGAAGATTAAAATGAGTCACTGCTCTATATAGATTATATAAAGAATCACATGACTTAATGCCTAGCTACACTCATACGCTTTTCCAACTAACTATAACTTCAGAATTTATGCCTCGCTTTAAGACCTTACCGTTAATTATGTGATGTTAAAATAGTAAATTGAGTAACCAAGTGAGTAATATTGATATGATGATAGAGAAGAGACAACCACCCATGCAGCCAGGTCCACTAGTACAACCATAATTGCGGATATAAATATTAGGATCTTCTTCCTCATATCTATGAGGTTCTTGATTTTTAAAGTAACTATCATCTTTGTATCGCTTGTCGCCAGGTTCTATAACTTCATGATCTTCAGTCTCACGGCGTTTAGTCATTATTACCACTCCTTTAAAAAATGATTACTATATGTAGTAGCCGATTTCATTGATTTAAAAACTTATTTAAGCGTAAATAACGATTATAAATTACATTTTATGGGTAATAAAATAATATATAATAGCAGAGATGATCACGTAAATCTTTCTCTTGCATTTTAAAAAAGACAGTAGTAGTATTTTAACTGTAAAGATAATATTTTTTTGTCCCATGAGGGACGTATAAAGTCAAACCGTGGTTATATCTTGACCCTAATATAAAAAATAGTGAAGGAGGATAGTAGTGCAGGACTTAATTAAAGTACAACAAAGACTCGTACCTGAAGTCGTTGATAAGATGTATCGTCGCTTTTCGATACTCACTACTATCGCTCAGAAACAACCAGTGGGTCGACGCAGTTTAAGTGAAACGATGGGGATTACAGAACGCATACTCAGATCTGAAACGAACGCTCTGAAGTCTCAAGACCTCATAAAGGTTAAGCCAACTGGTATGGAGATAACGTCGAGTGGTTTAGAGACAGTTAAACAGCTGAGTATTTATTTCAATATCTATGCTGACAATCAACAATTAGCTCAAATGATCAAGGATAAGTATGAAATTGAGGATGTGCTTGTAATCCCTGGCGATTCTGATGATGAGCAATCAGTGAAGATCGAAATGGCGAAGCAAGCTGGCGAAATCGTTGAATCGATTCTATACGATCAAGCAATCGTTTCAGTAACTGGTGGATCGACCATGGCATATGTGAGTAATTCGATGCATCAGTTAGTCTCTAAAGTCTTCTTCGTCCCGGCTCGGGGAGGTCTTGGAGAGAATGTTGGCTATCAAGCTAATACGATTGCTGCGAGTATGGCGCAACAAACTGGTGGAGACTACACGACACTATACGTTCCAGATAACGTAAGTGAATCAACATATCATATGTTGATGTCAGAACCGTCAGTAATTCAAACTTTAGAGAAGATTAAACAATCAAATGTAACGATTCATGGCATTGGTGATGCGCTGAAGATGGCGTATCGACGACAATCTTCTAACGATGTGGTGGAGAAACTTCAACATCATAATGCTGTGGGCGAAGCCTTTGGTTATTACTTTGATGAGCGAGGACAGATCATTCATAAAGTGAAAACCATTGGGTTGCAACTCGAAGATTTAACATCTAAGGAGTACATTTATGCAGTGGCAGGAGGCAAATCGAAGGGAGAAGCGATCAAAGCTTATCTTGAGATTGCTCCGAAAAACACTGTATTGATCACAGATGAAAGCGCAGCACAGGTTATTACAGAAACAAAGTAATATTAAACTATTGAAATTAATGTAATTTCACTTTACAAAATATCATTTTAAAGGAGGCCATTGACATGGCAGTAAAAGTAGCGATTAATGGTTTTGGAAGAATTGGACGTTTAGCATTTAGAAGAATCCAAGATGTAGATGGTATCGATGTAGTTGCAGTTAACGATTTAACTGACGACGAAATGCTTGCACACCTACTTAAATATGACACAATGCAAGGACGTTTTACTAGCGAAGTAGAAGTTGAAGACAACGGTTTCCGCGTAAATGGTAAAGAAGTGAAATCATTCTCTGAACCAGATCCAAGCAAATTACCTTGGAAAGACTTAGACATCGATGTAGTCCTTGAATGTACAGGCTTATTCACTGAGAAAGAGAAAGCACACGCTCATATTGACGCTGGTGCTAAAAAAGTATTAATCTCAGCACCTGGTAAAGGTGATATGAAAACTATCGTATATAACACAAACCATGACACATTAGATGGATCTGAAGAAATCGTTTCAGGTGCGTCATGTACTACTAACTCATTAGCTCCAGTGGCTAAAGTCTTTAATGACGAATTTGGCTTAGTTGAAGGATTCATGACAACTATCCACGCATACACTGGTGATCAAAATACACAAGATTCACCTCACAAAAAAGGTGACAAACGTCGTGCACGTGCAGCTTCACAAAACATCATTCCTAACTCAACTGGTGCGGCAAAAGCTATCGGCTTGGTTATCCCTGAAATTGATGGCAAATTAGATGGTGGAGCACAACGTGTACCAGTTGCAACAGGCTCTTTAACTGAATTAACAGTAGTATTAGAAAAAGATGTGTCTATCGAAGATGTAAATAACGCAATGAAAAATGCCTCAACAGAATCATTCGGTTATACAGAAGATGAAATTGTTTCTTCTGACGTTATCGGCATGACTTACGGTTCACTATTTGACGCAACTCAAACTCGTGTTATGACTGTTGGTGATCGTCAATTAGTTAAAGTAGCTGCTTGGTATGATAATGAAATGTCTTATACTGCACAACTCGTACGTACACTTGAATATCTAGCAGAACAAAGTAAATAAGTATTACAATTTCAACAAGTAGCCATGCCTTTGTGCTATGATTGAATTGTAACGGGCTTAGGAGTAAGCGGGGAGCACAGGCGCTTCTCCGCTTATTTTTACTTTAGAGTCCATATTAAGGAGGAAGTTCTAATGGCAAAGAAAATAGTATCTGACTTAGAATTAAAAGGTAAGACAGTCCTCGTACGTGCGGATTTCAACGTGCCTATGAAAGATGGGGAAATAACTGACGATAATCGCATCGTTCAAGCTTTACCAACCATTAAATACATCATTGAACAAGGTGGTAAAGTCGTTCTATTCTCCCATTTAGGTAAAGTTAAAGAGGAAAGTGACAAAGAAAGTTTAACGCTCGAACCAATTGCTAAAGATTTAGAGTCTAAATTAGATCAAAAGGTCAAATTTGTTCCCGAAACTCGAGGTGAGAACCTTGAACAATCAATTAAAGAGCTAGGCGAAGGTGACGTCCTACTCGTGCAAAATACTCGTTTTGAAGACTTAGATGGTAAGAAAGAGTCTAAGAACGATCCTGAGTTAGGTAAATATTGGGCTTCTCTAGGAGATGTTTTCGTCAACGATGCTTTTGGCACAGCGCATCGTAAGCACGCTTCAAACGTAGGAATTGCTACGCACCTAGAAACAGTCGCTGGTTATCTCATGGATAAAGAAATCCGTTATATCGGTGGTGTCGTTGAGAATCCAGACAAACCTGTAGTAGCTATCCTCGGCGGTGCGAAAGTGTCCGATAAGATTAACGTGATTACTAATTTACTCAATATTGCTGACAAAGTACTTATCGGTGGCGGTATGGCATATACATTCTTAAAGGCGCAAGGTAAAGAAATCGGTCAATCATTATTAGAAGAAGATAAGATTGATTTTGCTAAAAAGTTACTAGACGACCACAGTGATCAAATTGTGTTACCTGTTGATGTTAAAGCAGCATCTGAATTCTCAAACGATGCTGAAATTACTGAGGTTTCAGTTGATGACATTCCACAAGATCAAGAAGCATTAGATATCGGTCCTAAGACTGTTCAGTTATTTAAAGAACAGCTTGAAGGCGCGCATACTGTTGTGTGGAACGGACCTATGGGTGTCTTTGAATTCAGTAACTTCGCTAAAGGAACGACGGGTGTATGTGAAGCCATCGCGGAGTTGAAAGACGCTAACACGATCATCGGTGGCGGTGACTCAGCAGCTGCAGCTAGTTCGTTAGGTTATGGCGATAAATTTAGTCACATTTCAACTGGTGGTGGAGCTTCGTTAGAATATCTAGAAGGTAAAGACTTACCTGGCATAGGCGCTATTAATGATAAATAAGTTAAGCTTACCATAGTTAAAAATAACCATAGGAGTGATTTTAATGAGAAAACCTATTATTGCTGGTAACTGGAAAATGAATAAGACGGTTCAAGAAGCTAAAGAATTCATAAATGACTTACCAACATTACCTGATACAAAGCAAGTAGAATCAGTGATTTGTGCACCTACTATTCAATTAGATGCACTCATATCACTCGTTAAAGAAGGGAAAGCAGAAGGGCTAAAAATTGGTGGACAGAATGCATATTATGAAGACAGCGGTGCATTTACTGGAGAAACATCTCCGTTAGCACTTGCAGACTTAGGCGTTCAATACGTAGTAATTGGTCACTCAGAGCGTCGTGACATCTTCCATGAAACTGATGAAGAAGTGAATAAAAAGGCACATGCTGTATTCAACCATAATATGATTCCTATCATCTGTGTAGGTGAATCCGATGAGCAGCGTGAGAGTGGCAAGGCGAATGAAGTTGTAGGCGAGCAAGTGAAAAAAGCTGTAGAAGGTTTCAGTGAAGAACAGCTTAAACAAGTTGTAATCGCTTATGAACCTGTCTGGGCAATCGGTACTGGTAAATCATCAAATGCTGAAGATGCAAACGAAATGTGTGCGCACGTGCGTAAGACGTTGGCAGAGTTATCTAATGATCAAGTAGCTGAAGAAACACGTATTCAATACGGTGGTAGTGTGAAACCACATAACATTGAAGAATACATGGGACAAAGTGATATTGACGGTGCTCTAGTTGGTGGCGCTTCACTTAAAGTTGATGATTTCATGAAATTGTTAGAAGGTGCAAAGTAACATGGCTAAACAACCTACAGCACTCATTATCTTAGATGGGTTTGCGAACAGAGAAAGTGAGCATGGTAATGCAGTTAAGCAGGCGCATAAACCTAACTTTGACCGCTATTACAATCAATTTCCGACTACGCAAATTGAAGCAAGTGGATTAGATGTAGGTCTACCTGAAGGGCAGATGGGCAACTCAGAAGTTGGTCATATGAATATAGGCGCAGGCCGTGTAGTATACCAAAGTCTCACTCGCATAAATAAGTCTATAGAGGACGGAGAGTTCTACGATAATAAAGTACTAAATGACGCAATGAATCATGTGAATAACAATGATTCGGCACTGCATGTGTTTGGATTATTATCCGATGGCGGAGTGCACAGTCATTATAAACATCTGTTTGCTATATTAAAGCTTGCTCAGCAACGCGGCATTGATAAAGTATACGTGCACGCATTCTTAGATGGTCGTGATGTAGATCAGAAATCTGCTCTCACATATATTCATGATACGGAAGAACAATTCAAAGCTATCGGTGTGGGTCAATTTGCTTCAGTATCAGGGCGTTATTATGCTATGGATAGAGATAAGCGATGGGATAGAGAAGAGAAAGCGTATAACGCTATCCGTAATTTCGCTGCGCCGCATTATCAATCAGCGACAGAAGGCGTAGAAGCAAATTATAAACAAGATGTCACAGATGAATTTGTTGAGCCATTTGTAATTGAGGGTCAAAATAACGGTGTTAATGATGGAGATGCGGTTATCTTCTTTAACTTCAGACCAGATAGAGCAGCTCAGCTATCAGAAATATTTACCGATAAAGCCTTTGATGGATTTAAAGTTGAGCAAGTACAAGACTTATACTATGCGACCTTTACTAAATATAATGATAACGTCGACGCTCAAGTAGTGTTCGATAAAGTGGACTTGCATAATACGATAGGCGAAGTAGCTCAAAATCATGGGTTGAAGCAACTCCGTATTGCAGAAACTGAGAAATATCCTCATGTAACTTATTTTATGAGTGGAGGGCGTAATGAGACGTTTGAAGGCGAGCGACGTCGTCTTATTGATTCACCGAAAGTTGCTACGTATGACTTGAAACCAGAAATGAGTGCTTACGAAGTGAAAGATGTGCTCTTAGAAGAGTTAAATCAAGGCGATTTAGACCTCATCCTACTTAACTTTGCCAATCCTGATATGGTAGGCCATAGCGGTAGGTTAGAGCCTACGATTAAAGCAATCGAAGCGGTTGATGAGTGTTTAGGAGAAATCGTAGATAAGATCAGTGAAATGGGGGGTCATGCAATTATTACTGCTGACCACGGCAACTCTGATATGGTGCTGACAGATGATGATGAGCCTATGACTACGCATACGACAAATCCGGTGCCAGTCATCGTGACTAAAGATGGCGTCACATTGCGCGAAACAGGTCGTTTAGGTGACCTTGCACCAACTCTACTTGATCTGCTCAATATTGATAAACCAGAAGAGATGACTGGTGAATCTCTAATCAATCATTAAGAAGTGAAGATAGTTCTTTCTATAATATGATTATTAAAACGTTTTATTAATCGATTGAGAATGATTATAATGATAGTGAAGTGAAGAATTAAAGGAAAAGGAGATTAATAACATGCCAATTATTAACGATGTCTATGCACGTGAAGTCCTCGATTCACGTGGTAACCCAACTGTTGAAGTTGAAGTAATTACTGAGAGTGGCGCATTTGGCCGTGCACTTGTACCATCAGGTGCTTCTACTGGTGAACACGAAGCTGTAGAGTTAAGAGATGGTGATAAATCACGTTACTTAGGCAAAGGTGTTCAAAAAGCAGTAGAAAACGTTAATGAGATCATCGCACCAGAAATTGTTGAAGGTGAATTTTCAGTATTGGATCAAGTATCTCTTGATAAAATGATGATTCAATTAGATGGTACAGATAACAAAGGTAAATTAGGTGCTAACGCTATACTTGGTGTATCAATTGCGGTTGCACGTGCTGCAGCTGAATATACTGAGCAACCATTATATAAATATCTAGGTGGCTTTAACGGCAAACAATTACCTGTGCCAATGATGAATATTGTAAATGGTGGTTCTCACTCAGACGCACCTGTTGCATTCCAAGAGTTCATGATTCTACCATTAGGTGCTGAATCATTTAAAGAATCATTGCGCTGGGGTGCGGAGATCTTCCATAACCTTAAAGCGATCCTTAAAGACCGCGGTCTTGAAACTGCTGTAGGTGATGAAGGTGGTTTCGCACCGAAGTTTAAAGGTACTGAAGACGCAGTAGAAACTATCATTCAAGCGATTGAAGCTGTTGATCTTAAGCCAGGAGAAGATGTGTTCTTAGGATTTGATTGTGCTTCTTCTGAGTTCTATGAAAATGGTGTATATGACTACACTAAATTCGAGGGCGATAACGGAGCTAAACGTTCAGCTGAAGAACAAGTTGATTATTTAGAAGAACTCGTTAATAAATATCCTATTATTTCCATTGAAGACGGTATGGATGAAAACGACTGGGACGGTTGGAAAGTGCTAACTGACCGCATTGGTGACCGTGTTCAACTCGTTGGTGATGATCTGTTTGTGACAAATACCGTTAAATTAGCGGAAGGTATCGAAAAAGGAATCGGTAATTCAATTCTTATTAAAGTGAATCAAATAGGAACTCTAACTGAAACATTCGATGCTATCGAAATGGCTCAAAAAGCAGGCTATACAGCTGTTGTCTCTCACCGTTCTGGCGAAACGGAAGATACTACAATTGCAGATATAGCTGTTGCTACTAACGCTGGTCAGATAAAGACAGGTTCACTCTCAAGAACTGACCGTATTGCTAAATACAACCAGTTACTACGTATTGAAGACGAATTATATGAAACGGCTAAATTTGATGGTATTAAATCATTCTATAATTTAGAAAAGTAAACTTCCTTGTTGACTTAAGGAGAGCAGCGTTTAGATTGTAAAGTAAGCTGAGGTTATGGAAGCACTCTTACATGTTAGGTGAACTAACAATGTAACGCTTTGTAGATAACCTCAGCTTTTGTTATAGACGCATAATTCCTCCTGCGCTATTAACATGTTATAATTAGTAATGAAAATAGTAGAGAGGATTCTTTAATGATGGATAAGAACGCAAGTCTTAAAGAAATAAAGACCGGTAAATACATAGCATATAGCTCCTTAGCACTCGCACTACTGTATGCCTTACATATATTTGTAATGCTAGACCAAAGCGTAGTACAACAAATGTTTATAGATGCGGGTCATCGCGTAACTGACAATGCGGTTGGTACCATCTTAAACAGCTTTCGTTTTACAGGTATTATGTATGTTCTCGCATACTTAGCGGGCATTGTAGCGATATGGAACCGGCATCCTTATTTATGGTGGTTTATGTTCGCTGTTTATATCTCTAATCTCTTGTACAATTTAGTAAATCTCACAGCAATTTATAAAGCGCTTGTTGATGTGAAAGAGTGGGGGGCGACTGTGCCATTAAGCATAGTTCTAGTATTATCAGCGGTGTTAGCGATATACATGTTGGTAGTTTCGATTAAGCGGAAGAGCACGTTCAATCGTTAAGATATTGATATTGTATTAGTTAATGTGCTATAATGCCTTTCGTATATAATGATCGGAGGACAATTTTATGCATACATTGATGATAGTCTTATTAATTATAGATTGTATTGCATTGGTAACTGTTGTATTACTCCAGGAAGGTAAAAGTAACGGACTTTCAGGCGCTATCAGTGGCGGTGCTGAGCAGTTATTTGGTAAACAAAAACAACGCGGTATCGATTTATTTTTGCATAGAATAACAATTGTGTTGTCAGTCATATTTTTCTTAATTATGATTGCTATTAGTTATTTTGGTCTTTAAGGTGAATTGATTGATCACTTCTTGAAGAGTAATGGGGGAACGGGACAGAAATCTAATTTGAATCAAAAGATTTCGTCGTCCCGCCCCGGTAAGGATGACTAGAATTGAAAAAAGCTTGATACAAGCGCGTTTTCAAATCAGTCATCTACTGCCGAGATGTTGAAGAGGCTGAGACAGTACATTATGTCCCAGCCTTTTTTTATTTTATAATAGTAAATGAAGTATGGGACGGGAGCGGGGCAGGAATCTAATTTGAATAAAAAGATTTCGTCGTCCCGCCCCGGCAAGGATGACTAGAATTGAAAAAAGTTTGATACAAGCGCATTTTCAAATCAGTCATCTACTGTCAAGATGTTGAAGGGAGCGGGACAGAAATCTAATTTGAATAAAAGATTTCGTCGTCCCGCCCCGGCAAGGATGACTAGAATTGAAAAAAGCTTGATACAAGCGCATTTTCAAATCAGTCATCTACTGCCAAGATGCTGAAAGAGGGAGCGGGACAGAAATCTAATTTGAATAAAAAAGATTTCGTCGTCCCGTCCCGGTAAGGATGACTAGAATTGAAAAAAGCTTGATACAAGCGCATTTTCAAATCAGTCATCTACTGCCAAGATGCTGAAAGAGACTGAGACATTACATTATGTCCCACCCTCTTTGACACCACTACTAAGGTGCTATTTAGTGATGTAGATTACGGCTCAACTTAGCTCATACACTGACACCGCATCCTATATTTAAAGTAGAGGCTGGTGTACGTGCCAGTCTCTCTCAACCGGGTAGATATGATAATAAGACATAGATGTGAAAGGGCTGACAAATGTGAAGATTAAATTACCCCAACCTTTTTTATTTGAAGAAGGCAAAAAGGCAGTGCTCCTGTTACATGGATTTACAGGCAGTTCGGCTGATGTAAGACAACTTGGTAGATATCTGCAGAAACAAGGTTATACTTGTTACGCACCTCAATACGAAGGTCACGGTGCGCCGCCAGAAGAAATCCTTAAATCAAGCCCTCACGTGTGGTTCAAAGATGTACTCGATGCTTACGATCACCTGAAAGATTTAGGGTATGATGAAATCGCTGTTGCAGGATTATCACTCGGTGGCTGTTATGCATTGAAATTAAGCTTAAATCGAGATGTAAAGGGTATTGTAACCATGTGTTCTCCTATGTATATTAAGACGGAAGGCTCAATGTTCGAAGGCGTGTTAAAGTATGCAAGACAGTTCAAACAGTACGAAGGTAAAGAGCCACAACAAATTGAACAAGAGATGCAGGCGTTCCAACCGACTTCAACTTTGAAAGAGCTACAGCACCAAATTCAAGACATTAGAGAACATATTGACGACGTATTAGACCCTTTACTAGTTATACAAGCTGAACAAGATGAGATGATCAATCCGAATTCTGTGAACATTATATACAACGAAGCAGATACTGATGAAGCTGAAAAAGATATACAATGGTATGCAAATTCAGGTCATGTCATTACGATAGACAAAGAAAAGGAAGAAGTGTTTAAATCAGTGCACCAATTCCTTAAAAGCTTAGAATGGACTGAATAAATTAAACTTGAATGACAAAGGAAAGGAGGGGCATGATGAATTTAAAGCAATCCATTGAAGAAATTATTAAACAACCTGATTATGAGCCTATGTCTGTCTCAGACTTTCAAGATGAGTTAGGCTTGGATAATGCTGATTCATTCAGAGATCTCATAAAAATATTGGTTGAACTAGAGCAATCAGGACTAGTGGAAAGAACGAAAACCGATAGATACCAGAAGAAAGAAACCCCAGATTTAAAGCAGGGGAAGTTAATTAAGGGTAAGTTAAGTCAGAATAAGCGAGGCTTTGCTTTTCTCCGTCCAGAAGATAAAGAATTAGAAGATATCTTTATTCCCCCTACTAAGATCAACAGAGCTTTAGATGGAGATACTGTGTTAGTAGAACTGCACAAATCTCGCGGTGACCATCGGGGTAAACTTGAAGGTGAAGTGAAATCCATAGAAACGCACAATGTGACGCAGGTTGTAGGAACGTACAGTGAAGCGCGTCACTTTGGTTTCGTTATTCCTGATGATAAACGTATTACTCAAGATATCTTTATCCCTAAAGGCAACGACTTAGGCGCTGTAGATGGTCATAAAGTCCTCGTACAAATCACTAAGTATGCTGATAGTACAGATAATCCAGAAGGCCATATTTCAGCTATTCTAGGTCACAAGAATGATCCGGGCGTAGATATTCTATCTATTATTTACCAACACGGTATTGAAATCGAATTCCCTGATAAAGTTCTTGACGAAGCTAAAGAAGTACCAGAAGAAATTAAGCCAGAGGAAATTGAAGGTCGTAGAGATTTAAGAGATGAGTTAACGATCACAATTGATGGTGCAGATGCTAAAGATTTGGATGACGCCATCAGTGTTAAGAAGCTTGACAACGGTCATACTCAACTTACAGTCAGTATTGCAGATGTAAGTTACTATGTAACAGAAGGTTCTGAGCTGGATGTTGAAGCTTATGAGCGTGGGACTAGCGTATACCTTGTAGACAGAGTGATCCCTATGATTCCCCATCGCTTGAGTAACGGAATCTGTTCACTTAACCCTAATGTAGATCGCCTAACGCTAAGTTGTCGCATGGAGATTGATGAACGTGGCGATATAGTTAAACATGAAATCTTTGATAGCGTCATACACTCCAATTACCGTATGACTTATGATAATGTTAATAAGATAATTACAGACCATGATTCTGAAACACGCGCTCAATATTCTGATCTCGTTCCTATGCTTGACTTAGCTAAAGAGTTATCTAATACTTTAATTGCTATGAGACAGCGGCGTGGCGAAATTGATTTCGACATTGATGAAGCTAAAGTATTTGTTAATGACGAGGGAATTCCTACTGATATACAAGTTCGCAATCGCGGTGAAGGTGAGCGTTTAATCGAATCATTTATGCTAGCAGCTAATGAAACTATTGCTGAACACTTCGATAAAAAGGATGTTCCCTTTATCTATCGTGTACACGAACAACCGAAATCTGACCGTTTGCGTCAGTTCTTCGACTTCATTACGAACTTTGGTATTATGATACGTGGAACAGGAGAAGATATTCATCCTTCAACATTGCAAGAGATTAGTAAAGAAGTAGAAGGTAAACCTGAACAAATGGTGATTTCCACTATGATGCTACGCTCTATGCAACAAGCACATTATGACGATGCGAACTTAGGCCATTTTGGATTGTCAGCTGAATACTACACTCACTTCACGTCACCTATACGTAGATATCCTGATTTAGTGGTGCACAGATTAATACGTAAATATCTCATCGAACAAACTATGGATGACGAAGCGTTGCAACAGTGGAAAGAGGACTTACCTGAAATAGCTGAACACACTTCTGAGCGAGAGCGCAGAGCAATTGAGGCTGAAAGGGATACCGATGAGCTTAAGAAAGCTGAATTTATGGTTCAGCATATCGGTGAAGAATACGAAGGTGTGATTAGTTCAGTAGCTAACTTCGGTATGTTTGTAGAACTTGATAATACTGTAGAAGGTATGGTTCACATAGCGAATATGACCGATGATTATTATAACTTTGATGAACGTCAAATGGCCTTGATTGGCGAACGGATGGCGAAAGTATTTAGAATAGGTGATCCAGTTAAGATCAAAGTTATCAATGTTGACGTTGATGAACGAATGATTGACTTCCAAATTGTCGGTATGCCTTTACCTAAAGCAGAGACAAGCCAACGTCCAGCTAGAGGAACAACTATTCAGGCTAAGACGCGAGGTAAGTCTCTTGATAAAGGTAAAGATAATAAAGGTAAAAAGAAAAAGCGCAAACAACGAAAAGGAAAAAATGCACGTAAACGTGAAAAATCCGGCAAAGGCAGTACAAATCACAAGCCATTTTACAAAGCTAAGAAAGTGAAGAAAAAAGCGCGTAAGAAGAAAAAATAATGCAATGAAGAGGTGAAACTAAATGGCGAAGAAGAAGAAAACATCTCCCGGTACGTTAGCACTCAATCGTAAAGCTCGGCACGACTTTAATATAGAGAGTACGATTGAAGCGGGCATTGTGTTAAAAGGAACAGAAATCAAGTCAATCCGACGTGGAAGCGCTAATCTTAAAGATAGCTATGCTCAAGTAAAGAAGGGCGAAATTTGGTTGCAGAACATGCACATTGCCCCTTACGAAGAGGGAAATCAATTTAACCATGATCCACGTCGCTCTCGAAAACTATTACTTCATCAACGAGAAATCAATAAGATTGGCGAGCAAACGCGTGAAGTAGGTTACTCTATCGTTCCGCTTAAATTGTATTTAAAACGCGGTAATTGCAAAGTCTTACTCGGAGTTGCGAGAGGTAAGAAAAAATATGATAAACGTCAAGCGTTAAAAGAGAAAGCAATGAAGCGCGATGTTGATAGAGCGCTTAAGAGTCGTTATTAAGCGAAAAACGCATGTTGCCAAAAGCCTTACTGTTTGATAAGATAATATGTGCTTTCTGTTTAGAGAGCAGTTTAAATAAGCATCTTAATATCGATTATCACTGCGACTGCTAACAGAAAGTACATGTCTCCAATTTCATATTACGGGGGTGTTCTTGGATTCGACAGGGGTCCCCCGAGCTCATTAAGCGTGTCGGAGGGTTGTCTCCGTCATCAACACATTCAGTTAATAATAACTGGCAAATCAAACGATAATTTAGCAGTAGCTGCGTAATAGCCACTGCATCGCCTAACAGCATCGCCTACGTGCTGTTAACGCGATTCAACCTTAGTAGGATACGCTAGGCACTGCCGTTTGAAGTCTGCCTAGAAGAGATCTAATCAAACTAGCATCATGTTGGTTGTCTGTTCCCTAGCATGATGTGAAATTCTCGAACAGACTACACACGTAGAAAGATTTGTATCAGGACCTCTGGACGCGGGTTCAAATCCCGCCACCTCCATTATTTATAGCTTGGAACCCTTGATATTAAAGGGTTTGCATTTGCAAGTGTCTAAACATACTAAGATTAGCTATGAAGAAATCTATGACGATAGATTTTTTCATAGCTATTTTTTATAGTTAAAGAGAGAAGTAGATCGTGCGGTCTCTTGGATTTTAAATCCGTAGTCAAAACCGATCA
>NZ_JAOPKZ010000021.1 GCF_025519785.1 Staphylococcus marylandisciuri | reverse complement strand
AGTAGTAGCTCAACGAGCTAACTATAGTCAAAATAATAGTAAAAAAGGCAATTTCTGTATTATTACAATAGAAATTGCCTTATTCTCTCTAATCAAAGATCTTTATGTCCCAGCCTCTTCAACATCTTGGCAGTAGATGACTGATTTGAAAACGCGCTTGTATCAAGCTTTTTTCAATTCTAATCATCTTTGCCGGGGCGGGACTACGAAATCTTTTTAATCAAATTAGATTTCTGTCCCGCTCCCTTTCCTCTAATGAAAAGTATTAATTTAAACTGTAGAGATCAGTGTTAGATGGATGAATGAAGCGGTATTAAAAATCTTGAGAAATAGATAAGACAGTGAGGGATAAACGGTTTAAATGTGAGTGGCAAGTACATATTTTAAGTAGTTGAAATAAATGCGTCTGCTTGAAGTTAGGTTTAGATTGATGAGTGGATTGAAGCTTTAAGTAAGAGGGTCGATAGAAGATAAGAATGCAAAAAAAAATATGCCCACCCTATTGGGTGAACATCTACGGTCCCGACGGGAATCGAACCCGCGATCTCCTGCGTGACAGGCAGGCGTGTTAACCGCTACACTACGGGACCAATTAATGGTGACTCCTACGGGACTCGAACCCGTGTTACTGCCGTGAAAGGGCAGTGTCTTAACCGCTTGACCAAGGAGCCGTTCTTAAGCACAAGATAAATTATAGCAACTCTTATAAAAGATGACAAGCGCTTTTTAACAATTTTTTAAAGAAATTAATAATCTTTAGCGTATGGGTTAAAACAACGAGAATAAAAGGTTTTGGGCTACAATAATTAGTATATCAACTTATTGAAAATCATAATTTTTCAGTTTAGTTTTCAGCAGTGGTATCATGAGTTAATTACTAATTTAAGTTTTTTATTTGAATCATAGAATTAGCAGTATAATAATGGTAAATTATAAGATAGAGACATATAAGATATTTAAAGTGTAAGTACTACAATTGAGAAATGAGGTTTAAATTATGGCTAGAAAAGTTGTAGTAGTTGACGATGAAAAACCAATTGCAGACATTTTAGAATTTAATTTAAAAAAAGAAGGGTATGAAGTTCACTGTGCTTATGACGGTAACGACGCAGTAGACTTAATATACGAGGAAGAACCAGATATCGTTCTCTTAGATATTATGTTACCGGGACGAGACGGTATGGAAGTGTGTCGCGAAGTACGTAAGAAGTTTGAAATGCCTATCATTATGTTAACCGCAAAAGACTCAGAAATTGATAAAGTGTTAGGTTTAGAACTTGGTGCAGATGATTACGTTACGAAACCTTTCAGTACGCGTGAATTAATTGCGCGCGTGAAGGCTAATTTACGCCGTCATTATTCCAAGCCAGCTCAGCAAGTGGACGACAACACTTCAAATGATATTACAATTAAAGATATCGTCATATATCCAGATGCTTACTCTATTAAAAAACGAGGGACAGATATCGAACTGACACATCGTGAGTTTGAACTCTTCCACTACCTCTCCAAACACATGGGTCAAGTTATGACACGTGAACATCTCTTACAAACTGTTTGGGGTTATGATTACTTTGGTGATGTGCGTACCGTGGATGTTACTATACGTCGTTTACGTGAAAAAATAGAAGATGATCCTTCTCATCCAGAATATATTGTTACGCGCCGTGGTGTTGGATATTTCCTTCAACAACATGACTAGAGGTCGTTCAACATGAAGTGGCTTAAGCAGTTTCAATCCTTACACACCAAACTAGTAATTGTCTATGTATTACTCATTATTATCGGTATGCAGATTATCGGCTTGTACTTTACCAATAGCCTTGAAAAAGAACAGACGCAAACATTCAAAAGCAACATCTCACAATATGCGAAACAAATTGAGCTGGGGATAGAAAAGGTTTACCAAGAAGATAAGTCTGTCAACAGTCAGAAAGAAGTTCAGAATTTGCTGAATGAATATGCGAACCGTCAAGAAATTGAAGAGATACGCTTCATCGATAATGATCAGATTATCGTCGCAACCTCAAAGCAGTCTACGCGTAGTCTTATCAATCAAAAAGTGAATGATAATTCCATTCAAAAAGCACTTTCACTCGGTGAATCAAATAGTCACACGGTGCTCAAAGATTACGGGAATGGAAAGCAACGAGTATGGGTGTATAACTTACCTGTAAAAACGAATAAAGGCACGATTGGTAATATCTACATTGAGTCCGATATCAATAATGTTTACGATCAGCTTAACAATATTAATCAAATCTTTATCGTCGGTACTGCAATTTCTCTTATCATTACTATTATCTTAGGTTTCTTCATTGCGCGTACAATTACGAAACCTATCACGGATATGCGTAATCAGACGATTGAAATGTCTAAAGGGAACTATACTCAACGCGTTAAGATATATGGTAACGATGAAATCGGTGAACTGGCGTTAGCCTTTAATAATCTATCTAAACGCGTCCAAGAAGCTCAAGCTAATACTGAAAGTGAGAAGCGCCGGCTCGATTCTGTTATCACCCACATGAGCGATGGTATCATCGCCACAGACCGCCGCGGCCGTGTGCGCATCGTCAACGATATGGCACTCAAGATGATGGGTATGGTGAAAGAGGAAATTATTGGGCAGCATATGCTTAATATCTTAAAGCTTGAAGAAGATTTCTCACTAGATGAAATTCAAGAAAATAACGATAGCTTCTTGTTAGATATCAATGAAACAGAAGATATTATCGCTCGGATTAACTTTAGTCAAATCGTGCAAGAAACAGGTTTCGTGACGGGGTATATTGCGGTGTTACATGATGTCACAGAACAACAACAAATAGAACGGGAACGTCGCGAATTCGTTGCGAATGTTTCACACGAACTACGTACGCCATTAACCTCAATGAATAGTTATATAGAAGCACTAGAAGAAGGTGCATGGAAAGACGAAGAGATCGCGCCAAGTTTCTTACAAGTCACTCGTGAAGAGACGGAGCGAATGATTCGACTCGTCAATGATTTATTACAACTCTCTCGTATGGACAACGAGTCAGATCAAATTACGAAAGAAATAGTCGATTTCAATATGTTCATTAATAAGATTATTAATCGACATGAAATGTCAGCTAAAGATACGACGTTTGTGCGTGAAATTCCAAATGAAACGATCTTTGCAGAGATAGATCCAGATAAGATGACACAAGTGTTTGATAACGTCATTACCAATGCGATGAAATACTCTCGTGGTAAGAAACGTGTTGAGTTTCACGTGAAACAAAACGCTGTTTATAACCGCATGACTATCCGTGTGAAAGATAATGGCATAGGTATCCCTATCAATAAAGTAGATAAGATCTTTGACCGCTTCTATCGTGTAGATAAAGCACGTACGCGGAAGATGGGTGGTACAGGACTAGGACTTGCAATATCTAAAGAAATAGTCGAAGCACACAACGGCCGCATATGGGCAAACAGTGTAGAAGGACAAGGCACGTCGGTCTTTATAACGCTTCCTTGTGAAGTTATAGAAGATGGTGATTGGGATGCGGAGTAAAGAGCACATTAAGACAGTGATACTCGCTTTGCTTGTCCTTATGAGTCTCGTCTTGACCTACATGACATGGAAATTTACGCCAGACCTTCAAACAGTGGAAAAGCAAGATAACAGTAAAGAAAGTTCGTCTCAAGCTATTGGTAAAGTAAATAGTGCACGAATGAATGAAGTCGTGACGCCTTATCAAATTATTCATTCTAAGAAAGACCATCCAGAAGGTATGGCTGCTAAACGAAAGAATGTTAAGCGCGTCCTAGCGCCTATTGAGAACCAGCGTGTCACTCATTCAGATCGTATGCATAGTGAACACAATTTAATTATTCCTGACTTAAGCAGTGAATTTCTAGTACTAGATTTCACTTACGACATGCCTCTAGCTACGTATCTCGGCGATGTACTAAATATTAGTGCTAAAGTCCCTACACATTTCAAGTTTAATCGCTTAATAATTGATGAATCTCAAGATAAGAAGATTCAACTGTATGCAATTAGTAAGAATCGTCACGATGTCGTTCGTATGACACTGTCATCGAAGACGAGTAAAGTGAATCAGACGGTCAAGTCACTGCATAAAGATATGGAGCCCTATGTAGAGATGATTACAAATAAGGATACGATTGATAGTGCCACTCATATCTTCGCTCCTAAATCACCAAAGAATTTGAAGTCGTACCGCACGATATACAACCACATCAACGTAGATAAGATGAACAACGTCCTCTTCAATGATTCGGTCGTCGTGCGCAGTGCGAAAAATGGCGCCACAACTTACAACAACAATACAGGCGTAGCTAATTACGATAATAAAACTGAGAAGTATAAGTACAACAATCTGTCGGAAGATAAAGCGACGTCTAAGAATATGCATGAGACGATTCCTGGTACGTTTGATTATATTAATGAACACGGCGGTTTCACTGATGACTTTAGGCTCTTCCATTCAGACAATAAGACGGGACAGCTAACTTATCAGATGTTCCTCAACGGACGTCCTACATTTAACCGCGATAATTTGAATTCTATCAACGTTTCTTGGAGTGACGGAGGCATTTATAGTTATGAGTGTGCGTTACTGAAATCTAACGTGACTATCGATAGTGGTGAGAAACAAAGCAAGTTACCGGGTGCTGAGAAAGTACGTGCTTCTCTTGCTAATAACCCTGATATTAACTTTGAAAAAGTAAGCAATATCACAATCGGATACAAACGTGTAGACCAACCAGACAAAGACGATATCGAAGTCCAACGCAACAGTGAATTCACGCCTCAATGGTATATTGAATATGATGGAAAGTGGTACGCTTACGATAACGATGGGGGGCTAGAATAAATGAATTGGAAATATGCGAAGACTTTGTTCATTGCCGTATTTATTCTAGTCAATCTCAGTTTAATCGTTATATATGTAGATAAGGTCAAGAAATCCCATATCCATGAAAGTAAAGAAGAGAATGAGGTCAACTTTAAGCAAGAACAAATCGATTTGCCGAGAGATCTTCCAAGTGTAGATGGCGTGAAGATGCAATTATTAACTGCTCGCTCGAATGATTTTTCATCAGAAGGTAGACGAAAGACAGATGAGAGTAGTGTAGATGATGGGGCACGTTTAAAAGTGGACGTAAAAGATCACGTACCAGCTAGTGAAGAGGATAGCGAGCCACTAAAGAATTACGTCGAAAGCTCTGTCTATGATGGCGACCACTTTCGGCTAAATCACATAGATAGCAAACAAGCAACCTTTGAACAAACGTATGATGGCTATCCCATCATGAATAATAAAAAAGCACGTCTCAACTTTACGCTTAAAGACGGCAAGGCAGAACGTTATACTCAATCAGCGATGAAAACGATAGAACCTTCTAAAGGCGAGAACAATGATATGAAGCAAGTCATAAGTGCGAAAAAAGCACTAGAAGCTCTGTATTATAATCAATACTTGAAACGATACGATAATGTTAAGCTTGTGCGATTAGGTTATTATACTGTTGTACGTGAGCCCAATGTACAAGTACTCCAAGCTAATTGGGAAATAACTGTGCAGCATAAAGATAAGATACAGACATATTATGTCGAAGCTATCTCAGATAATCCAAAGATCATTAAAGAATAGTTGCTTCAAGGCGAGCGTCAATCAAGCACAAAACATCGGTTCTGCTCAAATACTAAACGCTTTTGTTCCGCCCTCTCTATTCGATAGCTATTGTTGAATTTATAGATAAACAGAATTGCTAATTCAAGACAGGTTGGTTGCTTGAGCAGTTTCTAAATTGGTATAGTATATAATAAGTGCCAATTACAGAGAGAGCAATAAAAGCTCAACATAAATTATAAACTCATCCAAGAATAGCATGTGAGGAACAATTTAGCGTACGAGGTCAGACTGACAGGTCAGTGCACGTAGTATGCGGGAAGTATAAAAATCAAAAAATGTAACTCAAGTGGACGGTAATTTAGAAAGGGTGAATCGCTTGATACGAATGAGTGTCCTAGCGAGTGGTAGTACAGGTAATGCCACGTATGTCGAAAGTGATAAAGGCAGTTTGTTAGTGGACGCCGGCCTTACAGGAAAGAAGATAGAAGGACTATTTGATCAGATAGATAAAGATATTAAAGATGTTAATGGGGTGCTCGTCACTCATGAACACTCAGATCATATTAAAGGTTTAGGGGTAATCGCTCGTAAATACGGCCTACCTATTTATGCTAATGAAAAAACATGGTCTGAAATTGAGAAAAAGGATAGTCGCATTCCAATGGATCAGAAATTCATCTTTAACCCGTATGAAACGAAATCAATTGCAGGGTTCGATATCGAATCCTTCAATGTGTCACATGATGCCGTCGATCCGCAGTTTTATGTCTTTCATAATAATTATAAGAAATTCACGATATTAACTGACACTGGCTATGTGTCAGATAGAATGAAAGGGATTATACGTGGAAGCGATGCCTACATATTTGAGAGTAATCATGATGTAGATTTGCTGCGTATGTGCCGTTATCCTTGGAAGACGAAACAACGTATCTTGAGCGACGTCGGCCATGTTTCTAATGAAGACGCAGGGCTAGCGATGTCGGATGTAATTACTCGAAATACGAAGCGTATCTATCTCTCTCACCTTTCTCAGGATAATAATATGAAAGATTTAGCACGTATGAGCGTGGGCCAAGTGCTCAATGAGAAAGATATTGATACAGAGAAGGAAGTCTTGCTCTGCGATACCGACAAAGCGCAACCCACACCTATTTATACTCTGTAATAAACGATGATAAGAGGCTGAGACATAATGTAATGTCTCAGCCTCTTTCAGCATATGGGCAGTAGATGACTGATTTGAAAACGCGCTTGTATCAAGCTTTTTCAATTCCAGTCATCCTTGCCGGGGCGGGACTACGAAATCTATTTATTCAAATTAGATTTCTGTCCCGCTCCCGAGTCGTGAGCGTCTCTGTCGACCATCCTACTTTTCGGACGCTGTCCATCGGTTGCCCAGAGCACAGAAACTTTATGTGTCAACCTCATGCGATAGAGTAAAAGAGGGAGTTCACGTGTAAGACTGAAGTGAGAATAACCTTGGTGTATATTACAATTAACCAATGTATAAAATAATAGTTAGCTGAATAAGGCTAGAGGTACTTTGCAGCTTAATATTGTAAAGCTAAAGTAAATAGATTGAATAAAAATGTAAGACCGTCTGCAAGTTATCCACTGAATAAGGGGAAGTTATTAACAAACGTGAATAATTCACAGTAAAATACCCACATTATACACAAACTTATCCACAAATTCACAAGATATAATCACTTTTTTTTGTATAAACCTTAAATTTTGTAAAAGTTTATATGTATAATTGCTATAATTAAGAGGGAATACTGTGAACAAGTGAATAACTTGTGGATAACTTGGATAACTGTAGTATCTTCAACAAGTTTAGGAGGTTTAATATTGAAAATCACTATTCTCGCTGTAGGGAAATTAAAAGAGAAATTTTGGAAGCAAGCTATAGCTGAATATGAAAAACGCTTAGGTAGCTATACGAAAGTAGACATTATCGAAGTCGCTGATGAGAAAGCACCAGAACGCCTTAGCGAAAAAGAAATTGAACAAGTTAAAGCGAAAGAGAGCGAGCGTTTATTAAATAGAATAAAGCCACAAACCACCGTCATTACATTAGAAATAGAAGGGAAGATGTTAACATCCGAAGGTCTAGCGAAACAACTAGATCAACGAATGACACAAGGACAGAGTGACTTTACATTTGTAATTGGAGGGTCACATGGTTTACACACCGATGTGTTAAATCGCAGTGATTTCGCCCTTTCCTTCAGTAAGATGACCTTTCCCCATCAAATGATGCGGGTCGTCTTAATTGAGCAGATTTATCGGTCATTTAAGATTATGCGAGGGGAAGCGTATCATAAGTGAAGTGGTTTTTAAATTTTTATTTATATGCTACAAACTGGATTGTTTTGTAAATACTAATTCTCGGATTACTATACTAGATGATCTAATATAGTTACTTAATGTCCTAAATTATATGCATACTATTACTACATAAATTGATATTTTGATTGTGAGGTGGCTTATATATGAAAATGGCAGAGCAAATAAAAAAGCATAGGAAAGAACTTGGTCTAACTCAAGAGGAGTTAGCCGACAAGTTAAATACAACAAGACAATCGGTTTCTAAATGGGAACAGGGGACGCTTGAACCTAACATTCAAATGATAAATAACTTAGCGGTTTTATTTGGGATTAGTCTTGATAATTTGGTTAATGGTAAAAGCAATGATGAGGTAAATGTCAATGAAAATTGTGTGTCTAGACCAATGAACTTTTGGGAATTTGCATCTCAAAAATGGTGGGTGATAATTATAATTTTATTAATTGTCGGTGGAACACTGTCTCAAATTTTCAATTAATATATAAGTCTTCTTAATTAATATTAAGGAGTAGTTGTATGAAATTTTTTATTGTTACTTTAAAGATAATTGGTATGAGTTTATTGTTATTTATAATTTCAGTATTTGCACAAAATTTGGGTATTTTATGGCATGTATTCGATCTATATACAATAGAATATGTGTTGCATGGAGTGACTTATCTTGCTGTCGCTATTTTGCTTATAAAAATACTAGTAAATAAAGGTTTGAAAAAATCATTATCATATTATAGGATAACGTCTTTTCGAATTTATCCACTATGTTTAATCTTAGGATTTTTCTTACCACTAACAGTTGTAGTTGTTTACTACATTTTTGTACCAGGAAACCTAATTATGACTAATTATAAGTCTTTTAAGGATTATGTTGAAATGCTTATTGAAGGTATATTAATTACGGGTATAGTTGCTCCATTTGTAGAAGAGATTGTGTTTAGAGGCGTACTTTTGAAATATATTGAAGAAAAAACTAATATAGTATTTGCGGTCATAGTGACTTCAATATTGTTTAGTGTAGTTCATTTGTTTAATGGAGAATTAGTAGGTATGGATCGTTACTTACTTATCATTGCTGGCACACTTGCCGGTATTATGTATGCAACAGCCACGTATGTATACAATTCTATTTGGGCGAGTATCTTACTACATGCATTTTGGAATCTATGGGGATTATTTACTATTTCAAATAGCAAAATAGGCTATGGTATTTTTCAATATGTAATAAATAATAATAATATTTTAATAACTGGTGGAGATTATGGCATGGATGCTTCACTCATTTCGATTTCTGGATATATTTTAATAACTGCAATACTTTTATTTAATAAATATATAAATAGAGACAATTCAAAGGAAATGAATTTACTCTAAGTCTTACATAGTGAACTTTGAAATATCCAAAAACAATAATTAATAAGAAAAAAAGTAATGAGGCTGGGACATAAAGGTCTTTGACTAGAGAGAAAGAGGCAATTTCTATTGTAATAATATAGAAATTGCCTTTTTCATTATTATTTTGTTGATAGTTAGCTCGTTGAGCTACTATTTTTCATATATTAAGTGCCATTAATACAAAGTCAAGTTCTCTTTTAACTTTACTAATGCCTCTAACCGACATTCGAGTGAAACCCAAAATAGCCTTCATAACACCAAAAACTGGTTCTACGTCAATTTTTCTTTGACTATAGACTTTTTTTAGTTTCTGGTTCTGAAAGCTTTTGATTAACTTGTGATTTGAAGTATTCCCAATTATAATTCTTCATTAACTTTTTATTCGATTTTAAATTTGATTTCATACAATAATTTTTCAATAGACATTCTGAACAATCATCACATGCATATAATTTAAAATCTCTTTATATCGAAATTTATATTTTTTATAAAGTGGGATATTTAAGCATATAAAAATTACAACTATTAAGCCTATTTATATATTATTATTAGTTGTGACCGAGATAGAGGATGGTTGTAATGGCTTACAAAATGTTTTTGGAAGAGCATAAACAAGGATATTTACAGAAGATGTTTGTGTAGTGTTGATAGTGGCTATTATGCTAACTATAGGAATGACTAAAACACAAAAAATATAAATACGGTTAGAGCAATAATTTTTTACTCTAAAGGGTATTTATTAATTTCAAGAGTTATTGAATTATGATTCAATAAAATGTGAGTTTCATCACTTCATGTCGATTTCAAAATAAGATTTTTAGATAGCTTATTGTATCTGTTTTCATCATCATTATTAAAATAATATTAATTATTAACTGGTTCACTAAAACTTTGTGAATCACTATCGCCATTTATTTTTTGTTGATCTTGTAACATGTCTTTTTCTAACTCTACTTCTTGAAATTTGCTGTATCCGAAAAATCCTACAGAGACTAATATGCCTAGAATGGCAATTATTGTTATTGTAATTAATAATTTTTTCATTCTTAAATTTAATAATTGCCATATTGGCCATTGGCGCGAGCTTCTAGTTGACCTCTTAAATAACCAATATAATTTCCAGAACCTTCAGCTCTACTATCAACAGTGGCAGCTGCTTCTTCAATCATACATTTTTATTAGTGTTTAAGAATTCATTATCAGACATATTTTTAGCATCTTCAGCTATATATTTAGGTGAGCTTTCTTCTGTATTTTCTCCATTTGTAGCCCCCCACCAGATTAGCCATAACATCTTTTTTATACTATTCCTCTTCTGCAGTAGAAACAAATTCACCAGTATAATCTATGCCATTCTTAGTTTTTTAATCATTTTCTTCTGTTTGTACTTAATTAGCATTGTTATTTTTATCAACTTTACAATTTCAGCATGATGTATTTAAAACTAACACTGCTTTTTAAAAAAACTTCAAAAATATATTTAGCTATAGCATATAGAACGGTAGCTTATATAACACTATTCAATTTTTAAGAAAATTTATAATTTTTATTGAAATAGTATTGTGTTAATTATACTTTAATAATATAGTATCGTGTAAAAGATAAGGAGTGGTGAAAAATAACATTTAAAAATGTTGGTATTTTAAAAGTTGTAATAAATGATGAAGAAATGACTTCAAATGCTTCAATTGTATTTTGGGGAGATAGTCCGTTAATAATCACTTCAGCTCATAGTGTATACGAATGGTATAATAAGTGTTTTTCAGAAAGTATTTGCTTTTTTGATTGCTTAGGTAATGAAATAAAGATAGATTATATTATTTTAAGTAGAAAGTGGATTGATCAAGGTATATTGGATTTTGATACTGCTATATTAATCCCTAAGAAAATTAATGAAGATAGATATGATAAAATACATCCCAAATTTTGTATTAGTAGAATTGGAAAAGTATTAGTTACATATCAGAAAAAGATTTTATTTATAAATAAAATTGTTTCTTACAATAGAAATGTTTTTAATGATGATTTATATAACTCTAGTATGATTGGCGTGAAAATAAAAACTAAAAAAGGACTTTCTGGATCGCCGTGGTATTACGTAGGTAAAGATAAGTTATATCAGGTATCTAATACGAGCCTTTCATTCAAAAAAAAGAAAAGGCTTACATTTGCTCCTTACTGGGGGCACTATATACAGGAAATGTTCAAATATACAGAAGATTTAACACAGAAAAATAAAGAGTTTATGTGTTATTCACTGTTTTAGGAGGTGACAAAATGGAAAAGAATAGTGTTTTAAAATTACAAAGTATGCGTTCGAAAAAATCATCGAACCATCAGGCTTCAAATGCAAGTGTTATGTGTAAGAAACAAAGCAGCGCTAGTATTATTTTATGTGTTTTCCCTGGAGGAAAATAGTAGAGAAGTAAATTACACCGACTGAAATTTATTTCAGTTGGTGTGAATTTGGAGATGAAAATATGGACTATAGATATGTCAAATACATAAATGATAGCTGTTATTATACGAGACCTACTAATATAAATGAAGGAATGATAAATTTAGATTTTATACCAACTAACTATACAAAAATGACTGGTGATCACTGGACAAATATATCTAACTATAATCAATCTTTACCAGAACAAGGTTGGAAAATACATATTAGTACGCAATTAAAAACTGCCAAAAAAACACTAAGTTCAGTTGCTGAACTTATGTTTAATGAAGGTGTATCTTTTAAGTATGTGAAAAGTATGCATGAATTAATGTTAAAAGATTCTAAATATGGTGATCGTAGTTCTTCTGGTAAATTTATTACTATATATCCGTCATCAACTGAGCAATTTGTGGATTTACTATATAAATTAAAAGAAAAGTTGTCTTATTTGCCTAAGGGGCCATATATTTTGAACGATAAAAGATGGTATGACAGTAATATCTATTTTAGATACGGAGGTTTTATGCCTAAAACTTTTTATCATGATGGAGAGGTTTTGGATGCTATAGTGGACCCAAATGGGAACTTGATAGAAGATCAAAGAAAACCATTTTATAGTATACCTGATTTTATCGAAGAGCCAAAACCAATAAAAAGAATGGAAGAAGAAACTAAAAAAGAATATGAGAAAACTTGTATAGATAATTATGATATAAAAGAAGCCCTACACTTTAGTAATGGCGGAGGCGTGTATTTAGCTAATCATGAAAAATGGGGTGAAGTTATACTTAAAGAAGGAAGACCACATACAGCTTCTGACTTTGATGATATAGATGCTTTCAAGAGACTTGAAAATGAAGGTGAAATTTTAAAAAAATTAAAAATGGCACAGTATCCAGTTGGAATATATGAAGATTTCATAGCATGGGAACATAAATTTATTGTTGAAGAACATATACAAGGGAATTCGTTATCTATTTGGATAGTAAATAATTATCCATTTTCTTCAAATAAAAAGAATGATATGTATGTCAAGTCTTCAATTAATATATTAAATGAACTTATCAATTCTATAGAAGAAATCCATAGCTTTGGTATTGGCTTCGGAGATCTTCAGCCAGCGAATATAATGATAACACCTGATGAAAAAGTAAGGCTAATTGATTTTGAAACTGCTGGTCCTTTAAATGGTCCTATTGCTAGTGTAATGACACCAGGTTTTATAGGAGACCCTAATATGTGTAAAGAACAAAGTGATTGGTTTGCTGTATTAAGAATTGCTAAACAAATGTTTGTTCCTATAGGAAATGTACAAGATATATCACATAAATTGGATGAAGTACATAATAGCTGGGTTGAAAAAGTTTTTGGAACAGAAGCATTAAAAATTATTAAAAAAATAGAAGTAATCTGTGATAAATATAGTTCACTGCCTATGAAAGAATTTATAAAATCTGATGAAACTTCAATTAGAGATTTCAATTTAGTTTCTATAAAAGAAAAGCTAGTAAATTCTATAAAAAGTGATCTGTATAGTGAAGAGTCACTGATACATGGCGATATAAGACAATATGAAATGGATTCAGGTAAATTGAATGTACTGACTGGCGGATTTGGAGTTATTATGGCTGTCAAAAGGGCTGGTGAATGGGATGAAAAATTCAATGAATGGATTGAAAATTTAGCAGATTCTAGGTTAATGAATCTCGAGGATGGATTATATACAGGGAAGATGGGCATAGCTAATGTTTTAATTGAAACTGACTATAAAGAAAGAGCGAAAAAACTGATTGAAACAATAGATATTGAGTCTAATATTCATGATATATCTATTGCATCTGGATTAAGTGGTTTAGGGTTAGGATTCTTAGGTATTTATTATGAATTTGGAGAAGAAGATTATTTAAATAAATGTAAAAAAATAGGGGAACTACTTGAAAAGAATTTAGAAAATGATATCCCTATCCATACCTTTGATTATGACATAGTTGATAAAGGTTTTCTTACTAGTTGGTCTGGAGCCTCCTTATTTATGTCCAGCCTATATAAAGCCACAGATAATAAAAAATGGTTAACTATCTCTGAACAAATGTTAGATAAAGAATTAGAAAAAACATTGTTTGATGAAGATGGATTATTTCAGACAGATGATGATTTTCGTATACTTCCATACTTATCTAGTGGGGGCAGCGGATTAGCAATTCCTATAATTCAACTTCAAAATATTCGATATAGTAATAAATGGATTAAAGAGTTAGAAGGTATAGCAAAAATATCTCATAGTAAAACATTTTATAATGCTGGGTTATTTCAAGGGACTACAGGTATATTATCGATAAGTCATTTATTAGATTCTTATTTGGATAGAAGAGATTTAGTGAATTCATCTCTATTTACATTAAATTTACATTTAATTGAAACAAAAGATAGTGTGTATGTCCCTGGAGATTCTTGTTTCAGAATCTCATCGGATCTTATGTCAGGTTCTGCTGGTTTATTGACAGTTATTCACGATATTATGAATGGTTCCCATTATTCATGGTTACCGCTACTTAATATAAATAGGTTTATTAATTTAGATAGTTTAAAAAAGGAGGTGAATACTAATGAATAAAGTTTTAGATCTGCAACAAATGCGCAGTAAATCTGGAAAGAAAAAAGGTAGAGAACAATCAAGTGCTAGTTGGGGATGTGCTCCTTCAAGTAATACTAGTTGGTTCTTTTGCTAAACCTATTTTTATGTCGAAAATTTGAGTTTAAATTCAAATTCACTGAAAGTCAAAACTATAAAAAGTAGTTATGTAAGTTAGTTAGTTTGCTAAATAATAATTTAAGGAGTGAAGTTAAATGAATAAAGTTTTATCATTGCAACAAGAAACAATTTCAAAAGAGGTACAATTAAAAGCAAAATCTTCAAAAAGTCAAAACTGTAAAAATAGCAGTCATTCAAGTTGGTTTATTTGTTAAATAATAATTTAAGGAGTGAAGTCAAATGAATAAAGTTTTATCATTACAACAAGAAACAATTTCAAAAGAGGTACAATTAAAA
>NZ_JAOPKZ010000020.1 GCF_025519785.1 Staphylococcus marylandisciuri | reverse complement strand
CCTTAGTAAACTTCGCTGCTTCCCTCTTTTGATCGCCTCGTTCTTCCTTGTTTCTCTATCCTCATATGTTTCTAGTAGAGAAATAAGCAATTACTTCGTTGATCAATAGAGTTCATTGCTCATTTACTTTTGTAAACTTCGTTGCTTCCCTCTTTTAATCGCCTCGTTCTTCCTTGTTTCTCTATTCTCATATGTCTCTAGTAGAGAAATAAGCAATTACTTCGTTAGATCAATAGAGCTCATTGCTCATTTACCTTAGTAAACTTCGCTGCTTCCCTCTTTTAATCGCCTCGTTCTTTCTTGTTTCTCTATCACGCTACACTATAGATAGCTTAATTATGTAAAGATTCTTTTTATTTTAATTTTTAGAATTATTTTAATAATCTAACTTCATTTCTGCTAAACTCTCCCTCTATTAGTAGTTTACTAGTCTCGTGCAATTAAAAAAGCTTTCCCCTTACACTAAGAGAAAGCTTCTACTTTCTCTCATCTTCAAAAGTCTTAAGACTTTATGTGAATTGGCACCATTTCTATACAAAGACGGTTGCCGGGTTTCGCAGGGCACATCCCTCCACCACTCTTGATAAGAGTCAACGCACTATTGAAATGTTGTTTTAATCCTACCACTCTACTCACGTTTCGTCAACTATTATTTTAAATTTTCTAATAAAAACGGTACAGACTGAAACGCGTATATGCGGTTTTCTTCATAATCTTTATTCATGATTAATAAAACTGGCACAGATTGTATTTCATATTCTTGTGCAAAGCCAGGATGAAAATTTAAATCCACTTTAATAAGAGGTAACTTTACCATCTCATTTGCAATATCTAGCATGCGTTCAGATACTTTGCATGTGCCACAGGTTGGTGTGTAACCAAATATTAGATGTCTATCTTTATCGTAATTTATCTTTGGGTCTACTAACTCGCTAGTATCTTTAGTCATGATAATAAACTTACCCTTTCAAACATATGATCAATCTCTTCTTGAATTTTTTGATATTCATCTTTAACTTCAAAGCCATGCTTATTTAAAACTTTAAATAAATAATCTTTAGGGCACCGTGCTACTTCACGATAGCGTCGATCAATATGGATGTGTTTACTTTCACTTATATACTGTTTAAACCATCTACGAATCTTTCTACCTTCCTTATCTGCATCAACGAGAATATACACGGTTTGTCCCTCAAGTTCGTCAATCATTTGATCTATCTTATCAACACTCATCGTTCCATGCGTACAAATGATGTTTATAGGTTCATTGAGAATTTCTTGCACACGTTCTTTATCTGTCTTTCCTTCTACTACAATGACTTTATTAACTAACGTCATGCATTTCACCTTCTATTCAATTAGGTTAATAACAGATACTTCACTTTTAACAAATCTCTTTCAACCTAAACATATCAAGTCGAGCGCTTTTTGATAATATATATAACTCATTCTTAACATAATCTTTATACTAAGTAAAAAAGTGAGACAGAAACCATTTGATTTCATCGTCTCACCACCTCGGCCACTAATTTTTCTAAAAAGGTTTCTCTCATATATTACTTAAGTCAGTCAACTTTCACATCCATGAGTAACCTTGTGTAAAGAGGTCGGAGCAAAAGCAGTTAGGATTTGAGCAGGGGGCCCCAACAAAGAGAAACTGGTAAACCAGTTTCTACAAGCACTGCGAGTTGGGGTGGGCCCCAACACAGAGAAACTGATAATTCAGTTTCTACAAGCACTGCGAGTTGGGGGTGGGGCCCCAACACAGAGAAACTGATAATTCAGTTTCTACAAGCACTGCGAGTTGGGGGTGGGGCCCCAACACAGAGAGGCTGGGACATAATGTAATGTCTCAACCTCTTTCAGCATCTTGGCAGTAGATGACTGATTTGAAAATGCGCTTGTATCAAGCTTTTTTCAATTCTAGTCATCCTTGCCGGGGCGGGACTACGAAATCTTTTGTGTTCAAATTAGATTTCTGTCTCCCTCCCGAATCGTAAGCGTTTCTGTCGACAATCCTGCCCTTGGGACGCTGTTCATCGGGTTCCAGAGCACAGATACTGTATGTCTCAACCTCTTCACTTCTATAGTCAGCCCTAATTATTCACCAATCATTTCAGAATATTGGTCAGCAGATAATAAATCATCTAATTGACTTTCATCGTTCAACTCTACTTTAACCATCCAAGCTTTGTCATATGGAGATTCATTAACAAATTCTGGACTGTCTTCTAACTCTTCATTGATCTCTACAACTTTACCTGAAACTGGAGCATAAAGTTCAGAAACTGTCTTAACTGATTCTACACTACCGAATGTATCACCAATTTCAATTTCATCATCCACTTCCGGAAGTTCAACAAACACGATATCTCCTAATTCATTTTGTGCGTATTCAGTAATTCCAACTACAACTGTAGTATCTTCAACTTTTACCCATTCATGATCTTTCGAGTACTTTAATTCGCTCGGTACTGCCACGAGGATCCCCTCCTATAAACTTTTATTTCTCATATTTATGATGCCATAATGCCTCACATCAAGCAAGGTATTATATCAAACTTATCATCTTAGTAGAAGCCTTTATCGCGAAACGCTAAAGCGGTTTGTCTATCGAGTAAAAGCGTTCTACTTTTAATTAGTTAACCCATAACGCCTTGAACTCATCTTCTTTAAAACCAACAGTTACTTTATCTCCCATTACTGCTAATGGTCGCTTGATTAACATGCCATCGGAAGATAGCAATTCCAATTTCTCCTCGTATGACATATCTTTAAGCTTGTCTTTCAAATTGAGTTCTCGATACTTGCCACCGCGAGTATTAAAAAACTTATTAATTTCGAGGTTTGAAGCATCAACGATTTCCTTTAATTCAGAATATGTAGGTGTATGTTGAACAATATCAATAGGTTCATAACTTACGCCATATTCTTGTAAAAACTTCGCCGCTTTTTTACAAGTCGTACAGTTTGGATATTGATAGAATTTTATCATTACTGAACCTCCTATAATCTATTGTTAATTACAATATATCAAATTCAATAGAAAAATGCTTTAAATTTTAAGCTTTATTTTTTCTAAAATACAAGCATTCAGTTATAATATAATCACAATTTTTTAAAGGAGCGTAATAAGTATGAAACCATTAAACACTAAAGATGAGTTCACACAAACTATAAATGGTGATCAACCTGTCATAGTTAAATTTGAAGCGGATTGGTGCCCTGACTGTAAAGCAATGGACATGTGGATCGATCCAATTGTTGAGAAATATAATGATTATGAGTGGTACGTGGTAAATAGAGATGAATTGGAAGATGTTGCTTCTGAAAATGATGTGATGGGTATCCCTAGCATTCTCGTGTTTCAAAATGGCGATAAATTGGCTCACTTGCATTCAGCTAATGCTAAATCACCTGAACAAGTTGAAGACTTTTTAGCTGAAACTTTAAATAGTTAACTGCGCTCTCTACCTTGAGGAATATATCTAACATCAACCCATGAACCTCTCGGAGATAATTACCAACTCAATAGTGCTAAGAAGTGAGGTCGGGACAAAATCGTTTAGGGTTTGAGCCGGGGCCCCAACAAAGAGAAACTGGTAAACCAGTTTCAACAAGCTATGCAAGTTGGGGTGGGGCCCCAACAAAAAGAAACTGGTACACCAGTTTCCACAAGCACTGCGAGTTGGGGTGGGGCCCCAACAAAGAGAAACTGGTAAATCAGTTTCAACAAGCACTGCGAGTTGGGGTGGGGCCCCAACAAAGAGAAACTGGTAAATCAGTTTCAACAAGCACTGCGAGTTGGGGTGGGGCCCCAACAAAGAGGGAGCGGGACAGAAATCTTTTTATTCAAATTAGATTTCTGTCCCGCTCCCGAATTGTATAAATAAAAAGGAAGACGCGAATCTATAAGACCCACGCCTCACTCATTCTTCTACCTAATACTACACTCATACGATAAAATCATGTTAGTACTCAGTAATTAAATTTTTCATACGACGCTTTCGATGAGCAACGCGCTCTTCTTGATCCGTTAAATAGAGCAGTCCTACTAAATCCTCATCGTCCTGAACGCCCAACACATTTCTGACTTCCGGCATAAATATATACTGCGGTGATTTCCAACAAGTACCTATACCTGCTTCATGGAGAAGTAACATGAGATTCTGTGCAAAAGCACCGAAAGCCATGTAATTTTCTAAATTTTGCTTTTGTCGAGGATCTTTTTTCACGATTAAAGCGAGAATCCCTCCAAGTTTAGTCACTGTATTATAGTGATCTTGCTTCTTCTCATCCTCACCTTTAAAAGCGTATTGCCCAACATCTCTACTCATATCTCCTAAGCGATCTTTTGAAATATGAACGACACGCCAAGGTTCTCTCATTTTATGATTCGGGGCATCCGTAGCGCGTTCGATAGATTTATATAAAACATCGTCATCTATATGCATATCATGTTTAAACTTTTTATAACTTCTTCTATTAGCTATAGCCTCTTGAAGTTCCATACATAATCGCCCTTCCTAAATGATAATACTTTTCAATTATATCGGACTCTCCTTCTTTTTTCAAACTAATCATAAAGGCTTAAATGTGATTTTAAATCTGCTACCTGTAGTTGGCCTGGAGCTTGAGGTTCAGTCAAACATCCATATGTGACACTACCGCCAAATACGCCAGTAGCGACGCGAGATACTTTACCTACCTCACCCATAGCTATTCCTATAACACTCGCAGCGACAGATTGACTAGTAGCTTGAAGCGCACCGAGTAATGTAAGCACATCCTTTGATGATTGAGGCATAACCGCAACTTTTAAATAGTCTGGACTATAACGATTCATTTTATAATATAGAAATTTAAGTGTTTCGATATCAGGTGTCTCTTTGAAATTATGATGCGACAGGACGACTTGAATACGCCGTTGTTGAGCTTCGCTAATACAATTCTGTATCTCTCTTGAAAATTCACGTTCATCAAACTCAATATCTATGAGGTCGATATCCACTTGCGCTATGAGGTTTTTAATATAGTGAAAATACCGCTTTCCTTCTTCCGCCCCTTTTCCACCTTGACCTTTAGTTCGATAAGTCACTAGAATCTCTTTATTAACACATACTTGTTTAATTACTTTAACTATTTTAAGCACTTCAGCAATCTCTACATCTAACAACTGATCTATCCTAAGTTCAATAATATCGTAGGCGTTATTATACTTTTCAAGCAGTTCAATACAATCAGATTCTAATTGTTCAGCTGGAGAAAGCGTCACTGCTATTTTCGGCTGAGACATAGCTCCACTCCCTATTCATTGATTCAATTTAATTCTACCCTATTGTAAATTATTAATAAATATTTATGATTAGAAGGAAAAGTCGCAGGGTAAATGAATTATATAATCACTAGAGGAGGTCTTTAAACATGGCAGTTAAATATGAAACTCAAGCAACAAACACTGGTGGACGTAATGGTCACGTTCAGACAGATGATAAAGCAATAGATGTAGCAGTAATTCCTCCAGATCAAGCTGACCCTGAAAAAGGAACTAATCCTGAACAATTATTTGCAGCAGGATATGCTTCTTGCTTCAACGGTGCTTTCGATTTAATCTTAAAGCAAAATAAAGTTAGAGATGCTAAACCAGAAGTGACTTTAACAGTGCGTTTAGAAGATGATCCAGATGCTGAAAGTCCTAAGTTAGGTGTTGATATAGACGCTAAAGTACAAAATGTCCTATCACAAGAAGAAGCTGAAAAGTATTTAAAAGAAGCGCATGATTTCTGTCCATATTCTAAAGCTACTCGTGGCAACATCGAAGTAAACTTAAATGTTACTGTAGAAGATTAATATTTAAATTTCAATGAGGCTGGGACATAAAGGTCTTTGGCTAGAGAGAAAAAGAGGCTGGGACATAATGTAATGTCTCAGCCTCTTCACATCTCGGCAGTAGATGACTGATTTGAAAATGCGCTTGCATCAAGCTTTTTTCAATTCTAGTCATCCTTGCCGGGGCGGGACTACGAAATCTTTTTATTCAAATTAGATTTCTGTCCCGCTTCCTTTTTCATTAATTTTCACTTAAGTCATTTAATAAGCTAGTTATTGCTCAATGCTAAGTCACTTTTACTTATTCTACGTTTAATCGTCATCATCTTTATTAGTTATGAAACCTAGACTTATAAAGAGAATTATAAAAGCGACAAGAGCGAGCAGTACGAGCGAAACGATAAGTGTGATTAAAGTTTCCAATTGCTACGCACCCCTCTTTTGACACTCTCACTAAACTGATTATACCATATTAGTGTTGCATGCAGAGAGAATAGAATAGGCGTAAACTACTAAATAAAGTCACTTTGTCTTCTTTTTAGACGAGCCATGCTTTATCTCTTGTTTCATACGAGTCTAATTTTATACAATTTATTTTTAAAAGTACAAATTTTCAATATTTTTACAAAATGCAGTTGCTATGTAAAATAAATTGCATTATTATTAAACATACGTATAACATTGATGAATGTTAGATTAATTAAATAAGAGGCGATAGCTATGACTGAAATACGTGAACTCAATACGATAGATATCGATGACTATCATTCACTAGTCTCAGAAGCCATACATGATCAACATATCGTTTATGCGTGGGGCGTTTATGATGAATCACATATTCCTAAAGAGTATCTCGCTCATTTACTGTCCGAACATAATACAAATGAACGAGTATTCGGCCTCTATCTGGATCAGTCACTCGTAGGGGTAGCCACACTTATCCACTCCTCCGTCTATGGTTTGCGTCATAAAGGGATTCTACAGAATATGTGCGTTAAAATGATTGATCACCATGCCTCCCAAGATCTCGCAGAAGAACTTATGAATTACATCGTTCGATTTTGTCAACACAACGGTATAGAAATAATTATGACTTCTATAGCTTCGAATAACATAAGCGCTAAAATATTCTATCGTAAATATAATTTTGATACGCTTGGCGTAGAGCAACATGCTCGTAAATTAGGTAATAAATACATAGATGAACATTGGCTCGTTACGGATATCCGTCAATAACGGCGCTTACACAAACACGATTAGCGTCCAAGGGTCGACTATATCTTCATCACAATAAAACGATGGTTAATTTAGAGAGGAAGACAAACATGAATAACAAAACGACTATTTTTTCTCTTTTTTTATCTTTATTAGCACTGACTACTCCTGCTTTGATATTCAATGAAATGGTCTCGACCCCACTGCAGATCATGTTGGTTATATTGATTTTAATAATAATATTTAGTATTAATTTCTATGCTGCTTTGCGCGGAGATAGAGCGGTTAACGTGTTTGCTGCTATCACTACATTGATCGCTATCTTTCTATTTACCCTACCTCTGTGGAAATATATTTTTTAATTAAAAAGTTGAAGGATGTAGGAGGATGAGTTTCCCCCTACATATTTATCAGAAAATTAAAAATTTCCATAATATAGCTGTACGACATCGTTTAAACATATTATTGATGGGTATAACTAACTATGACAGATGAAAGTGGGGAGTGTTCAACTATGAGAGAAGAAGGAAGATGTTGTTATGTTAATCCATCGAAATTATCGCTCGATTGGGAATGCTTTATAGTAAGTAGACGTGATATGATTCTTGACGGCGTACCATTAGAATTAATTAACACGTGGATGAACCAACATATTCTTGAACCCTTCTCCATTCGAAATAACGAAATAAACTTTAAGACTCAAGATGTGAGGCACGCATTAGAACAACAAAATTGGTATTATTTATAATGCTCTTAAATTAAGCATAATTAATATGATAAATACTTATAGCTCGATTAGCACATTCTAATAAACTGTGATCAGCATACTTATCATAAAAATAAGTGTGAAGATTTCGCTCAGATGTTTCATAAATGGGAAAATCTTTATCTATGAGAATAATTTTCGCTAATTGACCTAAGGGCGTATCGTCTTCCAAGAACTTACAGATAAACTCGTAAAACGTCATTTTGGATTACCCCTTTCTGGTACATCGAATCGCAATGTGTAGATCTTTCTTTATATCTATCATATCAGAGTACAAAAATTTGTCTATATAAATTATTTCTATTAATTAAAATAATAGCTAAAGATGTACGTTAGAAGCGAATTACAGAAATTTTAAATTTTTAGAATTTTTATGTAACTTGCCTTTTACATTCTTAAAGTATAAATTTGAATGGTTAATATTTTCTTGAATATAATTTTAAATAACATAACTAAAGAGGCTGGGACATAATGTAATGTCTCAGCCTCTTTCAGCATCTTGGCAGTAGATGACTGATTTGAAAAGGCGCTTGTATCAAGCTTTTTTCTAGTCATCCTTGGCGGAGCGGGACTACGAAATCTTTTTGTTCAAATTAGATCTCTGCCCCGCTCCCTTATTTGTGATTGCTTATTTTTTACTTAAACCGCTTATCAAACTTGCACATTACCATTCTCATCAGCAGGTTTAAATAATGTTAATATGGCACCTATTATAGCAAGGATATGAGGTACTCCTGTCCAGAAGAATGCAAGGAAAATTAATCCAACGACTGGTTTCCCAGCATAAAACTTATGAATACCGAAGCTACCGAGTAATACTGAAAGTAAGATATACAACCATTTATTTACTTCATTCATCACAGTCACCTCTTTTCGTTAATTATATTATAGGATAAACATCTTCTTTCTACTACAGACTTAAGTCTTAATTTTAGTCAATTTTAACTAAATAGTTTAAATCATTTAATAGCGACTTCTATTGTATAGTTAACATAAGTGATACAATAAGTAAATACATTTATTATAAATTACAGTTCACGTGGAGGTGACAACATGTCATTTCATTTCCAAATTGTATTTTGGTTATCCGTAATCTTTCTGGTAGTAGGCCTAATTACTTTAGGAATATATAAAGTTAAAAGTCACTCAGAAGCTAAAGAGTCATTACTCGGCGTGACAGTCATGCTACTCATATTTGGTGTGGTTGGAATACTATTTGCGTTGATCTTTAGTTAGTAACTGCAACAACAATTTAATTTGGAGGCCAAAAAATGCAACTGAAAGCTTACCCGGAATGGAAAGTCATTAACCAAAGTAAGCAGTCTATCGCCATACAAGAAGACTCTATTTCTGTCTCGGTAATTAGTCCAATCAGTGATTATGCTTTCGGCATTCTTGCTCAAGCAACTTTTATCAATGATAATCACCACATTACAGATGTTGAAGTTGAAAATAATAGTAAATCGATAACTATGACAGCGGATCATGAAAATCAGAGTATTATTATCAGAGATATAGAGTAACTCTATTCTATAAAATTTTTAACAGTTAAGTTCCCTATCTGTTGGTACTTTCTTTATAACTAACACCTAAGCACTCAAGTCATGAAAGTAGGGACTTTTGACCTTTTTCTCTACGACTAGGGTTATACTATAGACAAGTTAAACAAAGGAGGTAATTCACATGTTAGTAGCAAACATCATCGGTGGTATTGTCAAATTAATCAAAACTTTAGTTGACACTTTCACTAAAAAATAATTAGATTTAATAATTTGAGGCTGGGACATAATGTAATGTCTCAGCCTCTTTTAGCATCTTGGCAGTAGATGACTGATTTGAAAATACGATTGTATCAAGCTTTTTTCAATTCTAGTCATCCTCGCCGGGGCGGGACTACGAAATCTTTTTATTCAAATTAGATTTCTGTCCCGCTCTCAATTTTTTTGCTTAAATTTTTAAATGCTAAGTCTTTAACATACAAACTTTCGCACATGTAAAAGACCCCTAATTAAAGGGGCCTTTTACTATAACGGGAGTAATGAATCTTCTACATGCCCACGGGCATGTAGAAAATCCATCTCCAACACAACACATACCCATGGGCATGCAAGACTATTATAATGTTTGCTTAATTAAATTGCAAATTCTTTTTAATAATACAATCTACAAAATTATAAATATATTATAAGTATAATTATTGTAAACCAACCTATTATTATCACTTATAGAGGTTTCAATTCATCATCAGAGTTTCAGGCTCTAATATCTAGCCGAAAATCTTATAAAACATCGAGGCTGGGACATAAAGGTCTTTGACTAGAGAGAAAGAAACTGAGACATAAATCCCAGCCTCTTCAACATCTCGGCAGTAGATGACTGATTTGAAAACGCGCTTGTATCAAGCTTTTTTCAATTCTAGTCATCCATGCCGGGGGCAGGACTACGAAATCTTTTTATTCGAATTAAATTTCTGTCCCGCTCCCCCTTCTTACGTCTTTAAAAATTCCTTAAAATCTATACATCCTGTTGTATAATCCTTAACTTTATGAGTTAAATTTAAATAGCCAAAAACGGGTAATACAATACTAAAGCCTAATTATTTGAGATACGTCCCAGTGCTATTTACCTACTAGTAAAGGAGGTTACTCTATGATTTATACAGCTATAATAATTACTATCTTAGGAATTATCTTTCTAAGTTTAAGCAAGACTAAACCACGATTCAAACAATCATTCCTTAGTCTTGGAGTAGTCTGTCTAGTGATAGGAATAATTTCACTCATTGGATTAATCATCAATAAGATCGTTGTAGGTGCCTAGATTGAGTTATAAGAAAGCTTAACTTGTTGATAAAGTAGATTATATGTAAATGTAGCTAGGAATCCTCTAATTAGCGGGGCAGAAATCAATCTACATTACAGATCGATTTCTGCCCCGCTTATTGTTAGCAAAAACGTTAATTATTGCATTAATGTAAATTTAACATTAAAATACTATATAAATGTTAAAACTAATTTGTTTTAACTACTAAATATTAATTTTAACAAATGGATTAGGAGCTTTTATGAAACAAAATTCACTTTCGAAATTATTTACTTCTTCTTTAATTATCATTACATTACTAGTTCTTTCTATAACGGTAGCCTTTATTTACACTTCTCAGAAGAAGGCTAGCTGTTCAAGTACTGATAAGTATAAGAACTTCTCAGATTTAAAAAAACACACCCGTGAAGGTAAAGACTGGAAAATATCTGATAAGCATACCTCAAGTTCGACTATAATTACTGCTATACATGGCGGTGGTATTGAACCGGGTACATCTGAAGTTGCTAAAGAAATATCGAAAAAAGGTGACTACAAGCTTTATACCTTTGAAGCTCTACGCAAATCTGGCAACCAAGACTTGCACGTCACTTCTACTCATTATAATGAACCTATATTATTAAATATGATGAAGAAAAGTACTCACGCCGTATCCATTCACGGTATGGAAGCAGATAAATCTGTAGTGTACATCGGTGGTAAAGATAAAAAATTACGTCACGCGATTAGGAACAACCTGAGAGATAAAGGCTTTAAAGTAGATGAAAGTCCTGATTACCTTCAAGGTGATTCAAATGATAATATCACTAACCAAAATGATAGTAATGCGGGAGTACAATTAGAACTATCTCACGGCTTGCGTAAAACATTCTTTAAACATGGTGATTTTGATCGTGATGCACGTGACAATAAATCTAACTATCGCAAGAAACTTTATCGCTTTTCAGAAGCTGTAAGTAATGGTATTAAAGAAGCACACGATGCTTAATGAAGCATTTAAAGTTATTATTAACAATAAGAGCGAGACGAGGTCGGGACAAAAGCGTTTAGGATTTGAGCAGAACCAAACGATGTGCAAAATTGTTTTTTTATTTTGTGGCATGATGAGTGTTTTCGTGGACAATCCTGCATTTGATACGCCGTTCATCGGTTTCCCCGAGCACAGCCACTTTATGTCTCAATCGCTTTAAATGACGGGAGCGGGACAGAAATCTAATTTGAATAAAAAGATTTCTGTCCCGCTCCCTTTAGTACAGTTCAGAAAGATTTTTTTAATTTACAGTTCAGAAGAAATAATTTCAAACTACTACCTCTAAAGATTAATCAGTTACAGGATCTCCTATAAGTACATTAGCTACGTGTCCATTCTCAACGTTAAATTGAATTTCATAACGACCTTTATCGTAGAAATATAAACCATCTTCAGGCTGTTTACCGCTATGATAAACTCTGCCTAAGTCTTTCCCGTAAGCATGTTTCAAGCTATTCAACGTAACAGAGTTATCTGAAACGTTAAAACTTACGCTTCGTGTAGATTTACCGTTGCCTACAGTTTGGATAACTTGGTCATTAACATTTAGTTGATGATAATCTGGAGTAGTTATATGGTTAGTTAAGTAATAACCATTAAACATCAAGCCTCCACCATTCAACCCATTGATAAATTTAGAACTAGTTAAGTAGCTTGCATCCTTACCTGCATTACCTTCTAATGCAAATTGAGCTTGCGTAGCTGAAGGTGTGCTGGCAGCATGTGCTTCTGTGTGATTTAAAGCTACAGATCCTAAACCTAACGTCGTGATTGTGGTAGCAGCTACTAAAGCTTTAGTCATTTTATTCATGAAATCACTCCTTCTTATAAGCATCAGGTATTTAAATAATTTATGAGAATGAATGATTCACTCATCCTCACTTCCTGATCGCACTTATATTATATATTTATTTATTATTTTTTTAAATGATTTACGTTAAAATTTACAAAAGCTTATAAATTCTTTTACTTTCTCAATAATTTTAAAGTGAATTTAACAATATTAATAATTATAGTTGTTAGTTTCTTAAGATTCAGATAATATATACTTTATTAATCTCTATAAAGGAGTGACGTAATGAATCACTCACACCTACCTATCATTAAACTTGCGTTCAATCACACTTTACCCATACTCGCTGGCTTCACCTTTCTAGGCGTAGCTTACGGCATTTATATGCACTCACTCGGATTTGCACCCATTTTCGCTTCTCTGATGAGCGCGTTCATATTTGCGGGCTCAATGGAATTCATAGCAGGTAGTTTATTACTCGGTGTGTTCAGTCCTCTCAGCGCTTTTATCTTAACTTTAATGATTAATGCCCGTCACCTCTTCTACGGTATTTCTATGCTTGAGGAATTCAAACGCGTCGGCATTAAAAAGTACTATTTAATCTTTGGAATGTGCGACGAAACTTTCGTTATTAATAAAACAGCCACAGTTCCAAGCGATATAGATAAGGGATGGTTTATGTTCTATGTCACGTTACTTAATCATTGCTATTGGGTATGTGGCGCAACGCTCGGGGGCATTTCTGGAAACTATATCACCTTCAATACACTTGGGTTGTCATTTGTTATGACTGCACTATTTGTAGTCATCTTTGTAGATAATTGGATGAAGGAGAATAATCATCTCCCTTCCATTATCGGTTTAATGACTTCTCTCATATGCTTGATTATGTTTGGGACGAAATCGTTCATCCTACCAACGATGATCATCATTTTAGTGATATTCATAGTCTTCAAAAGTCCTTTAGAAGCGAAAGTGAGGGAGTCACAATGAATTTAACGCAACAAATTATTACGGTCATCGTGATCATTCTCGGAACGATGCTCACCAGATACTTACCATTTCTAATATTTACTCCACAAAGACCGACACCGCAATTCATACAATATTTAGGTAGAGTCCTACCGGCGGCGGTATTCGGATTGTTAGTAATATACTCACTTAAAGACATCCACCTATTTCGTTATAGTTTCGGTATACCTGAGTTTCTTGCGGTTGGCGTCATCGTATTACTTCATCTCGTCAAACGAAGTATGTTGCTTTCAATAGCTGGAGGAACGATTATTTACATGTTACTCGTGCAGTTTGTATTTTAATCTATAATTTTTTAAAAGCTGTAAATCATTAATATATTCGAACGATAGAACTAATTCCATTTTCTGAGATGCTTCACTAAGTTTGATATTTGCTAAGAGGTCGGGACAACAGCGTTTAGAATTGGAGCAAGACCAAACGATGAGCAACGTTGTGTTCCAAATGTTGTCGAATCGTGAGCGTGCCTGTCGACAACCTTGCTTTAGGGACGCTTCCTAGAGCTCAGAAACTTTATGTCTCATCCCTTTAAATGATCCTTATGCTCCAAAGGCTAGGAGAAAAACTTTAATTTGTAGAAATATGTCTTATGTACGCTCGAGACTTAACTTTTCTATTTACATTCGTCTGATTAACTAGTATTATAACTACGTTAAGCTTAAGATAGGTGGTTATATATTTGAAAATATTTGATTACGAAGATATTCAATTAATTCCTAATAAATGTATTGTTGAAAGTCGTTCTGAATGTAATACTGCTATTCAGTTTGGTCCTCGAAGCTTTAAATTACCAGTCGTTCCAGCTAATATGCAAACAGTAATGAACGAAGAATTAGCAGAATGGTTTGCTCAAAATGATTACTTTTATATTATGCATCGTTTCAATGAAGAAGCGAGAATTCCATTTATTAAAAAGATGCAGGACGCCAAACTCTTCGCCTCTATTTCAGTAGGCGTTAAATCTCGTGAATTTGATTTTGTTGAACAATTAGCAGCTGAAAATCTAGTGCCAGAATACATTACTATTGATATTGCTCATGGTCATTCTAATTCTGTAATTAATATGATTAAGCACATCAAGACACACTTGCCCGAAGCTTTCGTCATAGCAGGTAATGTCGGCACTCCTGAGGGTGTTCGTGAACTAGAAAATGCAGGAGCCGATGCTACAAAAGTAGGAATCGGGCCAGGTCGAGTTTGCATTACAAAGATTAAGACTGGATTCGGCACAGGCGGCTGGCAACTTGCAGCACTTAACCTCTGTAGTAAAGCTGCTCGTAAACCTTTAATTGCAGATGGTGGTATTCGCACACACGGAGATATTGCGAAGTCGATCCGCTTCGGTGCTTCGATGGTAATGATTGGCTCTCTCTTTGCAGCACATGAAGAATCACCTGGTGAAACAGTTGAAGTGGATGGCAAGAAATATAAAGAGTACTTTGGCAGCGCTTCAGAATTTCAAAAAGGCGAGCACAAAAACGTTGAAGGTAAGAAGATGTTTGTAGAACATAAAGGCTCTCTACAGCATACACTAAACGAAATGCAACAAGATTTACAAAGCTCTATTTCATACGCTGGTGGTAAAGACTTGAAATCACTCACAACTGTAGATTACGTTATCGTACGTAATTCAATATTTAACGGAGATAGAGACTAACCGACTTTTATTTTTGCGAGGAATGGGAGCGGGACATAATGTAATGTCTCAGCCTCATTTTTTGTAAATACCCCACACTAGGTATAATGTTTGAACATTCAATTTAGTTGAAAAAGCAAGCCTAAGCCCTACCTTCTAAAACGGAGGAGCTGGGACATAATTCCTAACTCAAATGAAAAAGCACCTCATTCAACTGATTTATACAGTAAAAATGAGGTGTTACTTTTTAGCCCTTTTTCGACGAAGAATGTTCTCATAAAAATAGATCTTTTTAACGCCATTAGGTCGAGTGAATGCACTACTTAATTTCTTTTATGCTTATTATTTCACTTTCATCAACATCAAATGTACCTTTAGCAGATTTTATTGAAATTGAGTCATTACCACTAATATTATCTTCTCTGTAATTAAAATCAAAAGCTTTACCTGTTAGTACATCACCGTCGACAAAACGTATCTCTACTTTTTTGCCGTCAAATTCCCATAATTTAAAACTCATATCTAATCATCCTTTCTTAACCAATGGTATAGTGTACGTCCATTGGTATACTTTATTCCTAAAATTACAGAGTGCTAAAACTATCTAAGTTAGATGAAAAAGGAGGCTGGGACATATTGTAATGTCTCAGCCTCTTTCAGTATCTTGGCAGTAGATGACTGATTTGAAAATGCGCTTGTATCAAGCTTTTTTCAATTCTAGTCATCCTTGCCGGGGCGGGACTACGAAATCTTTTTATTCAAATTAGATTTCTGTCCCGCTCCCAAAATTACAGAGTACTAAAACTGATACTTTTCATTTCGCTTTCATCTATATCGAATGTACCCTCGATGGTTTTTATTAAGATAGAGTCATTACCATTAACATTGTCTTCTTTATCATCAAAATCAATAACTTTCCCTTTTAATATTGTACCATCGTTTAAACACACTTCTACTTGTTTACCTTCGTATTCCCATAATCTCAAACTCATCAAATCACCCTTTCTTAACCAATGGTATAGTGTACGTCCATTGGTATATACTTTATTCCTAAAATTACAGAGTACTAAAACTATCTAAGTTAGATGAAAAAGGAGGCTGGGACATATTGTAATGTCTCAGCCTCTTTCAGTATCTTGGCAGTAGATGACTGATTTGAAAACGCGCTTGTATCAAGCTTTTTTCAATTCTAGTCATCTTTGCCTAGGCGGGACGACGAAATCTTTTTATTCAAATTAGATTTCTGTCCCGCTCCCAAAATTACAGAGTACTAAAACCATTCGTATTATTTTGCTGAGTAAGCTCATGTATACCTTATACTTAAAATTACAGAGTACTAAAACTAACCGACGCTCAAAGTAAAATGTTATTAGGTATACCTTATACTTAAAATTACAGAGTACTAAAACTGTCAGGGCAAGGTAAAGCAGTTGCAGAAGGTATACCTTATACCTAAAATTACAGAGTATTAGAACTTTTTAATGTTTATTTTACTTCTCGTTGTTTAAATTTACTTTTATTTTACCACCATTGACTTTGCTAAGTAACTATTTTCTTGATTTTATTTCATAAATTTTATCTTTGATAAGGCTATACCATTGTCTATGTGGCTTAAAGAGGTATACCTATTGAATATACTACTAAAGATTGAGACCTTCTAGCATATCAATTAAATTCGCCCCCCTACTTTCTCTACGTAATGGGCATAAAAAAAGAGCAAGGCCAATGGGAGCGAGACAGAAATCTAATTTGAACAAAAAAGATTTCGTCGTCCCGCCCCGGCACAGATGCTGAAAGAGGCTGAGACATTACATTATGTCCCAGCCTCTTTTCCTACGATTAGTCAAGCGCTTCTACAATAAAATAAGCATACTTAACTCAACCGTTTAAATTTTATTTTTTTAAATAAGGTGTTAAACTATATTTGATTGTACGGTTGGCTAATGAGGGGCCATT
>NZ_JAOPKZ010000001.1 GCF_025519785.1 Staphylococcus marylandisciuri | reverse complement strand
ACTTAATATAAGAAAAGTAGTAGCTCAACGAGCTAACTATAGTCAAAATAATAGTAAAAAAGGCAATTTCTGTATTATTACAATAGAAATTGCCTTATTCTCTCTAATCAAAGATCTTTATGTCCCAGCCTCTTTCTCTCTGGTCAAAGACCTTTATGTCCCAGCCCATCGTCTTTATATTTAATTAACTTAACTCCCGTAAAGAGATAGAATGGCACCTTTGTTGGTTGATAATAAACCGCAGTATTTACTTTAAAAGTCACTGTTTTACAGTCCTTGAAGTAGTAAGCTAAATGAGTGTCTTTTAAAACCATTTTCGTTATAATGCCATAATGATTAATAAAAGTAAAGATAATCGTCACAGGCTAGAGGTAAGGAAGACGTCTGTGAGATATTCTTAGTAAGGAGTAACTCATGACATTTAAGGCTAAAATTATAATGATTCTCACCATGTTATTAGGTGGGTTCTTCGGTTTGTTAAATGAAACATTGCTTACAACAGCATTACCGAGTATTATGCGCGCATTTAATATTGACTATACACAAGTCCAATGGCTTACTACCGCTTTTTTACTAGCTAATGGAGTGGTCATCCCTCTGTCAGCAATGATCATCCAACGGTACACAACTCGCCAAGTGTTCTTAGCGGCAATTATCATATTCCTAATAGGTACACTGGTTGCTGGATTTAGCACAACCTTTAATGTGCTGCTTATAGCACGTATTATTCAAGCGCTGGGATCAGGTATTATGATGCCGCTAATGATGACGACGATGTTAGACATCTTTGAGCCTCATGAAAGGGCGAAGTACATGGGTATCTTTGGATTAGTTATTATGTTAGCACCTGCAATTGGTCCGACATTGTCAGGTTATTTAGTCGAATACTTTAGTTGGCGTTCACTCTTTCAAGTGGTAGCACCGATCGCTGCGATAACATTTCTCGTAGCATTGAAGTTTGTAAAGAATGTAGGTACAACTAAAAAGGTGCCTATTGATGTGATATCGATATTACTTTCTACCTTTGGGTTTGGAGGATTGCTCTATGGTACAAGTTCAATCTCGCGTGATGGATGGAGCGATCCAATTGTGTTAACTACAATTATTGGTGGCGTTTTACTCATCGCACTATTTGTAGTGAGACAAACACGTTTAGAAGCACCGTTATTAAATTTTAGTGTTTTTAAAAATCCTCAGTTCGCTATAGGGATTCTTATAATGGCCTTTACGATGATCTCAATGATCGGTTCAGAGACAGTCTTACCGATGTTCGTTCAAAATATCATGGATAAACCTGCTTCTGAATCAGGCTTAATTCTTTTACCTGGTGCATTAGTTATGGGTGTGATGTCCATAATAGGGGGACCGTTATTTGAGAAATTTGGAGCAAAAAGACTTGCGCTTACCGGAATGATTATCGTGATTATCACGACTTCCTATTTTGTGATTATGGATGGTAAGAGCCCTGTTGCCATACTTACCATAGTGTATGCTATAAGAATGGTTGGTTTAGCGTTAGGATTAATGCCTATAATGACTCATATTCTGAACCAATTGACACCGGAACTCAACGCCCATGGTTCATCCATGTTGAATACCGTTCAGCAAATCTCCGCATCGATCGGTACGGCGGTGTTAATTACTTTAATGTCTCATATTGCTAAGAACTTTAAACCACATATGGGTGATTATCATGGTATGGATAAGAAAGCAATGGCCATTCAAATTAAACAAGATGCTTTATTAAGTGGCTATCACGGGGCATTTTGGTTCGCTGTGATCATTTCATGTATCAGCTTTATATTAGTATTTATGTTAACGAGTAAAAAGAAAGCAGAACAAGATGCGCAGCTTGACATGCAACGTGGAGAATAGCAATTTCACGAGGTACGCATGATTTAGCATGCTAGTTGGTGTGATAAGATGTAAGTGATGTAATGTTGTGAATGTTGAATTTCAATGAATTTAAGATGATGCTCTATGATAAACCGTGTTAACTTCTTTAGGAGGGGCGTGAAGACGAAAGCAGTTAAATTCTGTCACGCATCCAATGAGGCTGGGATATAAAGGTCTTTGACTAGAGAGAAAGAGGCTGGGACAAAATGTAATGTCTCAGCCTCTTCAACATTTCGGCAGTAGATGACTGATTTGAAAACGCGCTTGTATCAAGCTTTTTTCAATTCTAGTCATCCTTGCCGGGGCGGGACTACGAAATCTTTTTATTCAAATTAGATTTCTGTCCCGCTCCCGAATCGTGAGCGTTTCTGTCGCAAACCCTGCTTTTGGGATACCATTTATCGGTTCCCCAGAGCACAGAAGCTTGATGTCTCTATCTCCTTAGCGTTTTTTATGTTTCAACGTCCGTCATGCTCTAGCCTAATTATTATATTTTACCGGTTAATTTGCCAATTCTAAATACAGCTGGTTTAATCACTTTTATAAAGTCTCCGATATAATTCTCTACATGCGCGTTAAATCCTTTTTTGAATTGTTGAACGCCGTAATCTTCAGCATTCTCACTAAAATCACCGCTAACCCCATAGAAGTTATAGCGATCGATTCCTAGATTTTTAGCATATTTGATCATCTCCCATTGTAGGGCATAGGCGCCCATATATGGGTTATATGCAGGGTTGGAACCACTGGATAAATAATACATTTCATGATTATTGTAAATGTACACAGCTGAAGCTAGATCTAATTCTTCGCCATCGGATTCTATCTGAGCTTGAGTTTCATTGATTTTACGCTTCGTGCTATTGATCTGTTGATCAAGTTGTTGTGCTTTCGTCTTTTGTTTTTTAGAGTTAGCATTTTCTTTTAATTTGTCCTGAACATCTTGGTATTGTGTCTCTAAGTTTTGTAACTTTGTTTCAAGCTTTGTTTTATAGTCTGTTAAGTTAATGTAAGCTAGTTGGAGAAGAATGCGACCTTCGTAAGCTTTCTGTAAACGGCGATAGTAATCTTCATCGCGGAAAGAAAAGTTATGTTTTTCTTCAGCCATTTGAACTAATTCATAAAATTTAGGTGTTTCTTCCGAAGAGAGGGTGCGAATTTTAACGCCCATCTCTTCAGTTTTTTTGATATTGCGCCGTGTTTGATAATCCATCTCTTTTAACAGCTGCTTTTCTGATTTATCTTTAAGGTTAAGTACTGATAACCACGGAATTTGACTGATTTTAGTGAAGCCAATCGTCATACCTTGATGGCGATAACCTAATTTCTCTAGTTTTTCTTTGAGAATGCGATTATCATATGACTGTATGATATCACCATCAGCAGTATGGACATGTTCAATTATGTAAGGGTCTACACGCACGTAGAGACAGTTATGCTTCTCTAGATAAGCTGTCAGATTTTTAAAGAAAAACTCTACCAGTTCTATATTATTATAGTCCATCACAGGACCTCGTTGACTATAAAAATATTTAAAGAATTTTAACGCACGTGCTTCAGAAAATAAGCTCGCAGCAACGACATTCCCCTTATTATCTTTGACGCCCAGAAGATGAGCTGCGCCACTCTTCTCCAAAAGATCGTAATAATTTTTAGATGTTTGAGTGAAATGCGAGTAATGTGTTTCAGTATAGTCATCAAATTCCCTAGGTGTAAGAGTTACAAATTTCATAATAATCCCCCAAGTATAGAATTACAGATTGTTAGTTAAATAATGTTTCATAAGAGTAGTGTAACAAAATAAATTATATTTGACATGCAATGTTACAATTCTATTGTTAATTGAGCGTTAAGTGTTCTCTACAAATATCTTAAAATAGTAAATTTAATAAAGAAAATTTAAGTAATTGTTAAAGGGGGTAGAAAACGGACAAAAGTATTGGCGAAATCGCTTGTTATCAATTATCATTACGTTACAAGGTATTAAATAATTAGGAGAGATAGATGTGAAGAGATTGGGCCTCACTATAGTTGCACTAACTTTAATACTTGCAGCTTGTAGTAGTGATAAATATACAAATAGCATTGATAAGGCTATTGATAAACAACAAATCTATCAACAGAAGTTAGCTAAGAGTGAAAAAGGTGACGTTGATAAGAAATTTGATAAAAACAAAGCGAATATATACGTGTATGAAAAAGGTAAATACGTAGTGCTTGCATATAAACCATTAAAAGATGATGATGAGGTACATCATTATGCATATCGAATTAAAAATAACAAAGCACACTATTTAAGTGGATTTAATGTCAAAGGTTTTATGAACAATCATAAAGAAAGTTATAAAGAAGAGAATTTAGGAAGCGATGATGAGTCATAATCTAGAAAGGTGAGCTAATGAACAAGTACATTAACATTATGAGCATCATTTGTTGCGTTATCCTTCTAGTTAGCTGTGCTAAGGAAAACGAACATCAGAGTAAAGTATATGAACCACAATCTGGAAAGGTTAAAGTTGTAGAATATGGTGATCTTAAGTGTTCTTATTGTAAAAAGTTGGATGAGAAGGTTATGCCTAAGCTTCAATCTAAATATTTAAGTAGTAAAGACGTTGAATATCAATTTGTAAATATGGCATTTCTCGATAAAGATTCTCTCGTCGGATCTCGTGCAGAACATGCGGTCAAATTAATAGCACCAAAGCAACATTTGAAATTTATTCATCGTCTTTATCAACAACAACCTAAGGATGGTGGGCATTGGTTAACTCATAAATTAATAGATAAAGAAATAAGCCGATTAGACATCTCTACAACTAAGAAAAAAGAAATTAAAAAAGCGTACAAGAACAGAAACTCACAAGCATGGAAAGATGCTAAGAAAGATCAAGAACGCTATAAAAAGGAAAATATTAAACAGGCTCCAACTGTATTTATTAATGGTAAAAAAGTAGATGATCCTTATGATTTCAATAGTTATGAACAACAAATAGATAAAATAATAAGTAAATAATTAGCAGTAACGGGACAGTGTTCGAGAGAGAGTTAAGATTGGAGCTGTTCCGTTTTATTTAATAGCCAAAAAGCTGTAGCTTAATTCAGATAGAAGTCGCCTATCTTCTATAGAAGGGTGATGAATGCTGTGCGGTATGAGGGTTACTGTTGGAACTCGAGGTAAGGCTTATCGTCTTTTTAATTTGTTCTATGTTATACACAGTCTATAAGAGAAACGCGTTGATATAACATGGAACTAGATACTAATAATCATTCAGCATTTCTTGTCTATTATCATCTTGTGCTGGTTACTCAATATCGTAGACAAGTGATTGATGATGAAATTTCTGAATTTATTAATATAACTTTTGTGAGAATAGCAGCGTCTTATCATACGACTCTAGTTGCGTGGCATTATGATAAAGACCATGTTCATATTATATTCAAAGCACAACCCAAAACAGAATTGACAATGCCTATAAAAGTGCCAGAGGTTGAGACACCGTTCATCGGTTTCCCGGAGCACAAAATCTTACTGTCTCAACCTCCTAGATTTCTTGATCTCTAGACATCAGACTAAGTGCTGGCCTATATCTTTACTTTAAATTGAGAAACGACGAGAGGAACAAGAGGGGATTAGAAATCACATTACTCCCGTTATTCTAGCTTGTGAGCTGAATACCATTCTACAAGCTATTTACAAACCTATTAACGATTCAATTATCTACTGCACAGTTATTTCAATTGTCTTGATTAACTAGATAATAGTAAAAATATTTAACTCTCTTTCTCAAAATTATTTCTTTGTAGTTTTATTTATTTTTAGTCACATAATTTTTAAGTAATGGTCCAAATGTCAAGGCTACCCAAATCATAATAGTAATAATTAATGAAATGTAAAGGTACTTCTGACTTGTGGTATCTCCTGTTAAAATTAGGCCGATAATTTCTGGTAGAGAAACAATAACTAGAGTGAGTGCTTGGAACTTCTGTTTGATCAACACGAAGAACAGACTAATAATAACTAATGAGAGTAGGCCTAAAACAATCGTCGTCGTGGCGCTAGGATGCCAAAATACTATTAACGGAAAGTGCTTTTCTAAATAGTTCATCGCTAGAAAGCTGAGAAAAGTTAAAGCGAAACTTATTCCGAAAATGACATAGCTTCTCTTAGATTCACCATAGTGCACTAATGTTATACGGAGCAACCACACAATGAAGATAAATGCGAGGATAAACTCAACTAGTTCTATGATGAGCATTAGATTTAGTGTGAATGTACCGTCTAACATTTTAGGTATAGTAAAAATGCTGATAAGTAAAATTAATATACAACCTAGAAATTTATAAATTCCTTTAAATAAGTGCATTTGTTTTGCGAATTGATCTGCGTACTTTTGCACAGGTGTTTGTAATATATCTTCGTTGCTTTCACCGTTAGCTTCTGCTGTTGCGAAGTGATCACGCAATTCATCTGTGATTTCGGTTATTTCTTGCTCTTCTCGACCTCTAAACATCAATTCAATGCGCAAGCGTGTGAGATAATCTTCACTGCGCTGAGTCATCAATATCTACACTCCTCATTAAATTATTCATCCCTTGATTTAAATATTGCCATTTTACTTTGAATTGCTCTAATTCCGCTAGTCCAAGATCTGTGATGGAGTAATATTTCCTTTTAGGCCCGCCATTATCAGATTTCTTAGTTAACGATGAAACATACCCCTTTTTACTTAAACGCAGTAATACAGGATAAATACTACCGTCACTAATTTCAGGAAACTGTTGAGCCTTTAACTTATCGAGTATTTCATAACCATACGTTTCGCCTTGGCTGATCAGACCAAGGATAGCCCCGTCCAACAGGCCTTTCATCATTTGATGTGAGATAGACATGTCTTGCCTCCTTCAGATAGCGAGTAAGTGGGATAGTTAATCTGAGCTCAGAGGTACTTTACTTCAACTATCTTATAATAAAAGATAGTAAACTCTACACGCCCTGTCAACTATATTACAATAAAAGATAGTAAATTTTACTTATATTGCTGAGGTTGAGACATAGGGTTTCTGTCTTCTTGGCAACCGATGAACGGCGTCACAAATACAGTATTGTCGACAGAAGTAGTCACGATTCGGAAGCTGGACAGAAATCTAATTTGTATAAAAAGATTTCGTAGTCCCGCCCCGGCAAGGATGACTAGAATTGAAAAAAGCTTGATACAAGCGCGTTTTCAAATCAGCCATCTACTGCCGAAATGTTGAAGGGAGCGGGACATTACATTATGTTCCAGTTTCTCTGTGTTGGGGCCCACCCCAACTTGCATAGCTTGTGGAAACTGTTTTACCAGTTTCTCTGTGTTGGGGCCCCCTGCTCAAACTCTAAACGCTTTTGTCCCGACCTCTAAAAAGTGAGATGACTGAAATATGTTAGAAAGGGAAAGGCCAAAAGTAGTCTTTTTTAAATAAAAACCAGTTAGGGGGCAAAACTATGGGAATTGAAGTAAATCGAAATAAAATCATTTATAAGAGAAATTTTAAAGCAAGTCCTGAAGAAATTTATCGTGCTTATACCAACAAAGATTTATTTGAACAATGGTTTCATCCTAAAGGTGGAACGACTAAAGTTTATCGATATGAAGTACAAGAGGGAGGAGAAGGGTTCTTCTCAATAGAGACGCCACAAGGTAAAAGTTACACTTTAACGAGATATAAAGAAATACACCGTCCAACCTTCCTCGCATATGAAGATTATTTTGCAGATGAACGGGGGAAGATCAACAAGGAAGTTCCTGGTATGTACAATACGGTAAGACTTAATGATATTGGACAAGGTGTTACAGAATTAGTCGCAACTTCCGAATTATCCAGTGCTGAAATGGTTCAACAAATGATAGATATGGAATTAGAAGCTGGGATGGATAGTACATTCGATAATTTAGAAGAACTGTTGCAAAAGTCATAATTTAGTTAAATTTGTATCGTGTAAAGCATACTTCAATAGAGGTGAAAAGTGTATAATAAGTGTGAAAAGAGGTGAATGACTTGACTAAGCGTTACATCAAAGTATTAGTACTCTATATAATTAGTACGTTCTTTCCAACACTTGTAACTTGTAAACTAGATACTAAACCTTTGTTGAGATGGCTGCTTGTCACCTCGTTGGGGTATGTTATCTTCGCTTATGGACTATATTTGTTATCTAAATTGAATGAACAGAATATTGATTCAGGTAGTTAACATTCTCTTTTTTGCAGTGCCAAGGCAAATTGATGACTGTGATGTTAATAGCTTAATCATAAGACAGGGCTTGTAGGGCGCCCTGTCTTTTTATATTATAAGTGATCTATTTAAGTCTTATGAATTGACTCTCAAGTAAGGTCGTCTTAAGGTTAGCGATAAGTAGTTCAAGTTGAAATAGAAGAGGTGTAGTAATGACGACATTAAATATTAGAGTAGCAGTTGAAGAGGATGTAGAGGAACTTTATTACATAATGCATCAGGCCTTCACACCGTTAAGAGAGTTAGGCATTAATTGGCCTTCTGTAAACGCTGATCGCAGCATGATTAGAGACAATCTGTGTAACACGACGATGTTCGTACTTGAAGATGAAGAGAAAATCCTGTCGACAATCTCAGTACGTTACCCGTGGGAGGCACGTAAAAGTGTAGCCACTTACCCATTTGTTTGGTGGTTTGCGACGCGACCGGAGTGCGAGGGCAAAGGCTATGGAAGTTATCTACTCAAATACGTTGAGGAGACTTTCTTGCGGGACACATTGAAAGTACCAGCAGTAACATTAGGTACGTCAGGACGGTTGCATCCCTGGCTTTTGAACATCTATAAACGAAGAGGTTATAAAGTTTATAAAGAACGGGAGACGAAAGAGGGGGATCTAGGTATCTTAATGTATAAAACTTTGATCCCAGAACAATTTGATGAAAATAATTTACAGAGACCTACAAGCTAATAATGGTAAGGGAAACCTGATAATCATTTTAAAAAGTTACAATGCGCAATGACCCGTCGTTTATTCTATTAAAATAGTGAGGAGAGTGTTTGTGGCATGGCGATGAATATTATTGTTGTACATGGCATGAGAAAAGGAACATTAAATGAAGATTTGAATCGGTTTATTGATACTTTATTACAAGGCGAAAGTTATCACTACGAAGTTACGTTTTTAGAGAGTGATACTAATAATCCTTACATCAAACTGGATCGTTTCATCAAAGAAGGGCATAAAGATTTTAATATCATTCCATTTATGATTTTTTCAGGAGCACATCTATTAGATGATATGCCTGCGATAGTCAATCACTTCCAAGAAAAATACCAAGATGTAACGTTTGAAGTTTGTGATCCCTTAGGCCTACATCCGTTAATGGTGGACATCGTAACTGATAAAGCTCAATCTTATCTCAGTGAGGGGGATTATGAATCTGTCATTCTCTATGTTCACGGTAGCACGAAATATCGTAAACCGGAAGAACAGTTGAAAGCATTTGCTGAACAATTGTCGCTGCCAGTACCTATTCATGTACTCACATTGTATGGTTCAATTTCATATAAAGATTATTTAGAAGATGTCGTGAAAGGTCAACAGAACGTTCTTTTTCTACCTATCTTCTTCTATGATGGCTACCTCGTCAACACGACGAAAAAGAGAATAAGTAAAATGGAATTGGAGTGCAATATCGATTTTACAACCAGTATTAACTTCGATTCGAGATTAAAAGATATTATTAACGATAGAATATATGGTTCTTCATAGACCGGTGTGTTAATCATTTAAAATCTATCCATTTTAAAACTTTACTTATTTTAATTTAACTCACTTCAGTTAGTGGTTTGCGCTTTTTTCTGTGTGCTAGGGAAAGGATGGAGTGACAGAAAAGTAGGGGGAATAATATTAGGATGAAGGGTTTTGACCTTAACCATTTAATTCGTTAACTACACCTTTTTTTAAAGAAGTCAAACGTGAGAATAATGGGTCATTATTTCATTAACAATACCACTAAAGTTGCTATTATCACTTAAGCTATTTGGATAGAAGAGAATGGGATCAAATGGATGTTTACAACGTGAGAGAGGCTGGGACGAAATGTAATGTCTCAGACTATCTCAGCATCTCGGCAGTAGATGACTGGTTTGAAAACGCGCTTGTATCAAGCTTTTTTCAATTCTAGTCATCTTTGCCGGGGCGGGACTCCGAAATCTTTTTATTCAAATTAGATTTCTGTCCAGCTCCCAAATCGTAAATGCTTTGGGCTCGTACTTGAGTAATAAAAAAATAGCGAAGGTACTCTAGGTAGAGCGCCTTCGCTTTAACATATCGTAATTTAGGAATCAATTTGAAAGGAGGAGGGAAATTTAATCTATTTGAATATTTGTATTTGAATTGTCTTCTTTGTCTTTTTTCGGCAGCGTTATATTTAATATGCCGTTGTCATAAGAAGCTTTAATGCCATCTTCTTGAATATTATCGAATGACAATTGACGCTTAACATCATTTACACTGCGCTCACGATGAATGACGCGTCCGTTCGTATCTTCTTCACTATTTTCCACTGATTGTTTACCTTCTATAGTGAGCACATTATTTTCAAAGTTTAAACTAATATTTTCTTTACTCATACCTGGAAGTTCAGCTTCTACGAGGTAACTATCTTCTAATTCTTTAACATCTGTAGTGATACCCCCAGTTGATGGGAACTGATCAAAGAATTGGCGACCTACATCTCTAAAGAAGTCACTTGGATCTGTGTTGAAAAATGAATTGTTAAAAGGTCTCATATCAAAGCCCATAATCAATCTCTCCTTAGTCATTAAATTAGGTTCTTTATTTTATATTAAAAGGGTAGAAACCCTTGGATAATTAGTCAATTGATATATTTGTCTTAGATTCTTGCTTAGGTAAAGTAACTTTGAGTAAGCCGTTGTTAAACTGTGCTGTAATGTCGTTACAATTTACATTTTTAAAGATGAACTGTCTATTCATATCTGTCTTATGACGTTCTTTAATGTGATAGGTAGCATTCTCATCATCACTTTCCTGATGTGAAGCATTAAGAGTAAGGATATTATCCTCGTATTTAATATCAATGTCTTCCTTGTTTAATCCTGGTAATTCTGCTATAACAATGTAACTTTCATCAGTTTCATGTACGTCTGCAGTTATAGTCTTTGGAAATAAGTGGTTGAATAATTCTGTTGAAAGGTCTGTTCTGTTCTTTTGTTCCATCATTAATCATCACCTCTTCTTTAACCTTACAGTTACATTATATACTTAAGGTCAAAGAAAGTCAACATCAAAATTTAACTTTAGTTGACTATTTCTAACAGACTAATACCACTGCATTTTTAACTAAGCGGTCTCGTGAAGTTATTTGAATAACGACTATTTTGTTACAAATAATGATTAATACTTTATCTTGAATAGTACATCGTTCATAATGTTAAATGACATAACTATAGGCGTAGCGCTTAGAACTTAAATAGAGGTTTGATTAAAGGAGTTCAATCATGAAGATATTTCTCAAAATACTAGGGTTACTAGTTCTATCACTTATTATTGCTATTGTCTTCTTCTTCTCTCTACGGACTTATCAAGGACATAAGAATATTGAACTAGTGGATAAATATTTACAAGAACATCATCTGAAAGATAAAGTTCAACATGAGAAGACATTGTATAGTGGCAAAAAGGGGTTATATTATAAAGAAGTGAAATTTAAAGATGACCCTGAAAAGACGTATGTAGTTCAGCCAGTTGCTACTTATAAGGGTATAGTAATCCAAGGCTTTGACAGTGAAACGAAAAAGACAGATAAACATGCAAAACATCATAAGTTCGATCCTGATTATAAACCTAAATCGTAAAGTGAGAACGAGAGGGTAACATAAATAATTTTAAAGTACTAGGGGTTTGGAACATAAAGCTTTTGTGCTCTGGGAAACCAATTAACGGCGTCCCAAAAGCAGGATTTTCGCCAGAAACGCTTTTGTCCCGACCTCCTAGTACTTTTTTATCTTCAGATGGAAAATCTACTTTACTTAAAATTATCGCAATAATTATAATATTCTTAATATAGCAAGAGGAGGGGTAGTGATGAGTAAATCGCGTACGTGGGGGATGATACTTGTGATAGCAGGTGCGACTTTATGGGGTGTGGGAGGTACAATGTCTCAGTATCTTTTTCAATATGAACGTCTTCCTGTAGGATGGTACGTTTCAGTGAGATTGTTAGTATCAGGGATCTTATTGTTAGGCATATCAGCTATAACACAAGGTAAAGCGATTATTGGTATATGGAGCAATAAATACTCCGCATTGCAAATAGTCATTTATGCGGTGTTCGGAATGCTTGCAGTACAGTATACCTTCATGGCATCAATCCATTACGGTAATGTGACTGTAGCTACGTTATTACAATATTTAGGGCTGATCATCATTATGATCTATCTCGTAGTGAGTAAACAAATACGGTTTCAACTAAAGGAATTAATCGCTGTTATTCTAGCGTTATCCGGTTCTTATTTATTGCTGACAAATGGTTCAACCAATAAACTATCCATATCGTGGCTAGCAATAATATGGGGATTGGCTTCCTCAGTGGCTTTAGCCTTCTATACGGTATATCCCGTTAAATTACTTGCTAGGTGGGGCGCGGTTAATGTAGTTGGTTGGGCGATGTTTATCGGAGGAGTCTTCCTTTCGGTCATATATCATCCATGGGAAGTGGATATATCGCTATGGTCTCCTAAAGTATACATATTTTTAATAGTGACGATTATTTTCGGTACGATGTTAGCATTCTGGCTCTACATTGAAAGCTTGAATTATCTTTCTCCTCAAGAAACGAGTTTATTTGGCACCATTGAGCCTCTGACAGCTCTCATAGTTTCAGTTATTTGGTTAGGAGATACTTTTGGAAGATGGCAAATCGTAGGTGTAAGTATAATTATCTTTATGGTGTGCTTTATTTCTTTATATAGCAACAAAGATGTTACTTAAATATTACTTGACGTGTTTAGTCTTTACATAATGAGCTGAGGCAGCAGATTAACATTGATTTTAATGACGTCATGTTAGTTCATAGCGCTGTCATTGTATATCTACTATATTAGGTTGTTGCTTTATCTCTTCATAAGTGTTTATAAACTATGAGCTGAGGTCGGGACACAAGTATTTAGGATGTGAGCGGGGCCCCAACAAAGAGGAACTGGGACATAATGTAATGTCCCAGACCCTTTCAGCATCTTGGCAGTAGATGACTGATTTGAAAATGCGCTTGTATCAAGCTTTTTTCAATTCTAGTCATCCTTGCCGGAGCGGGACTACGAAATCTTTTTATTCAAATTAGATTTCTGTCCCGCTCCCAACAAGCACAGCGAGTTGGGGTGGGCTCCAACAAAGAGAAACTGGGACATAATGTAATGTCTCAACCGCTTTCAGCATCTTGGCAGTAGATGACTGATTTGAAAATGCGCTTGTATCAAGCTTTTTTCAATTCTAGTCATCCTTGCCGGGGCGGGACTACGAAATCTTTTTGTTCAAATTAGATTTCTGTCCCGCTCCCTTTTGGAACGCCGTTAACCGGTTTCCCAGAGCACAAAAGCTTTGCGACCCAAACACAACATTTGTAGCTCATTAGCCAACAAAGAGAGGATAGTCGATATACACATTAATATGTTACTCAAATATGAAAATATAATATTATTTTACCTTTTAAGGAACTATAAACTCATATAATGTCTAAATACACTAACCTATTGAATTGCTTCTTTGGTATAATAAAGAAGTCTAAAAAAAGGGGGTCACAAACTTATGAAGATACTTAAAAAAGTCAGTCTACCTATGCAAGTAACTATTGCCCTTGTTCTCGGTATTGTTGTAGGCCTGTTACTTTACGGCCATACTGAGCTCGTTAATTATATCAAACCATTTGGAGACGTCTTCTTGAATCTAATTAAGATGATTGTTATTCCGGTGGTCTTCTGTTCGTTAGCGCTCTCAATCTCAAATATTGGAGAGTCTAAAAAGGTAGGGCGATACGGTTTCAAAACGATCGTATATTTCGAAATTATCACTACTATCGCTATCGCTTTAGGTGTCGTTCTCGCAAATATCTTTAAGCCTGGTGTAGGTCTCGATAAAGGCAAACTACCTAAAGGTGATATATCTACATATGAAACAAATGCAAAGCATGCAGAACAAGCTTCTTCATACGGTCATCACTTTATCGATACGCTCGTAAATATTATTCCTAAGAACTTATTTGAAGCTTTAACGGCAGGGGAGTTATTACCAATCATCTTCTTTGCTGTGTTCTTCGGAATGGCTCTTTCTGCGATTGGAGACAAAGCTGAACCAGTTAAGCGCTTCCTTGATGGTTCGTTAGAAGCTGTGTTTTGGATGATTAATAAGATATTGAAACTTGCTCCAATTGGTGTGTTTGCATTTATTTGTACGACAATTATGACATTTGGTACAGCTGCTCTCTTACCATTGCTTAAGTTGCTATTGTTAGTAGTGGGCGCAATGATCTTCTTCGTGGTTGTAGTCCTTGGTATTGTAGGTTGGATGTGTGGTATTAATATCTTCTCTATTATTAAGATATTAAAGAACGAATTGTTGTTAGCCTTCTCGACATCTAGCTCTGAATCAGTACTTCCAATCTTGATGCAGAAGATGGAGAGATTCGGTTCACCTAAAGATATAACATCATTCGTTATACCTATTGGTTATACATTTAATTTAGATGGCTCAGCACTTTACCAATCTATTGCCGCTATATTTGTCGCACAAATGTATGATATGCATTTAGGTATTGGTGAACAATTTATGCTTATTCTTACTTTAATGGTTGCATCCAAAGGTATGGCTGGTGTGCCAGGTGTATCTATCGTGGTACTCATTACGACATTCTCAGCCATGAACATTCCTGCAGAAGGCCTAGCTCTTATTATTGGTATTGATCGACTACTTGATATGGTTAGGACTTGCGTGAATGTAATAGGAAACTCTTTATCAACGGTAGTTATAGCTAAATCAGAAGGTGTATTTGATAAGGAAAAAGCAAAAGCTTATTTAAAAACATTTTAACTATAAGAAACCCCACAAATGATTAGAGCTAACAATCATTTGTGGGGCTATTTCATTTGGCTAAGTACACGAATGGTAGCTGACGAAATCTGAGTGCACCTATCATCGTAACGTCAGATAGATAGGTCAATCGAGGCCAGATATCGCTAGCTAATCGCTACATCACTCTCATCAAAATGTCATCTTACATACCTTTCATGTGCATGTCATGAATTTTCATCATGAGTTCATGAGGGACGTCATCGTGTTTAACGACTTTCATTTTATCAAATTTGTCGTCGCCTTCAGATTTTGAAAGTTTAACGAAATCACCTTTTTTAGGTGAAAAACCAGATTCGGAATGTAGTTTCACGTTCTTGGTAACTTTATGCGTTTTTGCATTTACCATTTTTTCAGCAGTATGATTATCTTTCATATAACCGTAATATATTTCTTTCTCTCCAGTCGTGAGCATGATGATTACTAATACGATCGAGACAATAATCATAATTGCACTTAATATTATAGCTAGGCCTTTACCTTTCACGGTCATTCTCCTTTATTAAAAGTCTAATCTCTTTATAACGAAATAACTTTTTTTATGCAACAATTTATATACTTTACTCACACTCTTTTTTAAGGGGATGTAACAAAATTGCCGCATTTATTAAATTTAAAGAATTAAATTAAGGTGTCGTTAAACTCATCTCATGTTCATCTGCTGGCAAGACACGGATATATTTAAGTTCATCTTCTTGTAAAGTTATAATTGACTCTTCGTTATTGGTAAGTTGACAGTGAGCGAGCTCAGCTTTAGGTATATTACTCAAACGCATATACCGCAATATCTCTTCATCCATTAGTGCATGTTGAAACTGCTTAGGTAGGGCATAATCAATTAGACCGTGTTGGCGATTAAGCGTCTGCGTAAAACGAAAATGTTCTGGCTGCTCTATACTTGAGAGGACAAAGCTTTGAATATTATTATTCTTTAATGGTTGATTCAAGGCATTAAAGAGTAACAGGTGAACCGTTGTCCCTTGGCGAGTGAGTAGATAGTTAGGATTTATATTTACTTTCTTATTAATAAATGGCTTTAAGAATTGGTACACGTGTGAGATGGGTTTTCGAATGCCATGTGCGCTAAGCAAAGCTACATCATCTTTCGTTTGACTATTAAGTTTAAAACCGATGCTAATGCCTTGTTGAAGAAGCTTAATCAGATAACTCAATATATCAGCGAGTCGCGCTTTAGACTGCGTTTCTTTATCTAAGAATTTGAGTTTAGATAAGTGAGCATGAACGATTTGATGGGCAGGTATGCCTGACCTCTCACTAAGCGTCGTCAAATGTTCTATGTTATTAGTATTTTGGTTAAAGGCCTTACTTTTCTCAGTAAGTAAGTTAATCGTTTCGCTATGATCTATACTAATAAAGTAATGATCGCACTCTAGGCGTTTAAGTTTATCAAATGCTCTTAATAATTCTTTTTCAGTATGAATGATACCTTCCATAGTTACAGCGAATTGAATATTAGGGAAACGTGTTTTCATCTTACGTAAATATGAAAGAATGGTATTGAAATGAAGAGCAGTAGTATCAAACAATAGCATCAGTTTGACTTGCTGGAAGTGATGATAGTGTGGTTTATAGGTAAAGAATTGCGTTACTAGTTTCTCGATAGAAGCCATCTCATATTGAGAGTGTAGTGTAATAACGAAACCAGTCCCTTTATTTAGAAGAGTATCTAAGTATTTAATCGTTATATTACAGGCACTTCCTGAATAGATGAGGTCCTCTGTTTCATTAATTACAATATATGGGTTAAAAAGAGTCGATAAATCTAAGTGATCGTCGTCGATCATGCTTTGATTTAACAAATCACTTAACCTATCAACATGAATAAAAGTCTTGAAGCTATGGGTAGTTTCAAAGTTTAATTGGGTGTCAAGGTGAATCGTAGTTTGACTATAAGCTACCGGTGTATCTTGTACTAATGTATGGAAATCCTCGTGATAATGATGAAAATTATTAGAAATAATATTAAAGGAAATTTCAATATTTGACTGATTATGCAGGCGAAATAATTTAGGTGTAAAGTGTAACCAATCTTTAAAGTGTCGTGTATAGATTGCAAGATTAGTATAGCCCCAGTTTCGTGCGATAGTAGTAGTAGACTCAGTCTTTGTCAGCAAATCAGGAAGTGAGAGGGCGATTTTCAAACTCGCATAATACTCTTTATAACTTATATTAAGATAGCGCTTAAATAATATAGAAATGTATGAAATCGATACGTAAAATTGATTAGAGATCTCACTAGCAGTCATGTTCTCATCTAAATGACTATCGACATACTTAATGATTTGGTTGAGCACACTATGATCAGTGATGACTCTAGGCAGATAATTAGACTCGCAGTGAACAAGGGTCTCTTTCTTTAATATGGAGACAATTTCTTCTAAGTACCGTTTGTTTGTCATGATTTGATCTTGCTGACCAGTCAGAATTTTAAGGACTAAGTGTTTTAAATAGTCATGGTTCTTCAGTAACGATTCGTCCAAATAGGCGTTCATAAAGGTAGGATAAACAGACAACATGTAACTTAAAGGTAAAGTCAATTCAACGATATCGTGAGCATAAGCTATGCTGTATATATCACCATGATTAATAATGATAGGCTCATACGTACTTACTTGTGCTTGTCCGTTGCGGTAACATTCGATTTCTCCTTTGAGGGGGAAGAATACTTTGATGTTATTAAGACATCGTGATGTTCCTGTTTGTAGCGAATCATAAAATTGCAATTGGATATTCATAAAAAGATGGCTCCTAAAATAGCTTTCTTAAAAATAAAACTAATTGAATAATACTTATTATATAACATTTTCCTGTGAAAATTAATACTTTATCTTTAAAATTTTATTTAGGTAGATATATTTTAAATGTAAATAAATTTTATGAATAATGAGAGTTACTTAACATTAGCAAGATTAAAAGGGGGAGGACTACAACATTTATGAGAATCTGACAACAGAGGGTCTGCAATGAAGAGGTGGTGAAGAGAATGTCGCGGTGCTAGACCATTGAGGAAGGCCACTGTGTCTAGTCTTGTAGAAGGAGATTAAAATTGGAGGAGTCTACTTTGATCTAAATCGAAAGGGCTTATAAATTCTTAACAGAAGGGCAATTTCCCATAAAAGTAAGGTAGGAAGAGGGCAGAACATAAGCGTTGAGAATCTATGCAGAATCGAACGATGAGCACAATTGTTGTCCAAATTTTGTCGCACCGTGAGCGCTTCTCTCGACAACCCTGCTTTCGGTACGCCGTTCATCGAGTTCTCAGAGCGCAGAAACTTTATATCTCATCTCTTAATAGATAGAGCAGTGTACTTTCAACGCTAGTCCTTGCAACTTTATGATATGTATGTACTATAAAGCTCCCAATAGAGTAGTCACCTATTCAATGTCTACTCTACTGAGAGCATCTGATTACACTGTTAGTCTGAGTTCAGAATTTCCGTTTCTTCCATAATAACGTACCCACTATAGTAACTAATAGTAATGAGACACCTATAATGGTTATCCATGACTTATAACTGTGATCATCAATTGGTAACGGCACGTTCATGCCAAAGAAACTAAATACAATGGTAGGTAAAGTGAGAAACACAGTAAATAATGTGAGAGTTTTCATTATATTATTTAATTCATTTGAAAGTAAGGATGAGTAAGAGGTCGTGATGCTTTCTAGTATTTTAGTATAGAGTTCTGTAGTTTCTATAGCTTGCTTATTCTCTATGACTAAATCTTCTAATAGCTCTTCATCATCTTCGTAACGGTGCATCGCTGGTAAACGGAATAGCTTCTTAATGATATTATCATTCCCTTTTAAAGCGGCGAGGAAATAGACTAAACTTTTTTCTACTTCCATTAAGTTATAAAGTTGCTTGTTAGTTACATTATCTTTTAAACGTTTCTCTATACGTAGACGAGATTTATTTAATAAACGGAGATTACGATTGTAATGATTGGCTATAGTCAATAAAATGTTAAGTGCGAATTGACTGCGATACTTAAGCGTGATATCAGAATCGATACGAGCATAGTTTTCAAGAAATTCGTTTTCTACATCACACACTGTAAATAAACGCTTATTTCCAATAATTATACCGAGCGGTTGTGTGATAAATGACAACACTTTGCGATTGGTGCTATTAACGACAGGTAAATCTATGATGATAAGAGAATAGCCAGAGTCTTCGTCGTAATCTATACGGGCACTTTCCTCTGAATCAAGGGGGTCTCTCAAGAAATCCTCAGGTATATCAAATTGCTCGATTAACTCCTCGACTTCCTCACGTTCAGGTTCAACGATGTTAATCCATTCTGCATAACGATCAAGTGTTGTTTCTGTGATTTCATTTGATGCTTGTTTGTATGCTGTGATCATAGCTGACAGCGATCCTTTCTCAATTTAAATACCTTTTAATACTAGCCGATTCTTCATTGAGTTACAACTTTTTTTAGCTTTCTTATTTTAACATTAGTAAATGTAGTACTATTTTGTAGATGAATGTTCACTAGCCATTAATCGTAGAGGACCATTGTAAACGATGCGGAATAAATACTCGACGACTTGATCACTACTCTTCGGATTCTCTTCTGTGACCCAATGTTTAATGAAAGAAATCGTTGCGCCAGCAACATAACTGTGGAAATAACTTTTCGGAACACCTGCAATAGTGTCACCTTGAGTAATATGTTTATCCATATTCTCATACATCGTCTGACTAATCTTCTCCTCAATGCGGGTTGTGTGACCGATATTGAATATGACACGGTAGAATTCAATATTGTCTGCAATATAGTCGAGAATGTTATGCAAAATTTGGTTTGCAAACTCTCGTGCAAAAGATTCGGGATCCATCTGAGGAGTTAAGAAAAGCTCGTAATTAAGTGATTGTGAAAGAAGATTGATATATTCATTCTCTAAACTGTCTAATAAATCGTATTTATCTAAGTAGTGAAGGTAAAATGTCCCTCGATTAATATCAGCTTTCTCTGTAATATCACTAATCGTGATTTTCTCTAAAGTCTTTTCTCTAAGCAGACTTATAAAAGCATGTCTAATGGCATCTTTTGTCTTTCTTACGCGACGATCTTCTGCCATAATTTACACCTTCTTTTTAAAAATTTGGTATTTAATCAACAATAAATATTTATTTGTTGGTTAAAGAACACATTGACGTTTATTGATTATTGTATAATCTTTTATAATCATTATAATAGACAAAGTAATCGATATTCAACACATTGTTCAATAAAAAGGAGGTCGACAGTGATGAATATTTTAAAAAATAAATTCTTATGGCTAGCTCCCATTGTTATATTAATTGTACTTGGAATATTTGCATTAGCTTTCTACCCAGCTTTTAACCCTAAACCTAAAGAATTACCTATAGCCATTGTGAACAAAGACAAAGGTACATCAATTCAGGATAAAAAGATTGATATTGGAAAAAAATTAGAAGATAAATTAACAGATAGCGATTCAGACACAGTAAAATGGAAAAGTGTCGATAGTGAGAAAAAAGCTAAAGATGGATTAAATGAGCAGAAATATTATGGCATGATTGTGCTTGAAAAAGACTTCTCAAAACACGCGATGAGTAAAGCACAAAAGGTCGTGATGAGTGCCAAGCAGCAAGAAATGAAAGACAAAGTTAAATCAGGTGATATACCTCCTGAAAAAGCGAAACAAATGAAAGAAAAGATGCAGCAACAAGGTGGTAACAATGATGTGAAGGTAGAAAAAGCCCACGTTAAAACACTCGTTAACGATGGAGCGAATAAACAAGCATCACAAATTGCATCTCAAGTATTAAGCGGTGTAGGAACAAATATCAATAAACAAATAACACAACAAGCTACATCTATGCTTGGTAACCAAGATGTGAAAGTATCACCGAAGGATATTAATGGTCTTACTAACCCTGTTAAAGTCTCAGATAGTAAGATACATGAAGTGAAAGATCATCAAGGTGGCGGTAACGCTCCATTCTTAATGTTCATGCCAGTATGGATGAGCTCAATCATAGCATCAGTGCTCTTATACTACGCATTTAGAACATCAAATAATGTCTCAATCGCTAACCGAGTGAAAGCGTCATTATTACAAATGCTCTTCGCTGTTATCACTGCATTTGTTGGCGGCTTTGGTTATATTTACTTCATGTCTGGTGTATTAGGATTTGATTTCCCACACACTGCTCGAATGGCTCTGTTCATTTCAATTACGATATTAGGCTTCATTGCATTAGTGCTCGGAAGTATGACAGTGCTAACTATGCTAGTAGTACCTATCTTCTTCCTAGCAATGTTCTTCAGCATTCAACTTGTAATGTTCCCTAAAGAAATGTTGCCTAAGTTCTATCAAGATTATATTGTGAGCTGGAACCCGTTCACGCATTATGCAACTAGCGTGCGCGAGATCTTATATATGAATCAACCACTTACCTTAAATAGTACAACTTGGATGTTAATCGGCTTTATGATTTACGGTGTCGTTATGATTCTTGTGGCTACAATTATTAAAAAGCACAGTGATAAACGTACTGAAATACCATCTTAAATATGTAAAGACTGGAGGCTGGGACATAAAGGTCTTTGCCGGAGCGGGACTACGAAATCTTTTTAGTCAAATTAGATTTCTGTCCCGCTCCCTTTTTTAGTTAAAAAGTATGGTAGAGCTCAGTTATAAGTCTAAATATTTATCATATAGAGGGCAAGGGAAGTATAGTCCAGTTATGATAAGACAAATCTCAGTGATAGTAACTTTATCACAACTCCTAGGTGATAATGGATGAGTAAGAATTACTTCACTATCTAGAGTACCGCGTATTCTCTATATAAGAATAGTTGTTAACTTGGCATGTACTATTATATGAAGAAACTAATAATGTGGAGAATAAGTGACAAATATTTAGGTTTATTGTTTTTAAACATTGAATCTTATATGATTAGAGCATAATCCTAGTTGACGGGAGGATATTGATGAAATATGTACAATATGGCATGAAGACAGTCTTCATTACAGTGCTATTTGCCGTAGTACTTGTACTTATAAGTGGGTCTCGAGAAGCTTCTGCCCATGCTACTCTTGAACACATGACGCCTAAAGAGGATCAGGTTGTGTCAAGTGCGCCTAATAAGATTGAATTGAAGTTTAATGAGCCGGTAGATGCTGACCATTCAGCTATTGCACTATATAACGATAATGGTGACGTAATTGAACACTTGAAACCGACGGAAGCGGGGTCCTCCAACGTATTAACATTTTCACCCCAACATCTTCATAAGGGTACACATCAATTAAAATGGCATGCGATTTCTGCTGATGGACATGAGGTTGGTTCTACTTATAACTTTTCAGTAGGTCAGAGGACAGCCCACCACATTGATACTTCCTTGCCCTTTTATCAAAAAGTCAGCTTTTGGTTCGGCTTAGTTCGCTATGTAACAGAGGCCCTCATGATACTGAGCGTAGGTTATTATTTAGTGAATAAGTTAGCTGAAAGAAGAGGGCTCAAGGTATATCAAATATTACCTCATCATCAAGCGGTGATTTGGAGTATTATTATACTAATCATTATCACAGGTCTACTCTATTTATTTACGTTGTCAAACGATATTAGAAAGGACATTCTATCGCTAGATAAAGCCACTTTGCTACAAACACCATTTATTATAACAAGTGTTGCACTGATCATCCTATTCTTCTTATGGACATTAAATAGGATGACAGAAATATGGTATACCTTGATACCTAGTACTATAATCATAGTGTTAAGTATGTCAGGACACGCTTGGTCTCAACATCTCGTATGGTGGTCCTTATTCATACGTGTGATACATATAGGGGGGATAGCGCTCTGGTTAGGAGCCTTGATTTATCTCATTGTTGACTATTTTCAAGACACTCATCATTCTATGGTTAGAACAACACGGCGCTTTTTATTGCAAACGAATTTAATAGCTGTGTTGATGATTATTATCTCAGGTATATTGATGATGGTCGATGAAACCCATATTTCAATATTATGGTCAGAATTTCACACTTGGACGATTTTAGTGGTAGTTAAGATGATAGGAACTGCCCTCATGATGCTGCTAGGTTATTATCAAACTATTCATGCACTTAAGCATCAAGGTCGTGCTAGACTACTGCCATTAATGAGTGAACTCAGTATCGGTGTGTTGCTTGTATTATTAGGCGTAGTAATGAGTCAAATAAGTATCCCTGCTTAATGAATAATATTTTAAATAAAAATTAAAGTTTTATAAGAGGAGAAAAGACTATGTTGAAGAAAATCTTATCAATTATTGTAGTATTTATCGTAGGTCTAAGCATTAATTCAGTTGCACAAGCACACGTTACACTAAATCCTAATACGAGTGAACCCGGCTCTTATGAGAAATACGAAGTGCGTGTACCAGTTGAAAAAGACGCTCATACGACTAAAATCGAACTTGAAGTTCCTAAAGAGGTAGAAGTGGTCGGCATTCAGCCTAATCACTTATTCGATTATGATTTGAAAAAGGATAGTAAAGGAAATATTAAAAAGATTACTTGGAAAGCTAAGAAAGATGGTATAGGCCCCTCAGAGTTTATAGATCTTCCCATTGAGGTAGCTAACCCTAAAAAGGAAGGGGAATTTAAATGGAACGCTTTTCAAACATATGATAACGGAGAGGTAGTGAAATGGACCGGTAATAAAAATGCAGAAACGCCAGCTCCTATCACTACGGTTAAAAAAGGTATAACCCAGGAAGCTCATGGGGTGAAGGAAGAATCTAAACAAGATCATGCTCCACTCAGTTTATGGATTGTTTCTATTATAGCTATTCTCTTATCGCTAGTCGCACTTTTTAAGAAATCTAGAAATAAGTGATAGAATAAAGTTAAGTATCAAATTTTAAGAAAGCATTAATATAATGAACTAGAGATACTTAATGCGCCACTCAATTATAAGGAGGGGAGACCCATGCGCAGAGTACTATATGCTTTTTTATTTTACACAGCTATTGGGTTATTAAGCGGGTTCTATTATAGAGAACTCACTGTTTCGCATCATTTCACAGGCGATACACAACTCGTTATTGTCCATACCCATACACTCATACTCGGTATGATGATGCATTTATTGTTACTCCCATTAGTCAAAGTCTTTAAATTATCTAATTACTATTTATTTAATTGGTTCTTCTATATTTATAATATAGGTGTCGTAATAACGGTAGGTATGATGGCATTAAAAGGGACGTATCAAGTATTAGGGAAACATGTACCTGAATCATTTGCAGGCTATGCGGGCTTAGGACATACAGTGATTACTGCAGGTTTTGTATTACTGTTCTTCTTATTAAGAAAAGCGATTATCAAAGATCCAGTGGAGAAAGACAAAGAGTAGGATAAAGCTGATTGCTGAAAGGCGAGATTAAAACTGATCGGTTTTGAATACGAATTGAAAAGTCATACACCGCACAAATAATTTTCTCTATTACTATATAAAAGCTAGGGAGCGGGACAGAAATCTTTTTATTCAAATTAGATTTCTGTCCCGCTCCCTTTTTAAGGGTTGATATTCCAGAATCTGTATTGAGTTTCTTACTATAGTACCTATCACATCACTGTAAAGTATATCCTAGGTGTTCCGTCTTTCCAATCTCATCACGCCCTCTATCATAGGCAGGTAATAATCTAATATATTGATAACCTTTCTCATTTATATGATAATAATGTAGAACTAAGATTAACTGGGAGGCTTTATTATGAAAGATGTGACGATTATTGGCGGGGGTCCTGCAGGTTTGTTTGCGAGTTTCTATGCTGGTTTGCGTGGGATGAGTGTCCGTATTGTTGACGTGCAAGATAAACTCGGCGGTAAGATGCATGTATATCCTGAAAAAATAATTTGGGACATTGGTGGAGTGGCGCCTAAGCCATGTTACGAAATTATAGAAGATATGATTACTCAAGGTTTGCACTTTAAACCTGAAGTTCAATTAAATGAGCGTGTAGTGGATATTAATAAAGTGAACGAACGTCATTTTGAAATAGTGACTGAATCAGGGCGCATTTACGAATCAAAGTCAGTGATCATAGCTATTGGTGGAGGTATTATTAACCCTAAGCCATTAGAAATTAAGGATGCTGACCGATACAACTTGACTAACCTTCATTATGTGGTCCAATCTTTAAAGAAATTTAAAGACAAGGATATCTTAATTTCGGGAGCAGGAAATTCTGCTTTAGATTGGGCGAATGATCTGAGTGGATACGCTAAATCGGTGACATTAATTTATCGGAAATCTGAAGTGAGAGGTTACGAAGCAATTAGTGCAAGACTGGACGAGTTAAACGTACGCAAGATGCCGAGCACGCATATCACTGAGCTCATTGGTGATGATACAGAGACGCGTATAGATCAAGTTGTGTTAGAGAATATAGAGACTGGAGAAACGACTACTGAACATTTTGACGATGTGATTATTAGTCATGGTTTTGATCGTGAAAATAGGTTGTTAAAAGAAGCGAAGACACAAGTAGATATGTTTGATGACTATCGAGTGAAAGGCTTTGGTAATACTGCAACTAGTGTTCCAGGTTTATATGCCTGTGGTGACATCGTCCATCATGATGCGAAAATTCACTTGATTGCGAGTGCATTTAGTGACGCTGGAAATGCAGCTAATTTAGCGAAACAGTATATTCAGCCTGATGCAGCTCGAGAAGGGTACGTGTCGAGTCATAATGAGGTGTTCAAAGAATCTAATGAAGTGATTATGAAGAAATATTTATAATTTTAAAATGACGAGAAATGAGACTAGTTCATTACTGAGAGGGGTATGAAGCGTGATAGAAATGAAATATGAGCCACCTAAAGCTGAAGCTTATTGTGATTTGCGTCGTGTAGCAGGAATGAGTGAGAAATCTGTAGCGGCTGCTCGAAAAGGATTGGGGAATGCATGCTTTGATGTTACACTTTATGACAATGTTAAGTTGATTGGTATGGGCCGCCTCATTGGTGATGGCGGCACAGCGTTCCAAATTATAGATATTGCTGTTGATCCAGAATATCAAGGACAGGGTTATGGCAAGAAGATTATGACTGAAATAATGAATTATCTTAATCAGATTGCTGAGGCGGGCACGTATGTGAGTCTCATTGCTGATTATCCTGCTGATCAGTTATATAAACAGTTTGGTTTTGAGGCTACAGAACCTGAAGCTGGAGGTATGTATAGACGCTATACTTAAGTGTATATTTTAAAAAGGCATTTGAAAGTCGAGGAAGGTTTTTTCCACTTAGTTGGATGGAGCACCCTCTGCCAAGTTGAGCTTTCAAATGCCTTTTATTTATATATTATTTTTCTTCTTCCATAGTTACATTAGTTGCTGTAGTACGTGAACGTAAATCAGCTTCAATTTCTTCTAAACTTCGACCTCTCGTTTCAGGTAAGAATTTAGCTACGAAGATAATAGCAAAGATGCCAATAACTGCAAAGATCAAGAAGACGCCTTGTACTGGCAATAGATCTGTAAGTTTAGGGAAGAATTGTGCGACAAGTATACTTCCTATTGATAATACGAGTGCTGCTAGACCTGTCGCAGCACCTCGAGCACGCATTGGGAATAGTTCTGGTAGCATAACCCATAGCACGGGGCCCCACGTAAAGCCGAAGAATAAGATAAAGATAGTTAGACACGCGATAATAATCCAGGCAGCAGAGTTGATGCCTAGTGTCCAAATCAGAATGGCCATGACGATGAGTGACGCCACCATGCCGGTGTTACCTGTGATGAGTAACTTCTTACGATCAATTTTATCTATAATAAAAATTGCTACAATAGTAATTAAGACGTTAATTGTTCCGATCCCTACTGTACCTAGAATAGAAGCGGAATCATCTAAACCTGCTTTGCTGATGATACGTGGAGCGTAGTAAATAATCGCGTTAATACCGATGATTTGTTGGAATAACGCAAAGATACAGCCGATGATAATCGTTGGTCTCAGCCACGGAGAGCTAAGAACTTTCATCGTACTTTCGGATACACGGCTAATTTCACGCATATCAGCAATTTCCTTATCGATTTCATCCTCTGGAAATGTTAAACGCATCACATCACGTGCTGCTTTCTCACTGCGATGTTCAAGTAACCAGCGAGGGCTTTCTGGCATGAAAGCTACACCAATGAGTAAGATTAACGAAGGGACAATAGCTAAACCAAGCATCCATCTCCAGCCTTCAATAGGTGTAAATGCGTAGTTAACTAAATATGAAGCAAGAATACCGATTGTTATCATAAGTTGGTTCAGTGAACTGAGTGACCCTCGGTGTTCGGTCGGTGCCATCTCTGATAAATAAACAGGAACTATAGCTGTAGAACCACCGACTGCTAAACCGATGATGAAGCGACCAGTGATTAAGATTGAAACACTTGGTGCTAGCGCTAAGATAAGCGCACCTACGATATAGATGATCGCGATAATAGCTACCACTCTGCGTCGACCGAGTCGATCTGAAGTCGGCCCGCTTGCACCAGAACCGAAGATGGCACCGATCAGCATCGCTGAAACGATAAATCCTTCAGTCCAACTACTTGTGTAATGCAAGTCGTGTTTGATGAAGAGAAGTGCTCCTGAAATGACCCCCATATCATAACCGTAAAGCAATCCTCCTAAAGCGCCTAAGAAGAAAATGAGTTTTTTATTTATTTTTACTCCCATATTTTTACCTCCTGTTGATTAGACAAGTAAAGTATACGCTTTCATAAAGTTTCTGTAAATAAGTAAGTTTATTCATATATAAAAAGCTGATTTTTATACATATTTTAGAGTGCAATCATTTTAACTACTAAAAAAGAGGTCAGGACAAAAGCGTTTAGGAGGGGCCCCAACAAAGAGAAACTGGTAAACCAGTTTCACCAAGCACAGCGAGTTGGGGTGGGGCCCCAACACAGAGAAACTGGTTCATCAGTTTCCACAAGCAATGCGAGTTGGGGTGGGGCCCCAACACAAAGAAACTGGTTCATCAGTTTCCACAAGCAATGCGAGTTGGGGTGGGGCCCCAACAAAGAGAAACTGGGACATAATGGTCTTTGACTAGAGAGAAAGAGGCTGGGACATAAATCCCAGCCTAATTAACATCTCGGCAGTAGATGACTGATTTGAAAATGCGCTTGTATCAAGCTTTTTTCAATTCTAGTCATCCTTGCCGGGGCGGGACTACGAAATCTTTTTATTCAAATTAGATTTCTGTCCCGCTCCCTTTTGAAACGCCGTTAATCGGTTTCCCAGAGCACAAAAGTTTTATGTCTCAACCTCTAACAAATATGGTCACTATTTAGTAATTATTTGTCAAAATCGATAATAATACGGCCAGCGTTGTCGTGGCTTAATACCTTATCAATATATTTCTCTAAATCTTTAAAAGCAATAGTAGTCTTAATTTCGTGAAGTTGATCAGGTTTCAAGTCTTTAGCTAAGCGACGCCAAATCTTCGTACGCATCTTCATCGTCGCTTGAACAGAATCTATACCTATAATATTTGCTCCGCGCAGTATAAATGGAAAGATGCTGCTTTCAAAATGGTTGCCGCCTGTCATGCCAATTAAGGCTAAGCTCCCATTATGGTGCAGCTGTTTAACGACTTGAGCTAAGCTTGACCCGCCAACTGGATCGATTGCTGCCTGCCATTTACGTTCAGCTAATGGTTTACCATCGTAGTCTTCTATGCGCGGTATGACGTCTTTAGCCCCTAAGCGTTTCAATTCCTCTTCAGTGCCTTCTTTGCCTGTACTAGCAATAACGTCATAACCTATAGAATTTAACATCATTGTAGCGAGTGTGCCCACACCGCCTGTAGCTCCACGAACGAGCACGGATTCTTTTTCTACGGACAAGCCGTTGTGTTCTAGTTCTTCGATAGCAAGCCCCGCTGTGAAGCCTGCAGTACCGTAAATCATCGCTTCTTCTAAAGTAAGATCTTTCGGTTTTTTCACTATCCAATTTTCGTTAACACGCGCATATTCGCTAAAGCCACCGTAATGCGCCACACCCAAATCATAACCAGTAACGATGACTTCATCACCGGAGTCAAAGCTAGGCGTTTCAGAATGTTCAACGACTCCTGCTAGGTCTATGCCAGGAATCATTGGATAATTGCTGACAATCTTATTATTATCAGTTGTAGCAAGTGCATCTTTATAATTGATACCAGAATATTTAATTCTGATTAACACGTCCCCATCTGGTAAATCGTCAGTAGTGATATCTTTGAACCCTTTAGATATCTTTCCATCTACTTCTTCCACGAAAAATGCTTTGAAAGATTCACTCATATTAGCCACTCCCTCTCCATTATATCTGTAGTGCCAATGTATCACTTTCGTTTTGACGTCTCAATTAACTTGCGTCACTCCACCTATAAATATTTATCATGAATAATTGGAGGAACCACATCGAAGGGTTCTCGAATCTCTAGTTAGGTCGGGACAAAACGTTTGGGATTTGAGCAGGGGGCCCCAACAAAGAGAAACTGATTTATCAGTTTCACCAAGCAATGCAAGTTGGGGTGGGGCCCCAACAAAGAGAAACTGATTTATCAGTTTCACCAAGCAATGCAAGTTGGGGTAGGGCCCCAACACAAAGAAACTGGTTCATCAGTTTCCACCAGCAATGCGAGTTGGGGTGGGGCCCCAACTAAGAGAAGCTGGGACATAATGGTCTTTGACTAAAGAGAAAGAGGCTGGGACATAAAGTAATGTCTCAACTTCTCTCAGCATCTTGGCAGTAGATGACTGATTTGAAAATGCGCTTGTATCAAGCTTTTTCAATTCTAGTCATCCTTGCCGGGGCGGGACTACGAAATCTTTTATTCAAATTAGATTTCTGTCCCGCTCCCGAATCGTGAGCTCGCAAATTTTACTGTGGGGACGCCGTTCATCGGTTATCTCAGGGCACAGAAATTGTATGTCTCAACCGCGTCTCTAGTGATGATTGTTAAATGAATTGGTCTGCTTAATGATGTAATATAGTGTAAATTAAAGAACGATATTGACGGGAATTTGAGAAAAACGTATAATAATTGAAAATGATTATCAACAACAATTAATAACTATAATTATCATACGAGGTGGCAACATGAGAAAACTATCAGTAGCAGTATTATCATCAGCTTTATTACTAGGAGCTTGTGGCTCACAAGATTCTGATAAAGACAAGAACGCATCTAAGAAAAATGAAGTGAAAACTGAGGTTAAACAAGCGACTAAGGATTACAAAGCATACACTAGCAAAGAATTAGATAAATTCTTGAAAGGGACTGAAGACTTCGTTCAAGCTGTGAAGTCCGATGATATGGAGAAAGCGAAAGAACTTTATCCTAAAGTGCGTATGTATTATGAACGTTCAGAGCCAGTGGCTGAAGCATTTGGTGACCTAGATCCGAAGATCGATGCTCGTTTAGCAGACATGGAAGAAGAAAAGAAAGCAGACGAATGGACGGGTTACCATAAGATTGAACATGACTTATACCAAGCTAATAAGATTACAGACACTACGAAGAAAGACGCAGACCAATTGCTGAAAGATACGAAAGAATTACACGCTAAAGCAGATACTTTAGAAATTACGCCTAAGTTGATGTTACAAGGTTCGGTTGATTTATTGAATGAGGTTTCCACATCTAAGATAACTGGGGAAGAAGAGATATATTCTCATACAGACTTATACGACTTTAAAGCCAATATTGAAGGTGCTGAGAAGATTTACGAACTATTTAAACCAGCATTAGAGAAAAAAGATAAAAAGTTAAGTAAAGAATTAGAAGAGAAATTTGGTAAAGTGAATAAGCTACTAGATCAGTTTAAGACGGATGACGGTTATAAATCATATGAGGAAGTTTCAAAGAAACAACGTAAAGAGTTGTCAGAGGCGGTTAATGAATTAGGTGAACCATTAGGTCGTATGGCTGTGATTAACGAATGAGAGAGCGGCATGAAAGTGAGCAAACGACATTTTCCCGACGTTCATTTCTTAAGATGTTAGGAATAGGTGGTGCAGGTGTAGCTATAGGTGCAAGTGGCGTAGGGAGTATCTGGTCACTTAAGTCCGCATTTGATACCCCGGAAGATGAACCACATCAAGCATATGAGTTTCATGGTAAGGTTCAACCGGGGATCACCACCCCGCATCAAAAGAATATTAATTTAGCAGTCCTAGATTTGAAGACCAGTGAGGTTGAGTCGGTCAAACGTATGTTTAAAGATTGGACGGAGTACAGTAAAGCGATGATGCAAGGAAAGCTCGTAGGCTCTAACAACAGTAATGCGCTCCTTCCTCCTAAAGATACAGGAGAAGCTATGGGATTAGATGCGAATCGCCTCACTCTGTCTTTTGGAGTATCTAGTAGTTTCATGAAAAAGCTCAATCTTGAAGATAAGATGCTTAATACTTGGAAAGAACTACCGCACTTCCCTGGCGACCAACTATCTAAAGCTTTTACCGGTGGCGATATATTTATCCAAGCTTGTGCAAACGATCCTCAAGTAGCTTTTCACGCGATCCATAATTTGATACGTCCATACTACGATACGGTTAAAGTACGATGGTCAGAAACTGGCTTTGTGTCAGGTAAAGCTAAAGAGACACCGCGAAATGTGATGGCTTTTAAAGATGGGACTGAGAATCCGCGTAATACACATGATTATAAACAACACGTGTTCATTGAGGATGGTTGGGCTAAATACGCCACTTATTGCGTCTTGCGTAAGATTCAAATTCACATCGAAACTTGGGACCGGACCTCTTTAGAAGAACAAGAAGCAACCTTTGGACGTCATCGTGACTCAGGTGCACCATTGGGGAAAAAAGATGAATACGACACATTAGATTTAGATGCTAAAGATGACCAGGGACAACCGACGATACCCAAAGATGCCCACGCGCGTCTTGCTAAAGAATCGAAACAGCATATACTACGCCGAGCTTATAACTATATGCGGGGGACGAGTGAAGATACGGGAAATTATGATACAGGTTTATTATTTATTAGCTTTCAAAAAGACCCCCAACAGTTTATAGATATTCAAAATAAATTAGGCTCTGTAGACAAATTAAATGAATACATTACCCATCGTGGTTCAGGGTTGTTCCTTATGTTGCCAGGCGTACGCAAAGGAGGTTATCTAGGTGATACGCTCTTCAGCTAAAGTCCTCATGATAGCGCTCTTAATGATCACCTTGACGTTATCAATACCTTCTACTACGTCAGCCAAAGATTTGGAGATCAGCGATGTGTATGCTGCGATTACGGATAGTAAAATGACGCTCGATGATTCAAAAGCATCGCAACATAGCAAAGAGCAAGCTGTTGAAGATGTTGTTACAAAAGTTAATCGCCTTCGAGTGAAAGACTCTAAAGAAGGACGAGAGGTCAATGATATCCTCAAAAAGCTTGAGTCTTCACATAATGTCGAGACCCAAAAAGAGCAGCTTTCTGATTTAACTAAAGCACTAATCGCTTATGAAAAAAGTGAAAATAAGTCAGATGATAGCGGTGAGATTAAAACATTGAAATCGTCTATCAAGGCTAAAGATCCAGATTTCCAAAATGCGATTCAAGCTAAAGATCAAGAAAAGCTTAAGGCATTAAACAATGAAGTGAATTCAATATGGACGAAACATGAATCAATCATTCGCAATAAAGATGTAGGTCAATATGGTCAAATTGAAGTAGGGTTAATGCAGCTGAGAGTCGCTGTTGAAAAGGAACCTTTAAATACAAAGAAAGTAAATAGCGCTTGGACTAACTTCAGCGCGTCAATCCAACAAGCTGGACAACAGCCTTCTGAGCAGGAAAGTAGTAAGTATAACGCAGGCCAGCTCAATGAGGCTTTAAATACCGCAATCCAAGCCATCGATAATAATAACTTAGATAAAGCTGATACTGCATTGACACAGTTTATTAAAACGTGGCCGTATGTAGAAGGCGAAATTCAAACGAAGAACATCAGTTTGTACACTAAAATTGAAAATAAAGTTCCTTACTATCAAGGTATTCTAGACCAACACAACAAAGAAGATGTGAAAAAAGGATTGTCTGAAATTAATCAAGAAATTAAAGATACCGTCAACGTTGACCATTACTCATCCATTGATGTGATGCTCATATTCTTACGTGAGGGGTTAGAAGTACTACTCATCATCATGACTTTAACAACGATGACCAAAAAGATGGACGACCGTAAAGGAACGCGTAGCATTGTAGGTGGAGCGATAATAGGTGGATTACTAAGTTTAAGTATCGCCTTATTATTCATACATATTTTTGGAGAAGCAGGCACGCTACGTGAAGGTATAGAAGCTGGACTTGGTATAATAGCTGTAGCGTTAATGTTCGTTGTAGGTTTGTGGTTGCATAGACGTTCTAGCGCTAAACGATGGGATGCCATGGTGGAGTCCATGTATCAAAGTGCCGTGCGACAGAATAGCGTCTTACTGCTAGGTATCATCGGCTTGATTACCGTCTTACGAGAAGGCGTAGAAGTCATTGTTTTCTATGTAGGTATGTTGGGGAATATTTCGACACTGCAATTTGTGCTTGGTATCCTATATGCCGTCATCATATTGATTATTTTCGCTGTACTTTACCGTTATATCGTTCGTTTAATACCTCTTCACTACATTTTCAAAGTGTTGACGTTTGTATTATTTATAATGGCTTTTAAAATGTTAGGGGTAAGTGTACAGAAATTACAATTACTGCATATTATTGGTCGTCACGATATTGCATCGCTACCCACTATCAGCTGGATCGGCTTTTATCCTACAGCTGAAACTATACTCGCTCAGGCCATTCTCGTCATAGCTATTGCAACTTATCTGATTATAAATGGGAGACGAGGGAGTAAATAAATGAGTATTTACGGTTTAGTAGCTTAGAACAATAAAGATAGAAATTTTAAAACAAGAGAACGTGGATGATTATAAATACGAAGATAAATAGAATGAGTTAGGAATAAGAAAGCACTGAGATAATTCTAGAGAGGTCGGGACAAAAGCGTTTAGAGTTTGAGCAGGGGGCCCCAACACAAAGAAACTGGTAAACCAGTTTCCACAAGCTATGCGAGTTGGGGTGGGGCCCCAACAAAGAGAAACTGGTAAATCAGTTTCTACAAGCACTGCGAGTTGGGGTGGCCCCAACAAAGAGGGAGCGAGACAGAAATCTAATTTGAATAAAAAGATTTCGTAGTCCCGCTCCGGCAAGGATGACTAGAATTGAAAAAAGCTTGATACAAGCCCGTTTTCAAATCAGTCATCTACTGCCAAGATGCTGAAAGAAGCTGAGACATTACATTAAGTCCCAGTTTCCACAAGCACAGCAGCTTTATATCTTGACCTCGATTGAGAAGATCTTAGTGCTTTTTGCAGTATGAAGAATCATCTAAGCATTGTGTTTTGGACGAGTCCATTTTACCCATACCATACTGATCTCAAATAATAAGATAATAGGTAAAGTTAGGATGAGGTTCATAATAATATCAGGTGGTGCGATGAGACTTGCGAGTACGAAGCTAAAGAAATAAACATATTTACGGTAATGTTTAAGTTGATAAACGTCGATGATTTGAAAGTATGCTAAACCTTTGAAGAGGACAGGCAGTTGAAACAGTACACCGAACGTAAGTAACCATCTTATGAGCTCGTTCAAATATTGTTTTAATCCAATTAAAGGTTGAACGTGCATGATATGTGATAAGTTGTTGGCCCAATTTATGATATATGGATAAACGATGAAAAATGCGCATAGCACACCGATAATAAATAATATCAGAGATGCCACTCCGTATTTTAAAATATAATATCTTTCCTTGCCTTCAAGACCAGGGATGATGAAAGCCCATATATGATAGAAGATGACTGGTGTACATACACATAAGCTTATGAAAAAGATGACTTTAATATAAATTTGTATTAATTCAGTGACACCGAAAGCATGTAAATCGATTGATGGCGGAAGAATGAAATGTAACACATGAGGTAACCACCAATTTGAGAGTAAATATAAGATTACGATAACGATGACTAATGTTCCTGCAATGACAATTAAGCGTTGTCTTAATTCTTCTATATGTTGTGAAAGGGTTAGCTCATCGCGTCGACTAACGTTGCTGCTTTGAGGGTCTACTGGGCGTTTCTAATGAGTCAGTTTTCTCATCGTCTTCATCAGTGAGATGTTTTGTCGCCGATTTAAATTCACGCAATGTTTCTCCAATTGAGCGACCTAGTTGAGGAAGTTTCTTTGGTCCAAAGATAATTAAAGCAATAACACTAATGATGACTAAACTAGTTGGACCGGTCATGCCAAGTATGATTAAATTCTCCATGTTGTATAGTACCTCTTTTCTGAACTATGATCTTTATTAACTATATGTTAATTGATAATTATTATCAACTATAAACACTCCTTTAAAAAAGAATTTGTTATCATATCTTAAGAAAATAAGCGTAGTGGTAACTTTATATTTTTAGTATAATATAGAGAACATGATTTAGGGGGACGATAATATGGGAGAATTTGTGAAAGTTAAAGAAGATGAGGTGGAACAGCTTAGAAAGATAGCCATTGAAACCTTCGACAAAACATTTGGGTATGCTTATACTACTGAAGATCTTCAGCATTATTATGATAGCGAACTCAGTGTGAGTCAATTACTCCAAGAGTTACGCAATGACGATTCATGGATTTATTTCTATAGAGAAGAAGATGAGGTACTCGGGTACTTCAAGTTCAATATTAACGACGCCCAAACTGAACCGATGGGTCAAGCTTACCTACAGGTACAACGTATTTATTTACTTCCTCAAGTTCAACGAGGAGGTATAGGTAAACAGATTATCGACTTTGCAGAACGAGAAGCTCGACGGTTGAACAAAGTGAAAATATGGCTAGGAGTATGGGATCAGAATGATAACGCGATCAGCTTCTACAAGGGACGTGGTTTTATTCACACTGGAACGCATGAGTTCCGCACAGGTAGTGTCATTGATCATGACCTTATTATGGAGAAGGATCTTTAAATAATAGCGATAAGCTAAGTTGAGTTGGGGGCCACGTATATAATAAGCAGTTACTGTTAAGAACATTCATCACTTACATGCGAAAGTGTTTGTACTGAGCAACATAGTCTGTACGCCACCCTCCTTGTGATAATGCCAACTTTATCTCTTTAGGTTAACTACTATGACAATTGTTCGATATCATAGGTTCATAATTAAATTCATAAGTAAAGCTAACAATTCGCTTGCTGCTGTGAAAAAGTAAGGGGGGAGCGGGACAGAAATCTTTTTATTCAAATTAGATTTCTGTTCCGCTCCCTTTTATTTTTACATTTATTATAGCGTTGTTAGCGAACAATTAATGACTGACCACAGTCAAGCGAATCTGCCCTAATTCTTCATTATACTATCAATTAAAGTAGATATCTGTTCATAGGATTGATTATTCGTATTGATAAATGGATTGGATTTTACGGTTGTCATTTGATGACTTATTAAGTCGTTATGCAATGCTTTTTTATCACTATACCGTACGGTAGATAGTGATTGCATCACTTCTTCATATACACCGCGCTGTTGATCAAAGACCTCTTGATTTGGTGTATACTGACAAATTGTTTTATCTGCCGTTAGAGCATCAAATATGAGTGATGAATAATCGGTTAAGACGAAGTCCGCCACTAAGATGAGATCTTGCGTTTCAATGTTACTTGGCGCTGTGATAACTTGTTCAGGTTCAAAAGTACCCTCGTTATCAGGATGAGGTCGATAGATGATATTATATTTCTTAACTAAGCCATCGCTCACTGGTAAGATATCGTCATGATTATCGTGTGTGTGTTTCGTTGGTGCATATAGCAAAGTTTGTTTATTTGGATCGAGTTTCAATTCTTTCTGTATGAATGATAAATAAGGCTTATCGTCGACTTTATCTAACAAATAGCGCACTCTTGGATAACCACAACTTATGAAATCAAGGTGTTTTGACGGAAAGCCTGTTTCGAAATAAGGTTCGCTGGCTTCTGAATCGCAAATAAGATAATCTTGGTGCGCCCATTTATTGAACACCTTAGCGCGTGAAGGTTTGTGATTATCGGATGAGACTTGATCTACTCGATCAAAGAATAAGCGCTTAATAGGTGTACCGTGCCATAGTTGAACAACTTTACCATTAGGATGTAAATGGTCTGGCATCAAATCTTCCAGAATAACGACTTTCGCGCTTTCAATAAGCTCGTTTGTTTCTTTAGTCTCAGGTTCTAAGAAATTAGGCCCTTTAACCTCATCTGTTATGAAGTAAACAGTCGTCTTTGAATAATGTTTCGCCAAATGATTAAATAAATATCTTGAGTTACCTTGAAATCGGTAATGGTGTCCTAAGAACACAATGTGATTCTTTAATTTATTGGGATCCTTATCATAGACGTAGTTATCTTTTTTAAATTGCTTAAGTTCTCGTTTACATTTAGCATTATATAAAAAACGTGGCGCTTTAAAGCGAGTACTTTTTAACCACCTTTGAATAGGTGTGGCTTCTTGAGGTAATTCAATTTGCTTTTTACTATAAGGCAGCGAGTACTGGTGCTCATATGCAAGCACATTGAGTAAGAATTGAGTGGTGTGCTCAAAGTTTAATTCTGTAATTATTTCCCAAAGGCCTGAACTTGTGACGAATGATTGATGAAAGTCATAAACGATATGTCTATCAACGAAGGAATTGCCTTTTAGCAAAGAAAGTAGAGCCAGATCAAATAGGTGATCAACAGTATAATCTTCTAAAATATGTAGCACTGTTTCGATATGGAATATCACGTTTGGATAATGATTAGAATTGTTCATCCACGCTTCAAAAGTTGCTTCATGTTGATTGAAATATTGTGCATCATTTAGATAGGTATTATCAATCGCATAATCTACTATGATCGTTTGAGGCTTTAATTCTACAGCTTCAAGCATATCTTCATCAATAGTAATCGCCTCATTCTCAATAATGAAATGAGTATAGTCTTTTGGTAGTAGTGCTTTAAGTTTGTCCTCTAAAGTTGACCAATCGTCTAATTGAATATTTTTAATCATAACTATCCCTCAAGTCTGTGAGTATTAATGTTATTCTACCATGTGCATGGACCTCGATTAAAGCTAAGCGATAACCTTGATTGCTTAAATGATAAGCCTCGCACCAATATATGGAGAATTTAAACAGTTACTGCTTTACGTCTCTATTTACAAATGAAGGTCGTTCTGGTTTATTCAAGCATTTCTTTGAACTGCTCATAGATGTGACTTGGCGAGTATGACTCAAGAGTTTGATTGCCATTGTCTACAACTTGATCAATTAAAGTTTCATCTTCGGTCATGGATTTAATTTGGTGCGCTAAAGCATCGGTGTTCTCGTAAGGTAAGAGGTAGCCATCATGCTCATGTGTAATGATAGATTCAGGTCCTGACGTGCCCTTGAAACTCACTACAGCACTTTCTTGATTCATTGCTTCTAAGATGACCATGCCGAATCCTTCATTGCGAGAGGGAACGACAGTGATCTTACTTTGAGCTAATTCTTTATTGAGCGATGGAGTCGGAGGGTTAATTTGAACGATATCTGTAAGTTGAAATTGAGCGATCATCTTATTTAAATGCTCTTTCTCCTGTCCATCTCCAAATATTTTAACTTGATAATTACACGTGCGAATGATGGATTGAACTTTATTTATACTTTTTATCAATAGATCAAAGCCTTTTTCATATTCTAATCGTCCAGCTGATACAATTACATTCTGCTTTCGCTGCTTTAACCGGGGCTCAGTGATCATATTAGGTATGACATAGACAGGAGTAGTTAATTGTTTCATGTAAGTTTGTTTATCACTGTATGTAAGTACTGTTATTTTGCTTAAATGTTTATAAGCTTGTATGATCTCTTCTTTATATGCGCTAGGGTATGCTTCGAGATTCATATGCTCCATACCCACTGTCTCTAAATGAGCAGGGGCGTATGTTGCAGTGAGTATGTTATAGCTCGCGCGCGTGCTAATTAATACGTCAGTCTGAACATGCTTGATAGCTTTAATTATTTTCTTCTCAACGTAATGGTTGAATTGGTTGAGTCCAGGCTCATGGTTAGAAATCAGTTTAGGTTGTGATAGGCCTAAATATTTATGTAACCGATTAAATAATAGCGCTTTAGCATTTTGCGGTCTTAGTTGATAGTTGACGAGCACTGTTACTTTAATGCGTTGATCTAAGTCGAAATAGGGCTTCTGTGCAGCACGAAAGACAGAAATTATCTCTATCTTATGGCCTTTTTGAGCTAACGTGTTCGCAAGTTGAGTTACAGCTTTAACTGTACCACCCATAGCATAGATATTGTGCATTAAAAATGTTATAGATTTCATAAACTAACCTCCGATAGAGAAACTGATTAATTTATAGTATAGCACGTTCACAAAATGATTAAGAAATCGAAGAATTATCAGAAAGCTGTGTCAAAGGCGTAGTGACCATCTCTATAGCAACTATGCAAACGTGAGAAAATAGATATTTTTAGAAGAGTTGGTTTAAGCTCTTTTTTAAAGTACAATTAACGTATATAATTAGTATTGAAGATATTTATAAAGTCATACTAATCTATGTAAGTGCTTACATATAGATTAGTAGGTTGTAGTAAGCGTTAAGTTGTAGCTCAAGGACGGGTTTGAGCCATCAATTAACTGAACGTTTCTATAAACATAATTAGAAGGGGGACTGTATTTGTTATGGCTACAAAACATAGCAAAACAGACGTCATCTTAATTGGTGGCGGTATCATGAGCGCAACGTTAGGTACTTTGTTAAAGAAACTAGCTCCAGAAAAAGAAATTCAAATATTTGAACGTTTGAAAGACGCAGCTGAGGAAAGCTCAAATGCCTGGAATAATGCAGGTACTGGTCATTCAGCTCTATGTGAATTGAACTACACTAAAGAACAAAAAGATGGCTCGATCGATATCTCAAAAGCTATAAAAATAAATGAACAATTCCAAATTTCAAAGCAATTTTGGAGTTATTTAGTTAGTAAAGGCGAATTAACTCATCCAGAGAACTTTATTAGACCTGTGCCTCATATGAGTTTCGTGAAAGGTGTGCGCAATGTCGACTTCTTAAAGCGTCGCGTTAAGACTATCTCATCTAGTCCGTTATTTAGTAATATGGAAATTACTGATAATAAAGATAAGATTGCAGAGTGGGCACCGTTGATGATGGAAGGGCGTACGTCTCACATCCCTATGGCTATGACCTATGATAAGACTGGGACAGATGTTAACTTTGGAGCTTTAACACAAAAGCTATTAAGCAATTTGCGTGACAAGTCAGGTGTAAATATCAAGTTTGAGCACGAGGTTATAAGCTTAAAACAACAACGTAATGGTCAGTGGAAAGTTAAAGTCAAAGATTTGAACAACAATGAGACACGCGTTGTTGAATCAAAATTTGTCTTTATCGGTGCAGGTGGGGCGAGCCTCAAATTACTCCAAAACACTGGTATTAAACAATCTAAACATATTGGTGGGTTCCCAGTTAGTGGTATTTTCTTAGTATGTAAAAATGAAGAAATCGCTAAACGTCATAACGCCAAAGTATATGGCAAAGCAGCTGTAGGTGCGCCCCCAATGTCCGTACCACACTTAGATACACGTTATATTGATGGCAAACGTTCTCTACTGTTTGGGCCGTTCGCTGGATTCTCACCTAAATTCTTAAAAACAGGTTCAAATTTAGATTTATTTAAATCTGTTAAACCGAATAATATTATTACTATGTTATCTGCAGGTGTTAAAGAATTCAATCTGACAAAATACCTCGTTTCACAATTAATGCTTTCGCAAGAAGACCGTATGAATGACTTGAGAGAATTTGTACCTAATGCGAAAAGTGAAGACTGGGACGTATGCGTAGCTGGCCAACGCGTTCAAGTGATTAAAGATACTGAAGATTCTCGAGGTAATCTCCAATTTGGTACAGAGGTAGTAACATCAGATGATGGCACATTATCTGCATTGCTAGGAGCCTCTCCTGGTGCATCAACCGCTGTGGACATCATGTTAGATTTACTCAAGCGTTGTTTCAAAGACAGTTTCTCTCAATGGGAACCTGAAATTAAAGAAATGATTCCTTCATATGGTCAGAAACTGACTGAGAACAAAGAGCTTTATGAAAAAATTAACCAAGACGTAAAGAAAAACCTTAAAATAGATTAACTGAATAGAGTCGACTCTTCTGTTTGTTTCTTAATATTTTTCAACGCTAAGACGGGGGTGCTATAAACCTCTCTGTCTTAGCGTTTTCTATGTTTTAGCTTCTCTAACTCAATTGGTAACCCACTTCTATTTTTAGCCTCGTTTATAGATGAAATCGTAGTCGATGGCTGAATGATTAACTTAATTCTCGCATAAGTCTAAATGGATTAATCTATCTTTTTATTGGAAGGACAACTTTAAAGGTAGTGCCTTCGTCCCTTTGACTCTCAACAGTAATTCGTCCCTCATGCAGTTCGACAATTGATTGGGCTATAGCCAATCCTAACCCATTACTATTATCGTGATGATTCACTTTGTAGAACCGTTCAAATAAATGGGTTTGTACTTCCTCAGTGATACCTTCACCATCATCCGATACTGTTATCGTAACCTCGTCATCACAGTGTTTTACTACGATTTCCACCATACCTTCTTCACGCGAATACTTTATGGCATTTGTTACCAAATTCTGCAGTGCTTGGTGTATTAGTTGATGATTACCTTTTAGTGAGACTTCATCTAGTTCGGTAAATACGACAATATTTTTTTGATCGGCGGCAAACTGGTTATGTCGAACGATGTTAGTAATCAGCTCATTTACTCGAACGCTATCATTTAATTTGAGATGATCGCCGTTGTCTAATTCAGCAAGTAACAGTAACTCCTTAGTAAGGTTACTTAATTGCGTGGTAGTACGATAGATCTCGTTGATATAGATATTGCGATCTTCTGGTGAGCTTGCATTTCGTAATTCTGTTAATTGGTGGTGAATGTGCGTTAAAGGTGTCTTGATTTCGTGTGAAACGTTCTGAACGAAATGACTACGCATGTCATCTAATTGTTTTAACGCTATGCGCATCTTTTCAAAGCGATATTGTAAAGTGCCTAATTCGTCTTTACGCGTGCGTTTAATAGGGCGGTTAAAGTTGCCGATCATGAGCTGCTCGGTAGCGCTCTTCAATTGCTGTACAGGCTTAATAATAGCGTACGTTGATGATATAACGAGCAAGATAGAAATCAGCAATAACAACGTAATAAGTATCGCTAGAAAGGTTCGGAATTCACTAAAGGTTTTACCTATATCAGGTCTCATAAATACTGCCATAGTTTGATTCTTACTTTTAAATTGTACTCCTACAGTATTAGAAGTGACATTCTCAAAGAATCCAGTTACAAACAGATGATAAGGCAGGTGTTTAATCCCATGATAGTCGTGCCCGTTCAACACGCGTTGAACATCTTTGTGCGAAATGTTATCTTTTCTAAACTTTTCACCGTAGAAGCGCTTATTACCATCGTAATCTACAGTCATGATTTGGTAGTTCATTTCTCCTAAATGTTTAAAATAAAAATTAAATTTATCGTTATTTAAGGTGGAGTGATATGAACGTGCCTCTTTTAACGTCCGCATAATTTTAGCATCGTTAGAGGATTTCAAATTCACATGATAGTAAATATTAGTGAACAAAAAGCTTACGAGAGCGCTAAAAAGCATGACTGTTATCGTATAGATAGCTATACGTGTGTAGAGTGATTTAAACATGTTGCACCACCTTATATCCGATTCCTCGGACAGTATTAATTGCTACATCTGCACCTAATTTATCTAATCTCTTCCGGAGTCTTTTGATATGTACATCTACAGTCCGCTCATCACCTTCGTAATCAAATCCCCATATTTCCTCAATTAAATCATTCCGGTTAAAAATCTTTTTGGGTTGAGAGGCAAGCATAAATAGCAGTGTAAATTCTTTATTAGGTAAATTCATACGTTTATCGTTGACACGAATTTCAAGGTAGGCTTGATTTAATTGTAAATTTCCGATCTGAATTTCTGTTTCCGCATTTTTGTTATAACGTCGGAGTACTGCGCGAATACGAAACATGAGTTCTTCCACTTCAAACGGTTTAGTAACGTAGTCATCAGTGCCAGTAATGTAAGCACGTTCTTTGTCACTTAAAGCGTCGCGAGCAGTTAACATGATGACTGGTAAAGCCTCATAGTCTTCTTTCAACCTTTGACATAGTTCAAAGCCATCAATGCCACTCATCATGATGTCGACGATTGCAATGTCTACTTGGTGGTCTTCTAGATAGTCTAGGGCGGCTTCACCACTCGATTCGGTGACGACCTTTAGTCCCTGCTTCTTCAAATAAGTTGCTACGTAATGTAATATTTTTGGATCATCATCGACGACTAAACATCTCGTCATATACATGGCTCCTTAATCTGTATTTTATTCTATTCTAAAAGAAACAAGCTCCAAATTACATTGATTTATTTCATAATTGTTCATATTCAGTTCACATACGCGCTTTAAACTATAATTACCAAATCGATAAAAGGAGTGACGGTAGAATGAGTTTAGCGTGGAAAGAGATGAAATATTATAAATTCCGGTTCATCTTAATTATGATGATTATTCTACTCTTAGGTCTAATGGTTCTGTTCATTAGTGGCTTAGCGAAAGGATTAGGAAGAGAAAATATCTCATTATTAGATAATATGAACGCCTCTAATTATGTAATGCAAGAAAAGAAGCAACCTCAACTACAAACTTCTATATTAAATCATCATCAAAGCGATCAAATTGAAGAGGTTGTAAATCAACGACCACTCAAATTAGCTTCAGATAAGATTTATACCAATAAAGATGAAGAAAGTATTATTCTTACAAATACAGTGAAGAACGACAAACCTAAATTGAAAGAGGGTCGTTATCCTAAAGAAGATAAGGAAGTTGCGATCAATGAAAAGCTGACATCGCAGGGTATAAGCGTAGGTGATACGATCAAATTAAAAGGCAATCATAAGGTCAAAGTGAGTGGTATTCTTAACGATACAATGTATTCTCACAGCTCGGTAGTAATGATGAGTGATAACGGGTTTAACAAGCAAGTATCTAAGGCTGCTAAAGTCTACCCTATAAAGAACTTAAGTGAGAAGCAAAAGAATAAATTAAATGCCATAGACGGTGTGAAAGTGTATTCCCAAGATGATATTACCCAGGAAATACCAAGTTATCAAGCAGAACAGGCGCCGTTGAACATGATGATTGTTAGTTTATTTGTCATAACTGCTATCGTATTAAGTGCTTTCTTCTACGTAATGACAATTCAAAAAATATCTCAAATCGGTATATTAAAAGCTATCGGTATCAAAACGAAGCATTTGCTTTTATCATTAGTTACTCAAATTCTAATTACTACTCTCGCAGGTGTGCTCTTAGCAATCATTATAGTGTCAGGGTTATCGATCTTTATGCCAGTCAGTATGCCGTTTCATTTAGAACTTACTAATATTGGATTAGTTATCGTAATCTTTATCATTGTAGGTATTGTTGGCGCCATCTTATCATTTATAAAGCTATTTAGAATAGATCCAATAGAAGCTATCGGAGGTGCTGAAGAATGAGTTTAATTGTTGACCAATTGGAAAAAACATTTGGAGAAGGACAAGCGGAGACTACAGTATTGAAAAATTTAAACTTTGAAGTTTCAGAAGGAGAATTTATCATCTTGACAGGTGCATCTGGCTCTGGAAAGACGACGTTATTAACGATATTAGGTGGGTTGCTTAGCCAGAGTGCCGGAGAAATACGGTTTAATCAACAACCGCTATTTAACAATAGTAAGAAAGCTAGTTCTTTACGCTTAACTGAAATAGGATTTATCTTCCAATCTTCTCATCTCGTACCTTATCTAACAGTTGAGGAGCAGTTAATAACTGTAGGAAAAGAAGCGGGACAGTCTGCGAGAGCAGCTAAGCAAAGAGCTCGAAAACTATTAACTGAAATTGGACTAGAGAAACGCTTAACTGTTTACCCTAACCATCTTTCTGGCGGGGAGAAACAACGTGTAGCAATTATGCGTGCATTTATGAATGATCCCAAAATGATCCTCGCTGACGAACCGACAGCAAGCTTAGATGCTGACCGTGCCACTTATGTCGTCGAAATGCTGCGCAATCATATTAAAAAAGATAACAAGGTAGGTATTATGATAACCCACGATCAAAGATTATTTGATTATGCTGATCGTGTAATCTATTTAGAAGACGGTCAAATTAAAGAAAAGGAATAAGGGTCACATCGTTGAAAGGTAGAAGAAAAATGAATGAAGATTGACTCGGGAGCGGGGCAGAAATCTAATTTGAATAAAAAAGATTTCTGTCCCGCTCCCTCTTTCTCTCTAGTCAAAGACTATTATGTCCCAACCTCAATAAAAAGCAGTAAGGTATTTTCTAATTGAAAATGCTTTTACTGCTTTTTTCTACATACTATACATCGTATTCAATAATTTCGCTGTTTTGGGGTCCATTTCAGCCTATCACCACAAGATCTCCTAAGGTCAGTTCATGCGACTTAAATAGTATAGTTGGTCATCATTTTGTCGAATCGTGATCGTGTCTGTCGACAATCCTGCTTTTGTGTCCGCCGTTAATCAGTTTCTTAGAGCACAGAAACTTTATGTCTCATCCGCTAGATTCGATATTAAAAAGGCCCTATATGAGGAAAGCGGGTTAGCTCTTACTCCGCATATCAAATATATTATTCAACTTTACTTATTTAAATAACGTTTGAGTCGATTATCTATTTTTTCTAATACAGTATGCGCTTGGTGTATTTCATCATCACTTAAATCGCTTAATATTTCACTTACAATATCGGTGATTAAAGTCTTAGATTTCTCGCAGTAATCATGACCCTTTTCAGTCAAAGTTATATACTTAAAGCGTTGATCTGAATTCTCATCATTTTCTCCCCAATCAACTAATTCAGATTGTATGAGCTTTTTGATTCGGCGACTCACTGCAGCTTTGTTAACGCCTTGACGTTCTGTGATTTGAGATAGGGTTAAAGCGCCTTCATTATTTAACATAAGAATAACGTCTTCTTGTTCTTTAGATATATTACAAGAAGCACGCATATCTTTCAGCAATTGTGTAAGCAATTGGTTCGTGTCATCTAGAAATTCACCCATAAAATCAATATGATTTCTTAAGTTTTTTACCATCGTAGCACCTCTAAACAATCTATTAATATTCACTCAGTTATAAGCTAGTAAATTGTATCACATGTATTCTCAGAAACTGCTATAATATAGCTAATTGTTAAGATAATACCAATTTAATATTATCAATAAACTACTCATGTTGAAAGTTTCGTTATTATAATTACGAACGAATAACTCAAAAGAAGTTTCCTATCAATTTGACTATAATGATTGAGGTGTTGTCATGACATTGTTAACCACCATTCTATGTTTGCTCAACTTGATCCTATTTTTAGGAATTTATTGTCATTTTTCTAAATTGATAACGATCAATATTTATATCTTCCAAGTTGTTATTGGCTTCTGTATTATCTTCTATCATCTGGCGACAAAGACTTGGCCGATTGACTTTCTGGTGTTATTACTACTGCAAACGGTGCTATTACATTTAAGGTATCTTTACCTCTTAACTAGTGATGTCGGCCTTAAGTTCGTTAAACGACTCTATCGCATTGTCGGGTGGGCGGTATTATTCACCCTTTCCACATTATACATCAGCTTGTTGCCTATAGGTCTGAACGTTATATTTATGTGGTTATCGTTGATTGGGTTAAGTACACTATATACATTTAACTGTTACGTCACCTTTACTGCTGCTTTTTATAGTAAGAGACAGTTACTAGTGGAACCTGAAATATTCTTAGTGTTAGGCGCGGGTATATTCACAGAAGAGGTAACTCCTATGCTGGCTTCTAGGTTAGATAAGGTTATTCAAGTATGGAGTAAACATCCCAGGGCAAGCATTATAGTCAGCGGTGGCCAAGGGGCGGATGAACCCATTTCAGAAGCGTTAGCTATGAAGCGGTACTTAGTGAAAAATGGTGTACCTGATACAGTTATTATAATGGAAACACAATCTACAAGTACTTTCCAAAACATAGAACAATCATATAAAGTATTAAAGGATAATCAGATGTTATCGAGCACGATAGTATGTATTACAAGTCATTTCCACATCTTGCGCGCGCTTAGATTTGGTCAAAAGTTCGGTCTGAAGATGGAAGGATTGGGTAGTAGCTCGCCCTTAACCTTTTTACATGTGATGATGGAGCGTGATTTTCTCGCTTTGATGTATCAATACCGTCTATTATTAACTATATATTTTGCGCTATTATTTTTTAGTACTCTACTAACGATGTGGTTGATTCCTTAACTATTTTTAATGTACATTAGAAAACATTTATTTTTAAAAGGTAAGCATATTCTGCTTCGTTACTTGGAATAGTTCGTAGTTCTTAGTCAGCTTGTAATATTCTATAACTACAGTATCCCATGCCCCAATGTGCTCACATATGGCTCTCTTAGAGCTTTAGACATAAAGTGGCTGGACTCTGGGAAACCGATTAAGGGCGTTCCAATAGTAGGATTGTCGACAGAGACAACGAGTCGACTAAATTTGGAATACAATTTTACTCATCGTTCGGTTTTGCTCAAATCCTAAATGCTTTTGTCCCGGCTTCTCTCTTGTCTACAATGTAAATATATTTATATATTAAGTTTACATTGTGAGGCGAAAACGCTATGATGAAGAGGTAGGCTTATGTTATAAACGGGTAATTATAAAAACAAGGATGAGGAGTTTTTTTAATGGAACTAGCTGAAAGAATATTGCAAGGGGAAGAAATTTCTAAAGCGGACTTCCTGAATATTTATGAAGATGATTCAATAGATACATTATTATTACTTAATGAAGCTTATAAATTAAGAAAGCACTATTATGGGAAAAAAGTAAAACTTAATATGATTCTTAATGCGAAAAGTGGTATTTGTCCTGAGGACTGCGGTTATTGTGGACAATCTCGTGAAATGAAACAAAAAACACGCTACAGCCTTATTTCTCAACAAGAAATTATGGATGGAGCCGATGTAGCGAGTGAACATAACATTGGAACATATTGTATCGTCATGAGTGGACGTGGGCCGAGTAATAAAGAGGTTACTCATATAAGTGAAACTGTAGAACAAATCAAAGCTAAACACCCACAATTGCGCATTTGTGCTTGTCTTGGTCTAGCTAATGAGGAACAAGCTAAGCAGCTTAAAGATGCAGGTGTGGATCGTTACAACCACAATATTAACACGAGCGAGAATTATCATGGTAATGTCGTTTCCACTCATACTTATAAAGATAGAACGAATACGATAGAGATTATGAAGGAGAATAATATTTCACCTTGTTCAGGCGTTATTTGCGGCATGGGTGAATCAAACCAGGATATTTTAGATATGGCCTTTGCGCTAAAAGAAATGGATGCGGATAGCATACCGATCAATTTCCTCCATCCAATTAAAGGCACGAAGTTTGGTGATATGGATGAGTTAACTCCTATGAAATGCTTGCGTATTATTGCGTTATTTAGGCTAATTAATCCATCGAAGGAAATACGTATAGCAGGAGGGCGTGAAGTTAACTTACGCTCGTTACAACCTTTAGCCTTAAAAGCTGCTAACTCCATATTTGTTGGCGATTACTTAATTACTGGAGGACAGCCGAATCAGTTAGACTTTAAGATGATAGAGGATTTAGGATTCGAAATAGATAGAGATAATTCTGCGCCGACGCCTGTTAAGGAAAACCTTACAGTTTAAAATCATAGAATAGATCATTATTAAAAGCACTCAGATGATTCGTGTAAGCTAACGAAGATCTGAGTGCTTTTCTAGTTTGTTATAGATGTTCAAGTAAAGGACTAACGACAGCAAAGGATTCACTAGATATAGCAACCCCCTTTAAAGCTCTCATTGCTTTAAAGGGGATCGTTTATCATTTAGTTAATAAATATCTTTATTGCTTAAACATTAGTATCAATGATGAGTATTATTTTTATCAAAAGGTGATTTAAACGGCCACCAATTACCTTTGCCAAATGATTTGGCTACGGCTGGTATAAAGAGCGGCAACATAAAGATATTGTAAATGATTAGGCCTAGTATAACTACAGTTGCAATTTCCATGAGTGTCATCGCACCTGAAGTATACAATGCTGCCACAGTACCGATGAGAATGACACATGCTGTCATAATGACGATACCCATCTTACGCATGGCTGTAAGTAATGCTGAATTAATATCTTTACCGCCTTTAACCTCTTCACCAAATCGGTTAACCAAGAAGATGGCGTAATCTACGCCTAAAGCCATAAGTACTACAAAGCTAAAGAACGGCACTACGAGCAACAGACCGCCCATACCTAATACGTTATCAAAGATGAGGTTTGAAATGCCTACAGAAGCATAATACGTAATTAATATAGACGTTATCATATACAGCGGCATGATAATTGAACGTTCAAAGATGAGTAAGACGATGAATAAGAAGATAGTAATGAGCACAATCGCTTTAGTCATATCATTATCTATCGTTGTTTGTAAATCATTGTTTTCAGAGGATTTACCGCCGTATTCTACTGTGCTATCTTTGAATGCTGTATCTTTGACTTGATTATTTACAGTGTGATGGATCGAATCGACTGTATTCATCGCTTTCTTAGAAAATGGATCGTCTGACAATTCGACATTGAGTAGCACGACTTTACCTTTGCCATCGCTGTATTGGTCAATAGCGTCTTTCACTTTTTTGTTTTTCAACATGTCATCGGTAATATACATGCCAGATTTATTTATACTGTCAGCTTTTGACATATCTTTCAAGCGTTGTTGTAATTTCTTCTGACCATCTTGGACTTGTGATATACCGTTTTGAGAACGCTTGAGTCCATCTGACATTTGGCCAGCTTGCTGTGTTACTTTTTGATTAGCTTGTTCGGGAGCTTGACTGCCTTGTTGCATGAGGCCTTGAACTTTACTGCTATCTGTTAGTGGTGAAACTTGAGAATTCATATCTCCCAAGCCATCATTAACTTGTCCTAAGCCTTGATTTGCACTAGTGATTTTTTTCTGCATCTCATTGAGTTGATAGGTTGCTTTAAACTGTTTGATCGGTTCTCCTGTAGGGCGGGTGATAGTATTAACCTTATCTACACCTTTGACTTTCTCAAGTGATTGAGCAAGCGCTTCTAAGTCGTTAATACCTTTATTGGTTGTTAGTTTATGATCATCTTTAATCGCTATTTGAACTGGAAAAGCTTGACCCTCTGAGAACTTATCTTTAATGATGTTAATCGCCTTAATAGAATCATAGTCGTCACTTATCTCATTAGTATTATCGTAAGTGATATTGTTAGGCGTAAACATAATGATAGGTACCATGATAATTAATACAATTACCAGAGCTAAAAATGGTTTAGTAGTAGTGAATTGACCAAATTTACCCCAAATACCACTATCCTTATGAGAGCTAGCTTGTTTACTTGGCCAAAAGGCTTTGTCACCAAGTAAGACTAATAGAGTTGGGAACAAAGTAAAGAGTACGATCATCATACAGAGTACCCCAACTGCGATACCTACTGCTGATCTGAAGAGTTCGAACTTCACAAAGAATAATGCTGCAAAGCCTACTAGTACTGTAACGGCACAAATGAGTATGGTGCGTCCGCCGTTTTTAAAAGTATGATAGACTGCATTAAAGTTTGATTGGTCTTTACCGAGCTCTTCCTTGTATCGATTGAGTAACAGAATGCAGTAATCGGTTCCTATACCAAAGAGTAAGGCCACTAGGAATGGCTGAATATAGATTGATACCGGGAAGTCTGCATACTTCACAAGTAAAGCTAGAACCCCTTGTGAGAATGCGTAGGATAATCCGATTAATACTAACGGTATGAATGGAGTTACTACGGAACGGAAGACTACGACTAAGATAACTAGAATGAGAATAAATGTTACAATTTCAGTCGTCTTCAGTCCATCGTCAACACTTTTATTAATATCGTCGAAGATAACGTCATTTCCAGTAACGTAAGTCCCTTTAAAGTTGTTATCTAAATGCTTGATGTCGTCAGCGGCATCAAGTGTTTTACTTCTATTATCTTTGGTTTCTATAGGGATCATGACTGACTTCTTATCTTTTGAAACCAGTTTATCCTCTACATCTTTATTTTCGAAAGGAGAAATTGTATCCTTTACGCCTTTAATTTTTTCAATTTTATTTATATATGATTTGATGTCTTTCTTACTTGAATTATCAAGTTTATCATTGAGTTGAATAACTGCACTGATACTTTTAGAATCAGCCCCTACATCTTTTAGCTTTTCGTTGTATTGCTGAGAGGTAGTATCTTTTGGTGGAACGATATTACCTTGGTCACTTGCTAGTTTAGATAAATTAGGAGCAAAGATTAAAGTACATGCGACCGCAATGATTACGACAATTGAAATAAGCCATCTGAATTTCAGTATTGTCCTCATATTACCCTCCTTAGAATTTTAATGACATATTAAAATATACTCTCTTAGTTGATATGAGTCAACTAGTTATGGGAAAAATTTTATATAGAGTTAATCGTTGTAGTATAAGTTTTTAAAAGGAGTTGGTAAGTAAGTGGGAGCGGGACAGAAATCTTTTTAGTCAAATTAGATTTCTGTCCCGCTCCCTCTTTCTCTCTAGTCAAAGACCATTATGTCCCAGCTTCAAGTAGGTGGCTTACATAAGAGGAAGAAATTGTGAATATTTATGTTGTAACCTCAATAGTTAAGAAGTATTGATCTAGGTCCAAATACGTATATCAATTTAGTGGAAGAATAACTATAATAACTAATAAAGGAAGTAAAAAAGTCTAGAGCGTTTATTGAACTGTTCTCTAAAATGGTCTTCATTTCTTAATACACTGCTCATAATGATTCTAATAATGACAGTGTTAGCTAATGTAGTAGCGGAGTAGGTGTATATAATCACTTTTATTTATTAAAAGAAATTAGGCTAAATATAATAAAGTATATAGTCAATAAGGGTAGTAGCGATAATTAAGAGAAGTAAAATTCATTTCTATATTTATATCTCATTCAACCTTCTAGTATAAATCATAAAATTAATTAACATTAATAAGATATCGCAGCTTTAAATTATTTCGTGAAGTCTAAATACTTTATATGTTAAAATAACGAAATGACATGTGTTCGGAAGAAGTAGAGGTGATTAAATGCGACAATGTCCGAATTGTGGAAAGCACTGTCAGACAGACGAAGAACGTTGTCCACATTGCGACTATGATATAACACGCGCTTCACGTGTAGAATCGCGTAAGAGAGCGAATATTAAGGTGCGTAAGATCGTGCCCTGGGGCATTGCATTTTTCATCATCGTACTTTTAATAATACTATTCATATTACTTAGAAACTTTAACTCTCCTGAAGCTCAAAGTAACTTGCTTATCAATGCGATGGAAAATGATGATACACAAAAACTTTCCACCATATTAAGTACTAAGGATAATAAAGTGGACGGGTACCAGGCTGAGACTTACATAAAATATGTAAAAAATGAAATAGGGATGAAACGTTTTAAAGAAGCGGTGAATCAAAAGATAGACCAATTAAATCATGATAGTAATGGAGTAAGAGATACAGTTAAATCGCGCAATGGTGATAACCTGTTACAAATCACTAAAAACGGTAGACGTTATCTATTCTTTGACAATATGAACTTTACTGCGCCATCCAAAGAGGCGATAGTTAAACCGAAGATGGATGCCACTTATAAATTTAAATCTAATGATAAGCAAAAAACGGTAGAAGCTGATAAAGATAAAGCTACCTCTCTCGGTAAATTCATCCCGGGGAATTATTCGATCGATGCGAAGAGAGAAACAAACACCGGGCAGTTTACCGGAGAACTCAAATTTAATTTCAAAGATAGCAATTCAGAAACTGTGAATGTTAATGAAGATTTTAACGAAGCATACATTGAGCCTAAAATTGAAGGCGCGAAGGATTTAGATCATAACTCTATCCGCATTCACATTAATGATCATACTTATGACTATAAAAAAGGACAGGCATATGGTCCATATCCTAAGACTAAGGAAGTTACAGTTTCAGCTGAAGGTGCTGTTAAGAAGAAGACATTCAAATCCACATCAACTCAAGTTAAAACAGATAATATGCGTGATTTGACGAACGTGACATTGAAGTTTGACGAAGATGACATCAATAAATATGTAGAAAAGAAAGAAAAAGAAGAGAGCAGCTTTAAAGACAAACTCACTAACTTTTTCTTCAACTACGCGAATGCCTTAAATTCAGCAACCTTACAAAATGATTTCGGCTTAGTTTCAAATTATTTAAAAAAGGATACTACAAACTACAAATCAACGCGGAATGAAGTAAATCGAAAATCATATACGCATTCAGCCACACCTCAAGTGTTAGATGTCATAAAGCAAGGAAAGACCTTTTACGTCACAACGAATCAATATAAATCTGACGGTAGTTATGGCAAAGTGGATTATGAATTAGAAGGTAATAATGAGGGGGAAGATTTAAAGATAGTAAGTAGTTCAGACTAAGTGCTGCCTTTTAACCCTACACTAATTAAAGACAACAATTAAAGTGAATAGTTAAATGAACTCTGGAAATTTATTGTGAAGAAGTGAGACTCAAACCTAGCAGACATACTAGCTTGAATTGAGTCTCACTTTTTTAGTATCAACTCATACTTAATGTTGATGTTTCAGCGCTACTTAGGTAGCATTAAAATAAATATTTCACTGTGGAAAGGAGTTCATATGGAAAATCAAACACAATCTATTCGCCTTGTTTCTATCATTATATTAGGGGCGCTTACAGCTATAGGAGCTATGTCGATTGATATGTTTCTACCAGGGTTACCTGAAGTCAAACGTGACTTTGATACAACGACAAGTCATACACAGCTTACTTTGGGGCTCTTCATGGTTGGTCTTGCGGTTGGCAATTTATTTACAGGGCCTTTATCAGATACATATGGACGTGTTAAACCGTTACTTATAGCTATGTTAATGTTTACAATCGCGAGTATAGGAATTATATTTGCTCCACATATTTGGGTGATGATCATTCTCAGATTTATTCAAGGCTTTTGTGGGGGAGCAGGAGCCGTACTGTCAAGATCAATAGCTAGTGATATGTACCAAGGTAAAGCGCTCACTCAATTTATGGCAATGTTAATGTTGGTAAATGGGATTGCTCCAGTAATAGCACCTGCCATAGGAGGCATTATCATTACGATCTCACATTGGCAGATGGTGTTTATCGTTCTCACTGTCTTTGGTTTAAGCTTATTTGTAGGAAGTTTAGTTAAGATAGAAGAAACTTTATCATCTAATCAAAGAGAAGTTCTTGCACTCGGCTCCATCTTTAGAAACTTTAAATCTTTACTTATTAAACCTCAATTTCTCATTCCAATGCTGATACAAGGATTTGCTTTTGTAATACTATTTAGCTATATTTCAGCATCGTCATTCATTACCCAAGAAATATATCATTTATCTGCTTTTCAGTTTAGTTTAGCCTTTGCATTTGTCGGTTTAACATTAATTGGTATGAGTCAAGTTACTCAGAAGATGGTTGAATCGTATAGTGAGTCTACGCTTTTAAGGTTAATGATAAGTATGCAGATGATTGGCATTCTCTGTGTGAGTTTGATTCTCCTCTTACATTGGCACGTTCTGTTACTCATAATGAGTTTTGCGATACTGGTATCCCCAGTACCTGCCATTGCGACTCTATCATTTTCCATTGCTATGTCAGAAACGACCAAGGGGCGAGGTAGTGCATCAAGCCTTATTGGTTTAGTGCAATATTTATTTGGTGGTATAGTGACGCCACTTGTTGGGATACGTGGAGATACGCATATTGAACCCTATGTTCTCATCATTATCATTACCGGTATAATTTTGCTGATCTTACTCTTTATCTACAATAAGACTTTTAACAGTAGCAAAGAATAATTTAATATTCAGTTAGTTATTGTTAAAATTTTAAAAATATTGGTTGACAATAGAAGTCCCTCGGATATAATTGAGAATGAGTATCAATTAAAGTGCGCTTGAGCAGAAAGAGGGAAGGTTATGAAAAAAATATTACCGATTGTCATTGTATTGGTGTTATTACTTTCGGCTTGTGGTTCACATAGAAAAGATAAAGCTAGTGACAGCAACAAGCATGAAGTGAAACACGCGATGGGGATGACTAAAGTGCCTACTCATCCTAAGCGAATTGTCGTCTTAACACATGAAGGAACTGAGGCATTAGTAGCTATGGGGGTTAAACCTGTAGGTGCTGTTAACTCTTCAAATGGTGACCCTTGGTATCCTCATTTGAAAGATAAGTTTGAAGGAATTAAACCAGTCGGAGATGAACTTAATGTCAATTTAGAGAAAATCTCTAAATTGAAACCAGATCTTATCATCGGCAATAAATTTAGACATGAAGCACAATATAAGAAATTATCTAAAATCGCTCCAACCGTTTATTCTAAAGAGTTACGTGGAGATTGGAAAGAGAACTTTAAACTCTATGCTAAAGCAATTAATAAAGAGGAGAAAGGAAACGAAGTACTAAAAGATTACGATAATCATGTTAAAAAGGCTAGCAAAGAATTAGGCGATAAGAAGAACCAAACTGTTTCGATGGTGCGTTTCATGCCAGGCGATGTACGTATATATCACCAAAGAACATTCAGCGGACAAATCTTAAAGCAACTTGGTATTAAGCGCCCTGAGGGTCAAGACAAAGATGACTTTGTAGAAAAAGGCTTAACGAAAGAAAGAATTAAAGCAATGGATGGCGACTATCTATTCTACTTTACTTATCAAGATGGAAAGAAAGAGGTTTCTCAATTAGAAAAAGAATGGATCGAAGCGCCACAATTTAAGAAACTCAAAGCTTCTAAAGAAGGACATGTGTTTAAAGTGAATGATGACGTGTGGAATACTTCAGGCGGAGTGCTTTCAGCCAAACAAATGGTAGATGAATTAAAAGATAAAATGTTAAACCATTAACATTGTAAATATAAATTAAATAGAGCGGATTACTGAGACGGGAGCGGGACAGAAATCTTTTTATTCAAATTAGATTTCTGTCCCGCTCTATTCATATAGGTTGTAGTTATACCGTGAATAAAAGATTTAGTGTTGTAGCTTTAATGTATTCGCTAGGAGTATTTGAGCTAATTGCTCAGGTGGCTCAATACAATTCTCTCTTATCCAAAAATAGATAATCCCCATTTGTCCACCTAAAGAATAAGTCACGAAATACTTTTTATTAACAACACTGTTTGAATAATTTTCTAATATTAGATTATAAGTTTCACGTGTTACAGCGATGTACTCTTGAAATAATGAGCGATTAGGGAATTTGATAAGAATAGCATGAAAGAACTTAAAATTGCGTCGAATGTAACGGAGTAATATATTAAAAAATTTGAAGATGCAAGTTTTGTTTGTCTTTGTTTCAGCTACAGCCCCATAGAGGGCATTTAGTAATTTTTTATACTTATCTAGATGATAACTTTGTATAGAGTGTAATAGATCATATTTATCAAAAAAGTAATCGTAAAAAGTGGAACGATTAACTCCGCTATAAGCACATATCATTTTAGTTGTAATATTTTCAAAAGGATATTCTTCAAGAAGTAATACTGTATGATGTATAATTTTTTCTTTTGCTTTTTGTTTCACATTATCACCTATATATAGACATGACTTTATTAAAATCCGACACATTTAGATAAGTTGTCGGTGTTTTTTCGATATACATCTATCTATAATATACAATGTGAATTTTAAAAGCAAATAGGAGGAAGTAATATGAAGAAATTGGTATTAATCAATGTCATTACTATCGTAGTGCTTGTCATTATTGGTATCGTCGGTTTCCACTTCTACCATCAAGCAACGAGCTACGTAAGTACTGACAATGCCAAAGTTGATGGTCAACAAATTAAAATAGCAGCGCCAGCTTCTGGTGAAATTAAATCATTTGATGCAAAAGAGAATGATAATCTCAAAAAAGGCGATAAAGTAGCATCAATTGCTGCTAAAGGTGACAACGGCCAGTCTCACAACGTGGATATCAAAATGCCTCAAGACGGCACAATAGTGAAGACTGATTCAATGAAAGGTGCAATGGCTCAAGCTGGTTCACCTATCGCATATGCTTATAATTTAGATGATTTATATGTAACAGCCAACGTAGACGAAAAAGATATTAAAGATGTAGAAGAAGGTAAAGATGTAGATGTTTCTATTGATGGTGAGAAAGCTAATGTGAAAGGTAAAGTAGATCAAGTAGGTAAAGCGACAGCTTCAAGCTTCTCTATGATGCCTTCATCAAATAGTGATGGCAACTACACTAAAGTATCTCAAGTTGTACCAGTTAAGATTAAATTAGATTCTAAACCATCTAGTAACATTGTTCCAGGAATGAACGCAGAAGTTAAAATCCATAAAAATTAAGGGGGTCTTTGTATGACTACGGCCTTCATTATTATATATGTTGTTATCGCGGTCATTCTGCTTGCTCTCATTAACCTAATAGTAGTTAAAAAGAAAAGTAAGCAGAAGCAGCAACTGGAACAATCTAAGCATCAAACTGGTTCTTCTGAGGAATCATATCAATCTAAATTTAGTATAAGAGATGATGAATCAACGCGCTCATCTGACGAAGAGGATCGTCAATCATCATCAGTCGAAACAGACACTGAGGAGCACAGATCTTCTAATTACACTGAAGACAAGTCTACTGACGAAAAGACAGATAAAGACTTAAATGACACGTCTTCTTCTGAAGATGATAATCACGAAGCGATCAATCCAAATTCAGAAGAAGCCATCGTTAATGAGAAATTAAAAGAAAAAAATAATTCGTTTATGTTTGGTAAAGGTGCTTCACAAGGTAAAGTCCTTGTGGCTATGGTCTTCGGTATGTTCATTGCTATTCTTAACCAAACGTTACTCAACGTAGCACTACCGAAGATAAATACTGATTTTAATATTTCAGCTAATACAGGACAATGGCTCATGACAGGCTTTATGTTAGTTAACGGTATATTGATCCCTGTCAGTGCGTTCTTATTCAATAAATATTCCTATCGCAAGCTATTCCTCATAGCCATGTCACTCTTTACTTTAGGATCACTTATCTGTGGATTATCCGGCTCATTTACGATTATGATGGTTGGACGTGTCTTCCAAGCTATAGGTGCTGGTGTGCTCATGCCATTAGGTACGAACGTCTTTATGACAATTTTCCCACCTCATAAACGCGGTGCTGCTATGGGTGTCCTAGGTATCGCTATGATCGTAGCACCTGCCATAGGTCCAACTTTATCGGGTTATATTGTGGAAAATTATCATTGGAACGTGATGTTCTACGGTATGTTCATTATAGGATTGATCTCTTTAGGAATAGCATTTTTATGGTTTAAAGTGTATCAACAAACGACTAATCCTAAAGCAGATATCCTTGGTATCATCTTCAGTACTATTGGCTTTGGAGCACTATTGTATGGCTTCAGTGAAGCGGGCAATAATACTTGGAGTTCGCCTCAAGTAGTTATTTCCCTTGTTATTGGTGTTATCTTTATTATTGCGTTCTTCATTAGAGAAATTACGATGCGCGTACCAATGTTAAATATGGAAGTTCTTAAATACTCCGGTTTCACACTTCCTACTGTAATCAACATGATCGTTATGATGAGCTTATTTGGCGGAATGATTCTCTTACCACTTTACCTACAGAACTTAAGAGATTTCACACCTGTTCAATCCGGTTTACTCTTACTTCCAGGTGCACTTATCATGGGAGTGATGGGACCGATTGCTGGTAAACTACTCGATACAATTGGTATAAAGCCTTTAGCTATTATCGGTACAGGTATCATGACGTATGCAACATGGGAACTAACGAAACTTAACATGAATACAACTTATGGTCATATCATGTTAATCTATATCATTCGTTCCTTTGGTATGAGTTTCATCATGATGCCGATTATGACTGCTAGTATCAATGCTTTACCACAACGTCTTATCCCGCACGGTAACGCTCTATCAAATACTTTGCGTCAACTTGCTGGGTCTATCGGAACGGCATTACTCGTGACAGTAATGTCTACGCAAACGACTCAACATATTGCTTCATATAGTCAAGATTTAGATAAGACTAACCCGTATATCAAAGATACGTTACAACAGTTAGCAACTCAGATGGGCGATAAAGATATGGGCACGCAACAAATTCTTCAGTTTGTTCAACAACTCGCATCTATTAATGGTGTAAATAGTGCATTTATAGTGGCAACAATTATTAGTTTAATCGCCTTTATTCTAAGCTTATTCTTAAAAGGTAAAGATCACTATGTTTCTAAGGAGAATTAAAGTTCTACCTCTCACATTATTGAATTGAATATTAATAAAAAAGTACACCTCAAAAGTGGATTTGGTTCCATGCTTTTGAGGTGTTTTTTTAAGTAAGGTGTAGACTATATAATTAATATGTTTCATGGCTCATATTATTTAAATATTAAAATACTTTTCGACGTTTATTTCTGAAGAAGAAACTGATAAAGATTAAAGCTAAGCTGCATCCTAATAGTATGAGTGCATTATGGACAGCATCTGCCTGTGTTAGGATTTGATCTGGTTTAACACTTAAGTAAGCTGAACTAAATTTCTTAGCTATTTGTGAAGCTACATCGTCCACTAAATAAGAGAATCCAAAAGTCATAACAAGCATAGCTGCTACGAGTATAAAGTTAAGAATCTTCAATATAGTACGATTAAAAGCAATAGTAAATAATGTCAGAATCAAGCTTATTGCGCATAGAGCAAAGAATACATAGAATAAAGTAATTAAATGATTTAAATTTGTTTGAAATTCCTCAAGATTATTCAAGTTAATAGGTAAGTTTTTGAGCTCATCCATTTGACTTATATTATGTAAGTTATCTTTAAACTCGGAAAGTTGACCAAAGTTTACGGGTTTATGTAAGAATTGTAAGTTAAATAGTGGTTCCTTGAATATGCTATATCCTGAAATAGCTGTTAGGACGAGAACGATAATGTGAATGATAAGGCTTACCCATGATCGGCGTTTCTTACCTATGCGATGCCCTCTATGTAATTCCTCTTGAGATAGTGTGCGTTCAAAATTTTGATGATATGCTTGACGGTTATCCATTTTAAGCTCCTCTCAATTTATAGCTAATAATGTGTATAAGATGATTTCTATCTACGGTTTGTTATACTTATCATAAATATGACTGCCACATAGCCATATCGAAGCTAACATTTGCTTCTATTATAGCGCAATTAAATTAATGATGACACTATTTCTTAGAAGCATTAGGGGGAAAGTGACGCTAAATAGCTTTAGTATGATTTATAATGATAGGACAGGTGAGGGAGCAATGAAAAAGAAGTTCATTAGTAAAATAATAAATAAATACGTTTTACCACATCGCTCTTTATATTTTAAAAATGATGAAGAATTTGAAAAATTTATAGATAAACAGCACTATAAGAATTTAAAACCTCATCGTCAACCAGAAATGTTGAATATTAAATCTAATTTAGAAAAGCAACAGCATGGTCATATGCAAGTATTTAGAGCTAACTTTCATCACAAATTGACTACAAAGATATTATATATTCACGGCGGATATAATATTCTACAACCGTCAGTCTTTCATTGGCGCTGGATCGATAAACTAGCTTTGAATACTTTATGCGAAGTGGTCATGCCGATCTACCCTAAAGCACCTAGTTACTCGGCAATAGATACATATGAAGCACTCCATAGCATGTATCAGCAGCTGTTAAGCGAAGTTGGTGCAGAAGACATCATAGTGATGGGAGATGGCAGTGGAGGTGGTTTAGCCTTAAGCCTTGTGCAACAGCTTATCGCAGCAGGCCAACCACTTCCAAATCAATTATATTTAATCTCTCCATTACTTGATGGGACTTTCTCTAACTCGGCAATAACTTCTGAGCTTGAAGTTAAGGATTTGCTAAATAATAAAGAAGGAATTCAGAAGGTATTGCAATTATGGGCAGGCAACTTAACTCAGACTGATCCTTGGGTCTCTCCAATTTATGGGAATATGACTCATCTACCGCCCACTTACATGTTCGGTGGCACTGAGGAATTGTATTATCCAGATATGGTAAAGCTAGGCGATTTATATGAGCGAAATCAGAATACAATTCACTTTCACCAGTTCTATCGCATGATTCATGACTTTCCTTTATTTCCTTTACATGAATCTCATCGGGTGTTGAAGGAGATCTGCCAAACAATCCAGTGATACCGAGTGCGTTGAATCGTTGTAGTCAGGTCGTTATTTCGTGATGCCGAGGCATGTTCCAATTTGTTTAGGCCATTGTACTTGCGGTTGTTGTGCATAATAAACTTTAAGTTCCTTCAAATACGATTCAGGAAATGGAGCAGTGCGTTCGATAGCTGTGTTGATTCCTAGCATCATTGTTTCATTTGTAGCAGCTAACGTACCATCTTCTTTGTATAGTAATAAAACGAAATGGATTCTTTTAACATCGTAGTTATAGATGTACACATATACTTTAAATGGGTCGTTCTCTTTCAATTGAGCTAGATAAGCGGTGTGTTCTTCAGCAGTAAATAAAGTGTATTGGTATTGTTCTCGCTCCTTTAAAGACAGTCCGTGGTTATAGTTAAATTCATTGATAACTTCACTAAAGACAACATTATAGTAAGCATCATGCATGTGATGATTATGATCAATATACGTCTTTGGGACAGAACGTGATACTGTAAAAATCTCTGACACGATAACACCTCGTTTGCGATTATGATAGTGTTAACATCATAACATACTATTTGAAATTTCATGATAGAATAAAGTCGAACAAGCGAATTTTCCCGCTGATGATGTATTATTACCGTGCTCAATCCACCTTTAGAAAGTCATCTATTCCACAGAGTCACTTTGCGCTACAAAGTTTATCGTAACGTGACGACGTTTAATTAGATGAGCCGATACACAAAAGATACTCGCCCGCTTTGTTAACCTACCTATATAAATTTCTTGCTCTTTAATCATACTGCGATTGATGATACAGTAAGTGGGAATACAAGCGTCGGCAATCTAGCAATTGGTAGGGTATTGCTGAAAAAATAAATCCTTGTAGAGTAAGTCAATTTTTCTATCCTTGAATATAAATATTTATATTACTAACAAATACGTTTAAAGAAAGTATGTTGTATCATGTTTAAGAAAGTAGGACAATAATGAGCGATAAAAAGAGAGAACAACGAAAAAATGAACACGTAGAAATTGCAATGGCGCAACAAGATTTACCACAATCTGACTTTGATAAGATGCGCTTCGTACATCATTCCATCCCTTCTATCGACGTTAATGAGGTAGATCTCACATGTGAACTTGACGACTTTACGCTAAGTTCACCTCTCTACATAAACGCTATGACGGGCGGAAGTGATTGGACAAAGCAAATTAATCAAAAGTTAGCACAAATAGCTGAAGCAACAGGACTAGCTATGGCAGTGGGATCGACACATGCAGCATTGCGTAACCAAGATATGGCTCCGTCATTTGAAATTGTGCGCGAAGTTAATCCTGACGGTATTATCTTCAGTAATGTAGGGGCAGACGTCCCTGTAGAGAAAGCTCAAGAAGCCGTTAAACTGCTCGATGCTAATGCATTGCAAGTACATGTTAATGCACCGCAAGAGCTTGTTATGCCTGAAGGGAACCGTACATTCTCAACTTGGTTAGCAAATCTTAAGGACATTGTAGAGACTATCGATGTGCCTGTTATAGTCAAAGAAGTTGGATTTGGTATGAGTAAAGAAACGCTCAATCAATTATACGATATAGGTGTGAAATATGTAGATGTGAGTGGTCGTGGAGGTACGAATTTTGTCAATATAGAGAATGAACGACGGGACTTGAAAGACATGAGTTATCTATCGCAATGGGGTCAATCTACTATAGAATCGCTGCTCGAAAGTATAGGGTTTCAAGCAGATATGAATATTTTCGCTAGTGGAGGTGTGCGCTCGCCCTTAGATGTAGTTAAATCGCTGGCTTTAGGCGCTAAAGCAGTAGGTATGTCACGCCCATTCTTAAATCAAGTTGAAGAGCATGGTGTAGAGGCGACGATTGAATACGTAAACGCGTTTCATAAGCAATTGAAGAAGATTATGACGATGCTAAATGCTAAAAATTTAGACGATGTAGTAAAAGCACAGAAAGTATTTAACCATGATTTGATTTCATGGATAAAACAACGCGAATTAAACGTTCAATAGATAAATGTGTGGAAAGTCTTAACATTACATTATTTACAGTAACGGTTTAAGGGAGCGGGACAGAAATCTTTTTATTCAAATTAGATTTCTGTCCCGCTCCCTATTTTATGGGATGCATCTTCCAGGTTAGTAATATTATTTGTGATTTTGTATCTTCTTGTTGTTCACCTTTTACCAATGCAAGTTAGAATAGTAACTGAATGCAATTAGCAGTTAAGACTCATTAATGCACTAAATTGATGAAGCCCATAATGATCGGCATGGCCAGTAAATCGATGAGAAAAGCCCCTACAATAGGAACGACTAAGTAAGCTTTAGGTGAAGCACCAAACTTTTTAGTAATGACGTCTAAGTTCGCCATAGCATTCGGAGTAGCACCTAGTCCATGACCTATAAAGCCACCAATCATTACTGCTGCATCGTAGTCTTTACCCAGACCTCTAAAGACGACAAGGACAGAGAAAAGCACGATAAAGATGACTTGAACGATTACGATGATGACTAAAGGAATAGCGAGATAATAGATTTCCGTAAGCTTTATACTCATCAGAGCGATTGATAAAAATAGACCTAAAGAAACATTTCCAATGTAGTCGACAATCTTCATGTCTATAATCTTAATATTACTGAATTCTGATAGGTTACGGATAATAACTGCAATAATCATCGCTCCGACATAGACGGGGATATTCTGAGAAGTAAGATCTGTAAATAAATTTCCTATATAAGAACCAATTGCCATACACACGGCTACGATCGTAAATTGTAAGAAAAAGACATTAGTCGTACTCATCTTAGAATGTAAAGCTTCATTATACTCTACTTCTCCATAATCTTTAGTTGTCTCCTGAGCGTGTGCCGGCTTTAAATTATAGCGTTGAATTAAAAATTTAACGACAGGGCCGCCGATTAAGCCACCGGCCACAAGTCCTAATGTTGCTGCAGCGAGCGCCGCTGTAATAGCATTATTCACACCCATATCTTGGAGTGTTTGACTGTATGCTGCTGCATTGCCATGTCCACCTTCCATTGACATAGATCCAGCAGTTAAACCGAGTAAAGCAGGAATATGTAATACTTTTGCTAGTCCTACACTGATCAGGTTTTGACAGATAGCCATAACACCGCAAAATAAAAAATAATATATAAGTATCTTACCACCTAGCTTTAGAAGCTTTACTGAAGCACCTAAACCGATGGTTGTAAAGAATGCAAGCATGAAGAAATTCTGAATGAAATCAGAGTCGAGCTTAATTGTAACGATATGTAAGGATTGAAAGATAGCTACTATGACAGCAAACATCAAGCCCCCTATAACAGGTGCAGGAATACATAGTCGCTGCAATATTGAAACATGATTTACTATGAAAATTCCAATCAAATATAAGACAGCTGCAATTGCGAGTGTCGTAATTGGATCAAGTTCGATCATGATTTCTTCCCCCTTTATTTTAAGTTTAAATTGCTAAAGACAAACATTTGTCATAACTAAGAAGTATATAAACTTCGATATTATAACGTTTAAGTATGTACAAATCCCCATGATAGCCATTATACATATTTTTTGTACATATATCTACTTTGTATTTAATAAAGAAAAATTTGTTTAGAAACATAGCTTATATTTAAAAAAGATAAACAGTTTATATTTTTTAAATAAATTAGCTCTATACAATGGGATCGGGACAGAAACCTAATTTGAATAAAAAGATTTCTGTCCCGCTCCCCCTATCAGTTATATTCATTTAATCTGAGTGGAATAGTAAGCTTAAATAATGAATTATAGAATAGTTTTAGTTAGAATAGGGTCAATTCATGTAAGGGAGGCTAGGTAATGGAAGTAGGAACGGATTCGCGCAGCCACAAACAGTACGGGGCATTAGCACTCTTACCACTCGTTATATTTCTTGTGCTTTATATTAGTGTTGGCATCACATTTACTGCATTGGGAAAGAAAGATGCTTTTGATATGCTGCCAAGGCATGTAGCTATCTTTATTGGTATTATCATTGCATGGACTTGTTATGATCGTCGAACTAAATTTAATAAGAAAGTTGAAATATTTGCTCGACAAGCCGGGAACTCAAGTATAGTCAATTTAGGGCTTATTCTCTTGCTTGCTGGCGCTTTCTCAACGGTTACTACTGCGATGGGTGGTAAAGAAGCTATGGTTCATTTAGGTTTGTCTATCATTCCACCTAGCCTATTAATTCCAGGCATATTTGTTATGAGTGGTCTTGCCGCTCTTACTTTAGGCACATCTTCTGGAGCACAAGCTGCTTTCATACCAGTGGGTGTAGCGGTAGCTCAAGCCGCTGACTTGAATGTAGCTGCTGCAGGCGCCGCAGTGATAGCAGGTGCTTATTTTGGAGATAATTTATCTATCATCTCTGATACCACAATTGCAGCTACGAATGGTGTAGGAGCTAAAATGAAAGATAAGTTTAAAATGAATGTTTATGTCGCCATTCCGGCTGCAGTTATTACTGCTGTGATCTACGCGATAATAGGCGGTACAGGTAAAGTGCAAGGTGACTTAAGTTTCAACTTTGTAGATATCTTACCGTACTTATTTGTATTAATAGCAGCTATAGTTGGGTTAGATGTTATTCTCGTTCTTATCATTGGGATTGGTATTGCGGGAGTCATAGGTCTGGTGCAAGGTCATCTAGGCTTATTTGAATTTACGAAATCCATAGGTGACGGAATGGAGAGCATGTTTATGATCTTCCTCGTCGCTTTTCTAGTAAGTGGTCTCGTGGCTTTAATACGTTATTATGGTGGTATAGATTGGATTATAGCAACGATGAAGAAGAAAGCAAAAGGAAGAAAAAGTGCCGAATATGTAATTAGCTTGATGTCGGGTATCTTATCAGCCGCCCTGTCACATAACACTTTAGCTATTATTATCTCAGCGCCAATAGCTAAAGAAATCGGCGACGAGTATAAGGTACCACCGAAACGCATGGCGAGTTTACTCGATATTTTTGCCTGTTGCGCATTGATGGTATTGCCCCATGATAGCGGCATGCTAATGGCTGAAAAGTACGGGCATGTGAGTTACATTGAGGTCTTACAATATTCCATTTACCCAGTTATTTTTGTGGTTTGCGCATTATTGACTATTCAATTTGGATTATTAGTTAAACAATCAAAGAAATAGTAACTTCCATTTTGATAAGCGATGACTTTTAACGCAGGTAAATGACACATTTACTCGACGTTAAGGTTGCATCGCTTATTAATTTATGACATCCAAGTATCATCAGGATTTAACATTGCTGATTTACGCATACGTGACACGAAAGGGTTACCTTTCACTGAAAAACGCAATGGTTTGTGCGTCCATTCACCCTTATTAGGTATGCCTATCCTGCTATCTTCGACAATTTCTCGAGGTCGTTTACGTTGCTTAATATTAATCTGTAATCGACCGCTATTTAATAGCGTACCATCTAAGTGTCTCGGCAGGTGAAAAGCTTGGGTCCATTTACCAGGACCATTAGTTAAGTCGTAGCCATCTTTATTACGGTTGATACGCATCGCTTCAATTCCTTCTAATGGTTCAACTGCACGAATGAGTACGCCTTCTGGTACATCAATTTCGCGAGTGACAAAATTGATGAGGAGATGCGTATGCATTACATGCGCATAAATAGTGCCACCTTTTTTATACAAAGATTCTACTTTAGGAGTGCGCTTACCTTGATAGCCATGTGCTGCACGGTCTTGATAACCAAGATAAGCTTCTGTTTCAACAATATATCCACTATAAATTTGCTCACCATCTGTATAAATGACTTTAACTCCTAATAAATCTTTAGCGGTTTGAACCGTATCATTTTCAACAAAGTCCATAATTATCACCTTACATATTTATTAAAAGACTCTATGCAAATTTTAATCGCTATAACTTCGCACTGCAACACTATCTCCAAGAGAGTTAAGTGCAAATTATAGTAAAACATCATATACTCTCTCAATTATCCATAAAAATAACCTAGTCATAAATTTATATCAATTGTTACAATAATGTTGGATGTAAGTAAAATTTAGAAGTAAATTAAGAAGTTTGAAGTGTTATGTTGAAAGGAAGTAAGAAGATGTTTGCTGACATTGAGGAACAAAGTAATGGTTTAGTTCTTATTAAAGTGAATAGTGACGAAGACAAAATTGTCTTTACTAATTATGGAGCACGTATAGTTTCATGGAAATATGATGACAACAATATCGTATTAGGCAATGCAGTTGAAGCGGATGAATTCTATCAAGCTAATCCGTTTAAGTTTGGTGCTACAGTGGGACGTTATGGTGGTAGAATTGAGAATGCTCGATTTGATTTACAAGGGCAATGTTATCAACTTGAAAAGAACGATGGATCTCATCACCTTCATGGAGGAAGCCGAGCACTTGATACTAAATATTTCGATTATGAAGTTAAGGAAGAAGCCAATAGAGTAAAGATTATTTTTACTACGCAATTAAAGAGTGAAGAAGATGGCTATCCTGGAGATATAGATGTAAAAGTGATACATACCTATGATATGGAACATCGTTGGACGATCGAGTATAAAGCAGTGGCTTCAGCAACGACATTATTTAATCCTTTAAATCACGTCTACTTTAATTTAAATAAAGATAATAATATGATTAATAATCATTCCATAGTAAGTGATCAATTAAGTATGTATCCTCTTAACAAATCACATATGATTGCGTCTCAGGCACCGCTTAATCTCTCTGAGGTGTTTGAAGATAATGAGATAGCTTTTGACTCTATTTTTAAAAGTAATCATACAATTATCAAAGAGCAAATTCAGCAATTTAATGGACTTGACCACCCATTTATTCTAGATAAAGGTAAAATGACAGTTGAAAACAAGAATTTTTCTTTAACGGTAACCTCTGATATGCCCAATGTAGTTATTTATACATTAAATGATAGTAAAGTGTGGAAACACGACTTTAACATCTATAAACCTCATTCTGGGTTTACGCTTGAAACGCAATTCTTACCGAATGATATCAATATGTATGGAAATAAGGCTAAAAGTATTCTAGAGGCAGAAAAGCCATTCTACTCTAAAACAACTTATCAAATATTAAAAAAATAAGAAGCAATTTAGTAGTGGGGCATGCGCTTTGATGCGAACAAATGCACTCATTCTTATATAACGCAATCTTAAAAGTAAAAGATGGTAAGTGATGTTATGAAACTTGCATTTTAGCTAGGACTTTGAACGCAACTTGTGTACAATAATAGTAAAAGAACGCATTGTAAAGGGGACAACATTATGGACATAAAGCAATTAAAGATGAGCACGTTTGACGATGCGTTGAACCATATCACAGATAATATTGTACTTGGAATAGGTTCAGGTTCAACAATTGAGTTGCTCGTGCCTAAAATTGCAGAGAAGGTTAGAGCTGAGAAACTCAATATTATTGGCGTTTGCACGTCGACAAAGACGGCTTTTATTGCTAAAGAACATGGATTAAAGATCGTTGATATCAATGATGTTGATCACGTCGATATAGCAATAGATGGAGCTGATGAAGTAGATTCAAATCTGAATTTAATAAAAGGTGGCGGCGGTGCTTTATTTCGTGAAAAAGTCATAGATACTATGGCAGAAAAATTTATAGTTATTGTGGATGAAACGAAAGAGGTTGCTCATTTAGGTGATAAATTCAAGCTTCCAGTAGAAGTGGATAAATTTAATTGGCTCTTGTTAGCGCGTAAGATAGAGCAAGATCAACCTGTGATAGCGATGCGACGCATGGCTGATGATGTGCCATTTATTACGGATAATGGTAATTACATCTTAGATTTAGAATTAAAGGAGCGTCTGGATCCTTATCAGTTACATGAATATTTAATTCACCTTATCGGGGTATTAGAAACGGGTTACTTTCTCGACACAACCGAAGCAGTCATCTTTGGGACACAAGACGGAGTAAAGATTAAACAACGCTCTTAATTAGCAACTGATGAGCCCCGAGACGTGACTCAATTATATATTTCGGCAGGGTGTAAAAGTGTTGTATAAAGGGATAAAATCATTACAGTAAATTTGTAGGATAAAGAAGTGCAGCTAGAAGTTCTTTCATTAGAATATATCTAGCTGCTGTTATGTTAAGTGAAGACTGTAGATAAATGTTTACTTAATTGCCTCCAACTTGTGGTAACTACAATATTAGATTTATTATATTCTTTAAGATAATGATACTGACTATAATTACGATAATACTCGATACCTTGTTTAGTAATATGATGTACTTACCCGTCTTATCTACTGATCCTAAAATGTTTCCTAATATTGCTAGAATTATGAACCATAACCAAGAAACAGCAATAGCTGAAACGCTGAATAATAATTTATCCATTCCAGAATAAATAGAAGCGCTTGTACCAATAACCCCTATAGTATCCATAATAGCGTGTGGATTTAATAATGAGACAGATAATGCAAACCCGATTTGTTTCTTTGCACTCATAGAGTCGATATTCTTTAAATGATTTGGCTCTTCTTTCCATAGTGACCATGCCATATATATTAAAAATATAAAGCCAATAATATAAACGATCAATTGTAAAATGGGCAAAGTCATCAGGATTAAGGAAACACCTAATATTGCAAGAACGATCAATAAAGTGTCGCATAAGCCAGCAGTTATTATAACGGGTAAAGCTCCTGATAATTTCTTATGATTAGCTCCTTGGTTAAATACAAAAACATTTTGCGCTCCTAAAGGTAAAATAAGACCTAAAGCTAACAAAAAACCATGAATTATAGGTTGCAACATGACTAGAATCCTTTCATATGTATAGAGTTCAATCTCCATAATCAGAGTAATTTTTTGTAATTTTCTCACTTCTTTCTATATAAAGCAAGACAATCAGTTAAAAAAGTTAAGTGGGGCCCCAACACAGAGAAACTGGTAAACCAGTTTCCACAAGCAATGCAAGTTGGGGTGGCCCAACACAGAGGGAGCGGGACAGAAATCTTTTTATTCAAATTAGATTTCTGTCCCGCTCCCCCCTCAATTTAACGCATCAGTCCTATTTGTTGGGGGATATACGTGCGGAACTGATTAAGGCGTTCTGTACATTGATTTGAATCTTATCTTCGATGAGGATGGTCATTATCAGTCTCGAATGGTGTCCGTTGATCTGAGGACGTAACTGTATTTTTATTTCGTTCAGTCTTCTCGCTTGATCCGCTCTTTTCCTCATCCTTACTATGTTCGACTGAAAACTGAGCTCGCTCAAAGGCTGAATCTTCAGTTTGGTTATTAGTGTTATTTTCTGTTTCTATCTCATTCGGTGCTTCTTCTTTGTCGGAAGTCTTTTCCACATCATCTTTATACTTTTGAGAAGCATCTTCACTTACCGAATCATTTTTTATATCACTATTATCCTGTGATGGTTTAGCAAGACTGGATGATGAATGAGTTTCAGATAATTCGCTCTCCTCATTCACATGATCTAAGTAGTTATTAGCTTCAACCTCATCCAAATTTTTACGCGTGAAGAGATAGGCTATGCCACGAATGATGAGGGTTAATACAATATAACCTAAAGCGACTCCAGACGTTGATAACGCGATGACCTTCATTGCAAATATATTACCAAGTTCCTCATTAAATAAAAGGACTAAACCGAAGGACATGGCAGTATGGAAGATAGTTGCAATATAAATAGTGCGGCCATTTGTGGCGCGAATCAGCTCGCCAACAATCATTGAGAAAGCAAACCAATAGAGCACGTTATATAAAGTGAATGTGAAACTGTATTCTAGGTTAATATTGAAGATAGCGTATAGAACACCTACCGCTATAGAAGCAAAGAGTGTATTTAATTTAGTTTCTAAAATATTTTGTAAATATGAACGAAATCCTAACTCAATGAGAAAAGCCATTATGAGTTGACCAATAAGAATTGTAAATATAGAGACTGATAGGTCATCACCTTGTAATAAGACAAAACTATCTGCAAAGGTGTTAAAGCTCAACATGCACAAGATAAAGATCAGCACAGGCAAGATCAATGCGAGTAGCATACGTTCAATTACTTTTAAATTAATGGTAAATTTCATGCTCTGTAATTGCAGTGTTCGATGTTTGAATACAATAATGCAGAGAATAAATGCAATGAACGGTGCTAAAGCTCGTACATCGAAGATAAACCGTTTGAGATGAATTTTTTCTTGATAATCTCCTAAAATCATATGTAATACTTCAGCAATGATAAAGAAGATAAACACCATCATTGCCCATTGGAAACCTGAAAAGCGTATTTGTTTCATTAGGTACCCTCCAGTAAGGTCTTCAAAAAATCATTTATAGTCAATTATACATATAAGCTTTAAATAATTAAAATGTAATCGTAGATTTATCATTGAACTGTAACAGTTTTAATATTTTTTTACATAAATGAAATATTTAACTATTTGATAGCTAGAGAAGCGTTTAGCTAAAATTTTGCTGGGAAAATAGAAATTGTAAACGAGTTCATCTCAACGTATACTAATAGTAATTAGCTTAAAGGGGGAGCACGATGTATAGAGAAGCACAAGAAGATTTATGGACGGGTCGATTAGACAGTGAAACTGATGAAAGACACTTCCGACATTTTCAAACTGTGAACTTTGATAATCTGAATGATACGGATGATACTGCCAAGCGTAATGGTGTAGGTATGCTAGGTTATGCAGTAGACTATGGTGTGAAGTTAAATAAAGGGCGCATTGGCGCTAAAGAAGGTCCAGACGCTATACGTAAAGCTTTCGCCTCATTACCTATGGTAGGTTCTACAGAAGTTACAGACTATGGTAATGTTGAGCATGAAGATGATCGCCCGCTTGAAGAAACGCAACAAGAGTACGCAAATCTCGTGTCTAAATCAATTAAGCGTCACAAGCAGACATTCTTACTTGGTGGAGGACACGATATAGCTTATGCACAGTATCTTGGAGTAAGAGACGCTTATCCTGATAAATCGATAGGTGTCATTAACATTGACGCCCATTTTGATACGCGTAAAGAGGAAGGTTCTACTTCCGGTACAAGCTTTAGGCAAATACTTGAACAAGATGACAATGCTGATTATTTTGTTCTTGGTATTCAACAGAGCAGCAATACGCAAGGGTTATTCGACTACGCTGATGAACAAGGCGTGAGCTATGTCTTTGTAGATGAGCTATATCATCAAGTTTCACCACCAATTAAAGATAAACTTGAACGTTATATTCATGATCACGACGTCATTATGTTCACTATATGTATGGATGTAGTGGATAGCGCATTTGCACCTGGCGTCAGTGCAGCAGCGGTCTTAGGATTACATCCTCACATAGTGCTCGACCTAGCGAAGCGCATCGTTCCGAGTGATAAAGTTTCTACAATTAGTATTGCAGAAACTAATCCGACGTACGATGTTGATAGCCGTACTGCTAAATTGACTGCTAACTTTTTCCATCACTTTATTAAATAAAAAATCTTCCACCAAACGAATTTTAAGAATTTATTTTAAAGCGGGGGTAAGGCTACGATTGAGTAGTATTACTCCCGCTAATTGTGTGGTATAGACTTTGAAAGTTTTCTGATCGATAATCAACTGTTAAAAGTGAAAGGTTTGGGACATAAAGCTTTTGTGCTCTGGGAGCGGGACAGAAATCTAATTTGAACAAAAAAGAGTTCGTAGTCCCGCTCCCTCTTTGTTGGGGCCCACCCCAACTTGCATAGCTTGTGGAAACTGATTTACCAGTTTCTCCGTGTTGGGGCCCCACCCCAACTTGCATAGCTTGTGGAAACTGATTTACCAGTTTCTCCGTGTTGGGGCCCCACCCCAACTTGCATAGCTTGTGGAAACTGGTTTGCCAGTTTCTCTTTGTTGGGGCCCCACCCCAACTCTCTGTGCTTGTTGAAACTGGTTAACCAGTTTCTCTTTGTTGGGGCCCCCTGCTCAAACCTTAAACGTTTTTGTCCCGACCTCGTGTTCTTCTTAAAAACTTCTAGCATGTTTTAATTAATTAGGTTTAATAATCTTTGAGTTGATTGGAACATAACTAGAAGAAGTGTTTGTTGGCAAGGGTATAACTGAAGGCCAAAGCTAACGAATGATAATCTCATGTGTTATGAGATATCCCAATAATTTAGACACTCGTCTATTAGAGTTTGGACATTAGAAGCATATTGACGTTTCATAAGGTAATTTATATATAAGTGACGGCTCATCTTAGGGCGAATTTCATAGGCATCTAGATCTCTTGCGTTATAGGACTGGTAGTACACACGGGGGAGCACAGCGTAGCCCATGCCTCTATGGACGTAGTTAAGAGCAGTTTCAAATCGGTCTGATTCAACTATGATGTTAGGGTGAATGCCGATGCGTGTGCAGTAATCTTCTAAGTGTTTGCGTACTTGCGAGCCTTTGTTAGGAACAATGAGAGGCAAGTTCTCGATTGAAATCGATTGCTTGTTGTTAAACGTATCCTTAGGAGTGAGGAGGACGTATGACTCTCTGTAAAGCGGAATAGATGAGATGAGTTCGTGTTTAATTTCCTCATTAGAAATTGCGAAATGATAGTTAAAGTTAAGTAAATCTTCAACTACTTGATTCATGTCATGGCGTTCTGCAATCATATAGCGTTGATTATGATGTGTCTTACTATGGCGAGATAGGACCTGAGACATCCACTGACTAGTAGATTCTAAGATGGCAATTTTGATCTTTGGAGTTGAACTGAGGTTTAAATCGTGCATTTTCTCCATCGTTTGCGAATAAGTGTGAACGAGGTTGATAGCGTAATGATAGAACTGTATTCCTTTTTCGGTAATTTGGATTTGTTTAGTAGTTCGATAAAATAAGTCATATCCAAGTCGTTCTTCCATTTTCTTTATAGTAGCTGTCAAAGAAGGTTGGCTAATATGTAAGAAGTCTGCTGCCTTTGTAAAGCTATTGTGATCTACTACTGCAATGAAATATTCTAATTGAATAATTTTTATCATATCCAACTTCTCCTATTTATAGTTTATTGTTATAAATGATTAGTTTATTTATATTGGTAGTCTATATCTAATTGAGCTATAATTGAAGTGTGACGCATTGAAAAAATAGAAATAAGAATATTTCAATGGTTTCGATAACAACGTCGAGTATTTAGGCATCAAGTTATTGTAAACAAGTACGTGTGAAAGGTAGGGGTAGTCACTTCTATTTTTTAGTGTTAATTACATCAATCTGAGACAATTAACCCTTCTAGTTGTTTCAGCTATGCGGCGTAGTTAGCACTGCGCAATGATAAGAGCGTACATCTCTAATGTCCTTTCACATCAATCAAAACGAAGGGTAAATCATAGTATGATGAGGAGTGTATTTTGATGAGAAATATTCAAGCAAAGAAAGGTTTAGACATCGAGTGTAAAGATTGGGAACAAGAAGCAGTATTAAGGATGTTATATAATAACTTAGATCCAGAGGTGGCTGAAAGACCTGAAGACCTCGTTGTTTACGGCGGTATCGGGAAAGCAGCTCGTAACTGGGAAGCCTTTGAAGCTATTGAAGAAACGCTAAGAAATTTAGAAAAAGACGAAACGATGTTAGTGCAATCTGGTAAACCTGTGGCAGTATTCAAAACGCATGATGAAGCGCCTCGTGTGTTATTATCAAACTCTGTGCTTGTGCCAGAATGGGCAAACTGGGATCACTTTAACGAGTTAGATAAAAAAGGCTTAATGATGTACGGCCAAATGACTGCAGGAAGCTGGATTTATATCGGTTCACAAGGTATCGTTCAAGGTACTTACGAAACTTTCGGTGAATTAGCTAATCAACATTACGATGGCAAATTGAACGGAACGATCACTTTAACTGCTGGTTTAGGTGGAATGGGCGGTGCTCAGCCACTAGCTGTCACTATGAACGGCGGAGTTGTAATAGCAGTGGATGTTGACGAAACTCGCATAGACAAACGTATTCAAACATGTTATTGCGATGTGAAGACAGAAAGCTTAGATGAAGCTTTACGTTTAGCTGAAGAAGCTAAAGAAAAAGGTGAACCTTTATCTATCGCGCTTGTAGGTAATGCAGTAGATGTTTATGAAAAAATTCTTGAAAGAGATTTCAAAATTGATATCATTACAGACCAAACAAGTGCTCATGACCCATTAAATGGCTATGTACCACAAGGTTATAGCGTTGAGGAAGCGAATCAATATCGTAAAGAAAATCCTAAGAACTACGTTAAAGAATCTGAAGCATCCATGGCTAAACATGTTGAATATATGCTTGAGTTTAAAAACCGTGGTGCGATAGCATTTGATTATGGTAATAACATTCGTCAAGTTGCTTATAACAACGGCGTAGAGAATGCATTTGACTTCCCTGGATTCGTTCCAGCATATATTCGCCCGCTGTTCTGTGAAGGTAAAGGACCTTTCCGCTTTGCTGCATTAAGTGGTGACCCTAAAGATATAGAACGTGCAGACGAAGAAATGAAAAAATTATTCCCTGACAATGAAAAGCTTAACCGTTGGCTTGATTTAGCATCAGAAAAAATTTCTTACCAAGGTTTACCATCTCGTATCGCATGGTTAGGTTATGGTGAACGTGCTAAAATGGGTAAAGCTTTAAACCGCTTAGTACGTGACGGTGAAATTTCTGCACCTATCGTCATCGGACGTGACCATTTAGATTCTGGTTCAGTCGCTAGTCCAAACCGTGAAACTGAATCGATGAAAGATGGCTCTGATGCTGTAGGTGACTGGGCTATTCTTAATGCTTTAATCAACACAGCAGCTGGCGGTTCTTGGATTTCATTCCACCACGGTGGCGGCGTTGGAATGGGTTACTCACTTCATGCTGGTATGGTTGTGGTTGCAGACGGCTCTGAAAAAGCTGAACGTCGCTTAGAACGTGTATTAACTACAGATCCGGGTATGGGTGTAGTACGACATGCAGATGCAGGATATGAAAAAGCAATTGAAGTTGCTAAAGAAAAAGGTATTAACATTCCAACTATTACAAACAAGGGTGATAAATAATGAACGATTTAGTAATACAAAATATCGGTCAACTTATTCTACCTAAATCTACGGACAGACCATTAAAAGGAAAAGAGTTAGACGAATTAGAAATCGTTGAGAATGGTACTGTTGTTGTGAAAGATGGTAAAGTTGTATACTCTGGTCCTCATACAGAAGAATATGAGGCTAATGAAACGATTGATGCGCAAGGTAAAGTAGTTTCTCCTGCGCTAGTTGAAGCTCATACCCACCTCGTTCATGGTGGTTCACGCGAACATGAAATGTCATTAAAGCGTCAAGGCAAGTCTTATCTTGAAATCCTTGAACAAGGCGGCGGCATCTTATCTACCGTCGAAGCTACTCGTAATGCTTCTGAAGATGAGTTGTTCGAGAAAGCAGAAAAAGACATTTTAACAATGGTAAAATATGGTGTCTTAACTATCGAATGTAAGAGCGGTTACGGTTTAGACCGTGAGAACGAATTAAAACAATTACGTGTGGCACATCGTTTAGCAGAAAAATACGGTTTACGTATTAAACATACCTTCTTAGGACCACACGCTGTTCCTAAAGAAGCTGAATCTAATGAAGCTTTCTTACAAGAAATGATCGACTTACTTCCAGAAATGAAAGAATATGCGGATTTCGCAGATATATTCTGTGAAACTGGAGTATTCTCAGTTGAGGAATCTAAGAAATATATGGAAGCCGCTAAAGAGCAAGGTTTCAAAGTGAAAATTCATGCTGATGAGATCGATCCTCTAGGTGGTTTAGGACTAGCTATCGACGAGAATGCTATCTCTGGTGATCACTTAGTAGCTTCTAGTGATGAAGATAAAGCTAAACTTAATGATAGTAATACTGTAGCAGTACTATTACCAGGTACGACGTTCTACCTAGGTAAAGAAGAGTATGCAGACGCACGCGGTATGATTGATAACAACGGTGCTATAGCTATTGCTACTGACTTCAATCCTGGTAGTTGTGTGACGAATAACTTACAACTCGTTATGTCTATCGCCGCGTTGAAACTTAAATTATCACCTAATGAAATATGGAATGCCGTAACAGTCAACGCTGCTAAGGCTATCGATGCTGATGCAGGTACAATTAATGAAGGTGACACTGCGGATATCGTAATTTGGGACGCGCCAAATCATGAGTATATTCCATATCACTACGGTATCAATCATGCTCAAAAAGTTATACAAAATGGTAAAGTTATCGTAGATAATTCATTTAGCTTAGATCAATAAAGGTAACATGAGGTTGATGTGGCAAAGTGATGACCTCATTGGGAATAGGTTTAACTATGAGAGATCTTAATTTTAAGTAGCGATTCGTAGAGACGATGCTAACTTTACTTTCATTTCAAACCTTAAATCACTATAGAGGGAGCGGGACAGAAATCTTTTTATTCAAATTAGATTTCTGTCCCGCCCCTTTTTCTATAGCAATTAATATTTAGAGAGGTAAAACCATTGCTAGTGGATAGTCATAATAATTAAGGAAGAGTATATATGAGGAGAGCAGGGTAGCTATCAAATCCGAATTGCACAAAAATTTTGACAATAGTGTTATGATAGTTATATAAGTATTGAGATTGCGCTAAATTTTTTCGTAATGAAATTATCTAAAGTATTACTTTTTATAAAAAGAGATTGGAGAGTGAAACGTAATGCCACAATATGAGGATTACGTCAATTGGAGAAGAACATTTCATCAGTATCCAGAGGTATCTGAACAAGAGGTAGAGACAACTAAGCGCTTAAAGCATATTCTAGAAAATTATGATATTAAAATCTTAGATCTACCTTTAAAAACAGGACTTGTTGCTGAAATTGGATCAGGAGAAGATTTCGTTGCAATTCGAACCGATATCGATGCTTTACCTATTAACGAACAAGTTAAACATGAGTTTATTTCAACAAATCAAGGCGTTATGCATGCTTGTGGTCACGACATTCACATGGCTACTATTCTAGCCGCTACTACAAGCTTAAAGACTCAAGAGGACACACTTCACGGTCGTGTTCGAATTATCTTTCAGCCCGCTGAAGAACTTGGATATGGTGCGTCATATATAACAGAAACTCAAGTATTGGATGGTGCTAAAGCTATTCTCGGCTTCCACAACTATCCTTCTTTAGAAGTGGGTGAATTTGCTATTAAACCAGGCGTCTTGACTTCTGCAGTTGATCGCTTTGAATTCAAGATCTACGGTAAAGGTGCGCATGCAGCGACCCCTGATCAAGGTAAGGACCCTGTCATTGTTCTAGGACAGTTAATCAATAGTATACAATCCATAGTGAGTCGCAATCTATCAGCATTTGATTGTGCTGTTGTCACTATTGGTGAGGTATCAAGTGGTAGTACATGGAACGTGATTGCAGATGAAGCGTATGTTCAGGGTACTGTTAGAACATTTGACGAGAACGTAAGAGATCAAATACAACAACGTCTTGACGCTATTTCTCAAGGATTAGCTCAAGCGTTTGATGTAGACATCGACCTTAACTATGAACGTTTACCAGGCGCAGTGGTAAACGATGAGGAATTAACAGATAAAGCTATTGAAGTTGCCAAAAAAGTCGGTTATAAAGTTGAAATGTTAGAACAACCATTAACTATAGGAGAAGATTTCTCAGGTTATTCTAAGTACTATCCTAGTGTGTTCGCCTTAATTGGTTCTCAGAGCGAATACGATTTACATCATCCACTCTACGATCCGGATGAACGAATCTTAGAAAAAGCACCAGAATACTTCGTAAATTTTGTAAAACAATTGTTGAATAATTAAAAATTAAAAAACATGGGTAAGTAATTAGAGAGTTAGTATTTAATAAAGGAGTGTTGAATATGACAGCTCAAGATCCTAGAACTAAATTCTCTAGTGAAAAAATACCTAAACAAGAACAACCACTTCCTGGTTTACAAACCAAATTGGATCCTAAACCAGATTGTGGCGAAGAAACTTATCAGGGTTATGGTCGTCTAACAGATTATAAAATGTTAGTTACTGGCGGTGATTCTGCAATTGGCCGCGCAGCAGCGATTGCCTACGCTAAAGAAGGAGCAGATGTAGCCATCAATTATCTTCCAGCGGAGGAAGAGGATGCAGAAGAAGTTAAAAATGTTATTGAAGCTGCGGGACGTAAAGCAGTGCTTATTCCTGGAGATTTAAGAGACGAGCAATTCAACTATGAGCTCGTTGAGAAAGCTTATAATGAGCTCGGTGGTTTAGACAACGTAACGCTTGTCGCAGGACATCAGCAATATCATGATGACATTAAAGGCTTTACTACTGAAGCATTTGTTGAAACATTTGAAACGAATGTTTATCCTATCTTCTGGACAGTGCAGAAAGCACTAGACTATCTACAACCTGGAGCTACAATTACGACTACGTCATCAATACAAGGTTACAAGCCTAATCCAATCCTCCATGATTATGCTGCTTCTAAAGCTGCTATTATTTCGCTTACTAAAAGCCTTTCAGAAGAGCTTGCAGATAAAGGAATTCGCGTGAATTGTGTAGCACCAGGACCTTTCTGGTCACCACTACAAATTTCAGGAGGTCAACCTACGTCTAAGATACCTGAATTTGGTCAAAACACGCCGCTAGGTCGACCTGGTCAACCTGTTGAATTATCAGGTATTTATGTACATTTAGCGGCTGAAGAATCTAGCTATACGACAGGTCAAGTGTATGGCGTTACAGGTGGCGGCCAAATTAACTAGTTCATGGCGAAATAGATAATAGTTAGTGCGGCTGGGCTATCTCTTAGGTCTAAGTCATATTCACAAGGTGTTATCAGTTGTAGCTTCACTTAGTTAAAAAATGATAACTCTTGTTGGTTATGCTGCTCTTTCAGCCATGTATATATAGGTAGCAAGAGTTAGTAATATAAATATGTCAGTAGTTAAGAAGTGAGCGGGACAGAAATCTAATTTGAATAAAAAGATTTCGTAGTCCCGCCCCGGCAAGGATGACTAGAATTGAAAAAAGCTTGATACAAGCGCATTTTCAAATCAGTCATCTACTGCCAACATGTTGAAAGAGGCTGAGACATTACATTATGTCCCAGCCTCTTTCTCTCTAGTCAAAGACCATTATGTCCCAGCCTCTTTGGTTCAAATGTGATATTGAGTCATACAACGTGCTAGTCATTACTATAAATTTATACTAGAATGACGAACTCGACCTTGTGTTCTAGCTCTTAGAGTCCGCGTACCGACATTTCGTTGAACTCGAAGTAGCGTTTAGCAACCCAAAGGCTGGGTCTACATCCATTCGTCTTTATTTATAGGCCTTTTGCGTTTTAGCTTAAAAGGTTATGAGTAAGTTGAGATTTAATTCGTTTTTCATAGTGAATGATTACATGTTGATACGGTGCATGGTAATAAAAAGGGCTAATAATGATAGTAGTAAGTTAGTAACAAGAGTATCTATACAAAGACATAACGGTTTACTCCTGATATTCTCGGCTCTATTCTAACATGTAGGAGCTCAATAACTGTGTGATTATTAGGAGTAGAAGAGGCACGCTTTACGATCTTTTATTTAGAGTATAGTAAAGCGAATTTTAAATTAACAACTTATATTAGTTAGATAGATTTAGTTTAGCTATTTATATTAAGAGAATTAATTTATTTGCGGTCATGAGTTGACGCTTTAACTCATTTCATGTATTGTGAAACTAAATTTAATATCTTATCAAGAGAAGTGGAGGGACTGGCCCTGTGAAACTTCGGCAACATGTATAAGCGTGTGCCAATTCCAGAAGCATTGCATTGCTTGAAGATAAGATGTACGAGGTAACTATTTACTCTTTTCTTCTTGTAAGAAAAGAGTTTTTTTACTACATAAGGAAAGTGGGATAATATGCAAGAAGAGAAGAAAGGAAATTTATGGGCCCTATCACCGCTCATACTATTTATAATTTTATTCTTAGGCGTAGGAATTGCGACTGGAGATTTCACTATTATGCCGTTAAATGTAGCTGTTATGATAGCGGCTATATTTGGCTTGGTCATCCATCGCAAGGTTTCGTTCAATAAAAAGGTTGAAGTATTTACTAAAGGTGCAGGGCATTCTAATATACTTCTTATGGTCTTGATATATTTACTTGCTGGGGCTTTTTCTCAAGCCACTGAGGATATGGGTGGAGTTAAATCAACAGTTAATTTAGGTTTAACATTAATTCCTGAAAATTTCTTAATTGTTGGACTATTTATTATCTGTATGTTCGTCTCTATCTCTATGGGGACATCAGTGGGAACTGTAGCAGCTATAGCTCCTGTAGGTTTCGGTTTAACACAAGCGACAGACGTCTCATCGGCAGTAACAATGGCTACTGTAGTTGGAGGTGCAATGTTTGGAGATAACTTATCAATGATCTCCGACACTACAATAGCTGCTGTGCGCACACAACATACCAAGATGGGAGATAAGTTCAGAGTTAACTTTAAGATTGTGTTGCCAGGTGCCATATTAACGATGATTATTCTGTGGATTATGACTCATGGTGTTCACGTTTCTCATACTAAAAGTTATCATTTTGATATTATTAAGGTCATTCCATATATTCTAGTACTGGTACTGGCTATCATTGGCCTTAATGTTATAGTCGTCTTAATTGGTGGAACGATCTTATCAGCAGTCATTGGTTTAATTGATGGCTCCTATGGTTGGACAGGCTTACTTAAGTCGTTAGCTAAAGGTATTGAAGGTATGGAAGACATTGCTATACTTGCTATTTTAATAGGTGGCTTGGTGTCGATTATAGAATATTACGGTGGAATTCGTTGGTTGCTCAACTTTGTGCGTAGCAAAGTGAAATCTAAACGTGGGGCTGAATATGGTATCGCTACTTTAGTCAGTGCTGCAGATATTTCCACAGCTAATAACACGATATCCATTCTGATGTCTGGACCATTAGCTAAAGACATTGCGGATGAATATGAGGTTGATCCACGCAAATCAGCTAGTATTCTTGATATATTTGGTGGTTGCTTCCAAGGACTCTTACCCTATAGCCCTCAGCTCATCGCTGCAGCAGGTGTAGCAGGCTTATCACCTGTAGAGTTAGTACCGTATTGTATTTATCCTATATTGTTAGGCATCAGCGGTTTAGTAGCTATATTCTTTAAGTTTCCACGCTTAGATAAGAAGAGTCACGCGTCCCATTAGACGGAATAATCGCTTATTTAGACGCTGATCAGTATTAAACGAAAAGAATTTCGGAGATTGATGATAGAAATCTACTTTTAATAGTAGAACTTGATTGAGTTTATAAGCAGTATGACACGCGCTTTTAATATGTACATACTCCTTCCATATCGAAATTATTCCTGTAAGGTAAATATTTGCGGTAGGGTAGTCTCTCTGTTAAGCAGAGGCGGGGACATAATGGTCTTTGACTAGGGAGAAAAAGGCTGGGACATAATGTAATGTCTCAGCCTTTTTCAGCATCTTTGCCGGGGCGGGACTACGAAATCTTTTTATTCAAATTAGATTTCTGTCCCGCTCCCAACTTAACGGGGAGTTTCTTCTAATTTTAAGAACAAGTTGTAAAGTAAACGAGAAAGGTGCATACAGTTATTTCAAAAAGTTACTATTCGATTAGTAGACATCGGATTAGAATTGAGCTTTTAACATACGTTGACGTTTATCACGTTTTAAATGTAAAATGAATAAGTTGAATGATTTACTTATTAATCTTAGCTTTAGAAATAAGCTAAGATAGTAGGAACAAGAAAGCGGGTGAAACGAGTGGCGAAATATAATGTAGAAAATGAAAATGTAGAGATAGAAATTGAACGATTGTTTAAAGTAGATCCTGAACTTGCATATCAGGCGTGGGTCGACAAGGACTTCCTGATACATTGGTTTATGACGACTGAGCGTACGAATCAAACGTTAACTGTTAATGCTGAGCCAGAGGGACGTTATGAAATAATTGACGAGCGTAAAGGCAAGAGGAATTATGTAAAAGGTTCTTACATCGCCTTAGAACCGAATGGATGGATAGAAATGACGGTAGGTATGCCAGAATTGAGTGATTCTGAAGATCATATTACTGTAGAATTTCTAGAGAGAGAACCTGGTAAGACACACATGATCTTTACGTACACAGCATATGTACCTAAAGAGCGCCGTTTAACAACGCTTGAATATAAACAATTGAAGAAAGAATATCACGATTCTACAGCTCACGGTTTTGAATTAATGTTTGATCGTTTGCATGAACTGTTAGCAGATTATGAATCAAACGATTAAGTGTGTGAATAATTATTAGCTGTTTACGTCGTTGACTGGTGGAGGATAAGGAAGGCTCGATTATCAAAGTTAAAGCCTATTTCAATAGTGTATATCAAGTAACTGCGTAGTAGCTATTTGACTGTATCACTATAATTAAAGGGAGCGGGACTACGAAATCTTTTTATTCAAATTAGATTTCTGTCCCGCTCCCTTTTCATATTGCTAATAGTATTTTATTAATAGTGGTCGTTATTTATTAATTTTATAAAAGTTATGTGTAGGATAACAGTTTGCTTCTAACTATGAAATACGCTTAACTGCAACGCGAGGGCAATATTCCGCTCCATGTATATCAATGTGATGTGTAGCCATCTGATAAATGAGTTTCGCAAATACTTGAGCCGTACAGCACACGTCGATACGATGTTTGGTGAAGGTGTATGTGAGATGTTCGGTATTATCTAGCATCGTCATAATATCTATAATCTTATCTTTAACATAGGCATCGTGTAATCCATCCACATTTAGCTCAAAACGTTTAGATGAATGCATGAGCTTATTTGAGTCTAATAATTCTTTGTGATGGCATGCAATGACAATTTGATAAATAGAGTAATTATGGAAACTCAAAAAGCTAATAATATAGGGTAGTTGACGTTTAGGAATGTGTATTTCCAAAGCGAAAACATGATCCTCTTTAATGATGTTGAATTGGAATGGGTCACAAAATTGAACTTGTTGACAAAGTCTAGTCAATTGTTTTCGTGCACGACGTTTATTTAATTCGCCAATATTGATAACGAACGTTTCAGTTTTATCTAGAAACATAGTAACCTCCTCATCTGAGCTATTAGAGTAATTTTTCAAAAGTTTTTAAGCCATCCCAATATATTTGAGGTTATCTAAGACGCGACTTGCTGGGGATGAGCGTTACTTTATTCTACTAAATTGTATCACTGTAATTAGATTATAGCACTAGGTCTTTAGAATGAAGTTAAATAATAATTACAAAACAATTAAATAGTAGTTTAACTCTAATAACGATATGAAAACTTTGGAGGTAAAATAAAAGAGCTCAGATTGTCACACTAGAAGTTGAATGTTAACCAGAATAACGACCTTCATTAGTGAATTAATTGAGCTGAACGTTTACTAAGCTTTGGTAACTTCCCATCCTCCTCAAGGTAACGGGTAATGAATTGGAAAATAGAGTTTTGATCCATCCACCACTGATCTGAACAGACCTCTAAGCACTACTATAATATTTATTATGTTGTTATGTTACACTTTGAGTTATACGATATCGAGTTAATGAAGTGATTTAAATCATGGGAGTTCCGCTTATGTCTATAGTTGTAAAAACGCGAAACTCAGTAAATCATTTTATGAAGACAACTTGGTTTACAACAGACTAGCAAGGAGTAAATTAGAATGTATAGAGCAGTAATCTTTGACTTTGATGGTACTATTATTGATACAGAACAACACATCTACGAAACGATTAATCACTATCTAGAAGAGCAAGATGAAGCTTTAATATCCCGCTCTTATTACAGTGAAACAATCGGTGGGTCTGATGATCAACTGCGGTCGTATTTAGCAGAAACAATCGGGGAAGAGGAACAGACTCGTTTATACGAAGACATTCATCGATCTAGTGCTTCTCTACCTATAAGGCCTGAAATAAAAGAGATCATGACTATGCTCAAACAACGTCATATCCCTATGGCTGTAGCAACGAGTAGTTATAGAAAAGATATAGAGGAAGCCTATAATCATTTGGAACTTGGAGACTTTATTGATGTCGTTGTAGGGAAGGAAGATGTGGAGGAGGTTAAACCCAGTCCTGAGTTATATTTGAGAGCGGTTCAAGCTCTAAACTATAACCCTGTGAATTGCCTAGCTATTGAGGATTCATTAAACGGCGCTGAATCAGCAACCACGGCTGGGTTAGATGTAGTTATAAATACTAATAATCTTACTAAGCACCACGACTTCAGTTCAATTAACTATACAGATAAAGATATCACAGCTGAGCAATTGATTGAGCGTTATTTCGATAGAGGAGAGAAATAGATATGGGTTATCTCCTATTATTCTTTCTAGGCGGTCCAGTAGTATTAGCTATAGGAAATTTAGTTTTAGGTCCCATTTTTAATAAAAAAGTTCCACTTAGAATACATTTCCGTTCATTTATAGTTGCTACAGCTATCTATTTGATATGTGCGGGTTTATTTTATTATTTTATATTATCCCATTATTTCCACTTTTGATTAGAAATTAATAATATTATTCAGAAGAGCCCTCAAACATATGTGACTAGATTCTGAACACATAGTGAGGGTTTCTCTTATGTTTATAAATGAAACTGATTACAAACAAATCGCTTAATTTAGAGAATGAATTGGAAGATGAATGCGATTGAAACTAAGACGAGCAAAATAACATCTACACCGAGAATAATTTTAAACCGTGTGGCATGTTGACCACTTGCTTGAGCTGCCTTTAAACCTTTGTAATTAGCTACTGTACTGCCGATTAATAATATGATTAATATAATTCCTATTATCGCTTTCATCGTTTACCTCCGTTGCTTTGATGAGATGAAATAAATTCCCAGATGTATGCTGCTAAAACCCCTACAATCAGTCCTACTATAATACCTATTTTGAGAGCTCCTAGCACAGCACCAATAATGATTGCTAAAAGCATACAAATGGGGATAGTAACACCAAATTTAATCTTTCTTTCTGGTGTGTTCATCAACGCAAATAGAGTATAGTAGAGCAAGCCAAAGACTAATGCAGCAAGAATCGACTTGCCGATAACCATCCCTATAGAGCTTTCATGTTTGTTAAATAAATTAATGAGTAGGAAAATTATGCCAAACGCACAGGCAATGACGATAGAACGCGCCATGAGATTTTTAGACATAGCTAACTTATAAACTCCTTTATTAAGATTATAAAGATTATATCATATATTAATAAATTTTAAGAGTGACCTCCATTTGCATCAAATATATGGTAAAATAGTTGTATTCTATTTGTGGTGTATATGTGTATTTCTGAAAAATACAGTTTCTAACTTTTTTTGAGTAAATCTTAGTTTTATTAAAATGGTTAGAAAGGCTAAGTAAAGCAAGATTAAGTAGACTTAAAAAAGTAATCATACATAATATTGTGAAGATTCTTTGAAATAAACTTTGCATTTTAAACGTAAATCACATAGAATAAATAAAAAGAATGTAAGCCCTTACATTATCGTCAAAATAGCACTTTAATCTTATTGCGGAACCCGTTTCTTATTATAGAATTACTTTGTGTACATAGAGGGAGAACAATTCGTATAGTAATAGTGGAATCCGTTCACAGATGACAGATAATACTAGGTCTTACAGAACTTAGAAGAAATTTAAACTTTCTTCATTAGACTTTTAAAGAATTGGGGTTTGAATTATGGCAGAGAACAATGAATTACAAAGGGGTCTGAGTGCACGTCAAATGCGAATGATTGCACTCGGTGGAACGATAGGCGTAGGTCTCTTTATGGGGGCAACGAGCACAATTAAATGGACGGGGCCTTCAGTTATCTTCGCATACTTAATCGCCGGACTATTTTTATTCTTAGTCATGCGAGCAATGGGAGAAATGATTTATCTCAATCCAACAACAGGATCTTTTGCACACTTTGCAAGTGAGTATATACATCCTGTCGCTGGTTACATCACTGCATGGAGTAATATATTCCAGTGGATTGTTGTAGGTATGAGTGAGGTCATTGCAGTGGGTCAATATATGAACTATTGGTTCCCTGACTTACCGCAGTGGATTCCAGGAGTTATAGTAGTCTTCTTATTAGCGGCAGCCAACTTAACTTCAGTAAAAGCGTTTGGTGAATTTGAATTCTGGTTTGCAATGATTAAAGTTGTAACAATTATTTTAATGATTATTGCAGGTTTCGGTTTAATCTTCTTCGGGTTTGGTGCAGGTGGACATGCTTCAGGTTTGTCTAACTTATGGGCACATGGTGGATTTATGCCGAATGGTTGGGTAGGCTTCTTCTTTGCTCTATCCATTGTCATCGGTTCATATCAAGGTGTGGAATTGATAGGTATCACTGCAGGTGAGACGAAAGATCCGCAGAAGAATATTAAATCAGCGGTCAATGGTGTTATTTGGCGTATCCTCATCTTTTATCTTGGTGCTATCTTCGTCATTGTAACAGTTTATCCATGGGATCAGTTAGGAGAGATCGGTAGTCCTTTCGTTGCAACCTTTGCTAAAGTAGGTATCACATTCGCTGCCGGTTTAATTAACTTCGTTGTCTTAACAGCAGCAATGTCAGGTTGTAACTCAGGTATTTTCAGTGCGAGTCGTATGATTTATACATTGGCTCAAAAAGGCCAAATGCCTAAATCATTCTTAAAAGTTATGAAAAATGGTGTGCCTTTATTTGCAGTTATGGCGATTTCAGTGGGGATTTTAATAGGTGCGTTATTAAATGTTGTATTACCTAAGATTATCCCAGGTGCTGGAAATATATTCGTATACGTTTATAGTGCTTCTATTCTACCAGGGATGATCCCTTGGTTTATGATACTTATTAGTCACTTGAGATTTAGAAAGTTACACCCTGAGCAAGTAGAGGGTCATCCGTTTAAAATGCCAGGAGGTATGGTTGGTAGTTATATCACTATCGTGTTCTTCCTCATGGTCTTAATCGGAATGCTATTCAATAAAGAAACGGTTGTATCTGTAGTTATTGGTATTGTATTCCTAGCACTTATGACAGCATTTTATTTCATAAAGGGTTACCATAAACTAAGTAAGAAAGAACAAGAGTTTTAATAAAAAAGCAGAACAACCTTGAGTATACTTTCGTTAACTCTAAAGGATAATGTTAATTTAGTAATTATTTGATGTGTAATGTAAATTAAACAAAGCGAATGGTTATTAATATCATTTAAGAACTTTAATTAAGGATAAGGCTTTGAAATCACAATGATTTCGGTCTTATCCTTTTTTGTTCACGACCGGTGTGCAACATGTTAAAAAGTGCAGATGGTTGTTAGCATCATGAATAGATTTGTAGGGGGAGGTTGTGAACTTTATAAGCTTTTAGTTATATCATCATTACAGTATCTCATCTATCTCTTTTCGGTAAGATAAAAAAGCCAGCACTCAGTCTCGTGTTTGTGAGAGAAGCAATCTAGAAAGATACTTCTGAAACACTCATAAACACACAAGACTTTCAAGTGCTAGCTGGATTTAAAGAATCAAAATGATTGGTGAAATTAAGGTCTATCGTCTTTATCACAATCATTTTTAGACGTCCGATTAATGTTTAAAGTGAATATTTGAAATATGTTTACGGTAATTATCTAATGCCATCTTGGATTGCGTTATTGAATCCAGTGAATTTTGGTAATTTAAAGCGATGTAACGATAATACAACACATCTACTGTAAAGAGTTGGGCAAATAGTGAAGTGGTAGCTGCCATTCGTAATTCATTTTCATCTGTTTGCCCGTAAGTTAATGTATGGTCTGAGATTTGTGCAACTGGGTTATCTTTCGTACTTGAAATCGTAATGATAGAAACGTGGTGATCTGCAGCTACTTTCGCCATGGCTTGTAACTCGCTGTGACTGCCGTGATTGGTAATAAATACCACACAATCGCGATAGTCATGTGTAGCTAGTGTAGAAGTCAGTTGATGCGTTTCTGTGATAAAGCGTACATTTAAGCCTATGCGTGAGAATTTTTGGAACAAGTCAGTAGCTATCACATATGAAGCACCATAACCGAATAGAAACACTGTACGAGCTCTCTTAAATTGATCACAAATAGCACCAATATCACGCTCATTTAAATGTATCGAAACATCATTTAGCGTTTCTTTAGCACGGGTTAATAACTTATTTGAAATACTAGCAATTGATTCATTATCCACTAATTCCAGTAAATTATTTTTCTTAGTGTCATCAGGAAGAAAACGAGAAATAGATAACTTTAAATCTTGAAATCCTCCCTCAGCTACTTTTTTACTAAAACGCACAATAGAAGCAGTACTGGTGCCTATTTCACTAGCAAATTGCTGAACAGACATCTTAACGAGATAATGTGGTCGGTTTAAAACGTAATCTGCAATTTTCTTTTCACTTTTAGTTAATTTATTATATACTTTTTCTATTTTAATAAGTACGTTGGTCATATTAATCACCTAATGTATCCGAGTTTCTCATTGATTTCGTAGTTCCGAATAAGTATGTGAATACGAAACCTCCTGCATATGCTGCAAAGAGACCCGCAATATAACCTAAATACATATGATCTGAAATTAACGGTAGAAGCGACCAACCACTTGGTCCTACTGCTTTAGCACCGATATGACCAATGCCGCCAATTACTGCGCCACCAATGCCACCACCGAGACAGGCTGTGAAGAATGGTCTCCCTAATGGAAGCGTAACACCGTAGATAAGTGGTTCGCCAATACCTAATACACCTACGGGAAGCGCGCCTTTGAGCGTATCCCTAAGCGTTTTGTTATGTCGGCAGCGAACCCATAGTGCTAGAGCTGCACCTACTTGGCCTGCTCCAGCCATCGCAGCGATAGGCAAGAGGTAAGTTGCGCCCGTCTTATTTATCATCTCAATATGGATAGGTGTAAATATATGATGTAAGCCTAACATAACCAATGGTAAGAAGAAGGCACCAATGATAAAGCCGCTAAATATACCGCCCACATTAATAATCCAATTAATGACGCCTACTAAACCATCTGATACGAATCCTGCTAAAGGCATAATAATAAATATAGTGAGTAAGCCGATGATAAGGAGAGTAATCGTTGGTGTAATGATGACATCTACTTCATCAGGAATGACTTTGTGTAATCGTTTTTCAATGAGGCTTAAGAGCCAGACTGCAAAGATGACACCGATGATGCCTCCTTGTCCTGCTTGCAAATGATCGCCAGTAAACAGGTTAGTAATGGCTTTATTATCATCTAATCCTGTTAATAAGGTCGTACCGCCAATCACGCCACCTAAACCAGGAGTAGCGCCAAACTCCTTAGCAGCATTGATACCTGTAAAGATTGCAAGGTAGGCTAGCATACCATCTTTAATGACACCGAATATTGTAACTAATTGAGTAAAAAAGGCGCCTGAAATATAATGAGCAGTTAACAAATTCTCAATAACGGCACCTATTCCTCCGATTAATCCGGCTCCAATAAAAGCTGGAATTAAAGGAATGAAAATATTGGCAATAGTCTTAAAGAACTTGCTCATTGGTCCGTTCTTCTGCAGGGAAGAGTATGCTTGCATATTTTTCTGTGCTTTAGCTTCTGCAGCTTGCTTATAAGTTTGGTCTGAATGGGTCGGAGAGGCTCCGCTCACTTCAGACATTTGATTCGCTACTTTGCTTGCTTTTCCTGGGCCAACAACGATTTGTAAACGGTCGTCTTGGACCACGCCTAAGACGCCATCAATAGCTTTGAGTTGATCGTAATTGATGTTCGATTCGTCATGTACTTTTACGCGAACTCGTGTCATACAATTAATAACGTTATCAACATTGTCTATGCCACCAATGGCTTCGATAATCTCATCTGTTAATTCTTGAATAGTTGCCATATGAATAACCTCCTCGTGTTCAATATGGTTTGGGCTAAGACAAGAGTTAAATTTTATTAAAAATATTGTGATAGAAATATGGAAATTAATATCAATTTTATTAATTTATGAGAACAGTTATTAAGTATTGCAACTAAATGTTAATAAATTTAGAGCGTAGTAAGCTCGCTCAATAAATCAGAGTTAAGTTAGGCATTTCTTTTCTATTCTTAATAAACAGTGTTGTGGATGACTAAATTAACGCTTTCTTAATCTGTCCATTATTAGCTTCTAAACGTTTAGTAGCTATCTCGTACGAACATTGTGCAAGGTGCATGACTACTGCAGGCTTTAAATGATAGTGTGCCTCTTTGTATAGCGCTTCCGCTTCTTCGAGATTTAAATCGCATATATCTTGAATGATACCAACAGAACGTTGGATTAATTTTTGGTTTGTCGCTTGAAGATCTACCATTAAGTTTCCATAAACCTTACCTAAACCGACCATCGTCATGGTAGAGATCATATTTAATATTAATTTTTGGGCTGTACCTGCTTTTAAACGAGTGGAACCAGTTAATACCTCAGGTCCAACGTTAATTTCGATAGGGTGGCTTGCAATATCACTGATAGGCGTATTAATGTTGCATGAGATAGCGACTGTAGTAGCACCTACATGATTTGCATATTCAAGTCCGCCTACTACGTAAGGTGTCTTTCCACTAGCTGCGATCCCAATAACTACATCTTTTTCGCTTAACGAAAGTGCTTTTAAATCTTGAGTAGCGAGGATATCACTATCTTCGGCACCCTCGACTGCCTCTAACATCGCTTGTTGTCCACCCGCTATAAGACCGATAACATCGTCCTTTTTAGTATTAAAGGTAGGTACGCATTCAGCCGCGTCTAAAACACCAAGTCTGCCACTCGTACCTGCCCCCATATAGATTAATCTGCCACCTTTTTTCATTAACTGAGTAATGAGGTCTATAATGTGTGCTAGTCGAGGAATAACTTTTTCAATTTCCTTAGGTACAAGTTGATCTTCTTCATTCATAGTGCGCAGTGCTTCTTCAGTAGTCATTTCATCAAGTTGCATCGTTCTCGGGTTACGTGCTTCGGTTGTCATCCGATTCATTATTTCATCTCCCTATGTCTCGACTGCAAAGTCAAAAGTATCATTACTACTTAAACAGTTCAGCACCTCTAAGTCTTTTTCGCTTACCATACCAACACAATTGACATGTGGATGTGAAGGAAGAGGATCTTTAATTATTTGTAGCTCACCTTCATAACGACCATTAAGACAATTGTCGATTGTTATGGAACCGACTTCACGCTTATAACAATAGGCAGGTGTAACAGTATCGTTTAAAATAGATCGTGCTTCTTGTGAACGTATAACTGATTCAGGCCCATCGTAGCGGACGGTATGCACTGCATTTATAAGCTGACGGTTCGCATTTGAATCTTGAGTAAGCGTGATAGTTAGAGTGAAATGCCGTTGATGAATAGCTTTATATAAACGTTTCGCTTCTAGTAGTTGTAATTGAATGTCTCCTACAATAACATGATTGATTTCAGTGTCAATTAAGTGCTGAGCACTAAATATCGGATGAGATTTACGATTTGCTTCGAGCGTTGGAAGTCCCTTGAATAGAGGGCCTCGTTTCTCAGTACCACTGATAAAGCCATAGATAGTAGCTTGAGGATTAAATTCTCTAATGAGTTGATTTTGTTGTTTAACAAATACGTCATTTAATCCAGTGTCTGGACGAGGATAGTAATTATGACAGTAGACTATATTCTTAAAGTTATCGATTGGTGATAGTTGATTAAGCAAATCTCTTGAAATGGTACTCGCATTCAAACAACAGTAGAAGCCTTTAGCGGTAAATTCTTTAATTAAATCTAGAGAAGTAAATTGATCTAATCTAATAACATAATTCCCATGTGGATATTCAGAAAGTAACTGGTAAAACGAATGATTCAGTTTAGAAGGGTTAACATCGATGATAAAGGTTAGTTGGTCATGTTGAAAGTGATATAATAAATCACTTAACTGTTGATAACAGGTAGTTGTGTCTTCTTCAGGAATTTGTAGAGAAGTGAAGACAGTCTTATATCCGATATCAATCATAGATTGTATATATTTATAATCAGTTTTCTCTCCTAAATAAACTGAAAAACCGGACATAATATTATCCTCCTAAACTGTAATCGATTTCATTCTACACCACCTCTCGTAACTTTACAATTTCATTTCTATAAATTTTCAATTAATATTGCTAATCATGTAAAATTTTATCGATTTGATTGTATAAAGAAATAATTTTGTTTTGAGTGTCTATAATATAAGCCGTTCTCTTACCAGCCGTTAACTCTTCTAAAGGGTAGCGTTCTAATTGAGTGAGTTGATCGCAATACTTATGATGAAATAGTGTAAAGGACGTATGGTCTGCAGCGTTTATCCTTTCTAATTCTTCTTTCACATAGCTGATAATACGCTCTTGGTATAATTGTTTTTGCTTCTCATTTTCATAGATTGCAAAGTGATACAGTTCTATATGGTGAAGTAGAGTATAAACATGTTGCTGTAGAGTGAAAAGTTCTTGAAAGTCTATCATGGTAAGAATCCTTTCTTAAAATTGTTAGCATTCCGTTTATCATGTTATAAAGAGTGAATGCTTTATGAGTCGTGGAGGGTTCGATGTGAGGTGACAAGGGGATGCGAAAATGTATAGCCTTAAAGATATAGTTTGGAGAGATTATCTTAGTCTCCCAATATTTATTGTCGCTATGACAGGAATTTTGATTTCGACATAAAGGGTTGACTACTGGGGCGGGGGGATGAGTTGAAAGAAGCTCTTATATCGGTTGTAATAGTGGCTTATGTGATTGCTAAAAAGCGTTATGATGTTTTGTTGAAATTAAAGCGTTTGATCACTTTGCTAAGAAAGACATCTATATAATTAGGATCGTGGCTGTTAATCAGCGTTATATTTTTCGTGTTTATGTTCTACTTTAAGCGCATGAAACTATAGTCAACTTGCTACTTAAGAGATATCAACATTCTTGAACTTAAAGATAACCAAGAGATTGATCATCTGTTGACAGTCAAATCATTTTCATCCTTTATCTTCATCGTAATGGTTAGACAGCACCTATTGTTGAAGAAACTTCTTTAGACATTTGAAAAGAGGATAGTGAGGTAAAAAATATAACTTTATTAGTGTGAGTATCATTTCAGCGCGTTCTTGAAACTTTCACGCTAATTGAATATGGGAAATTATCTTATTGAAGCTAGTGTGCTTGTAGTTGTGTATTTAAAAAACTGGCAGATATCTAATCATTTTTTATAGTAATACATATATTAACTAACTTTTATTATCGCTTTGTGCGATTAACTTGCATAGATGAGAATGGGGACAGGAGTAGCTGAGCTACAAATACTACCACCTTTGTTAAATATAGCGTCTGTGTTAATTACTCAGGGACGGACAGAATTTCTAAAGATGTTAGCGTATCGCTTTTTTGAATTCGAGTTAGCTTAGGGATAATAATGAAATTTATTAGAAAATCGGTATTGTCTAAAGTTCATGTTTCTTTGAGATGAGTTTGGTAATTATTAAGTGTAATGTCATGCGTTTGAATCTTCTTCTCAAAGGAATAGGAAATATCTTCAATATCTATGACAGAGATGAGGTTAGTCTTACCTGTCCCAATTTCAAATATTACAGCATTCCACACGCCTTGCTTACAAACCATTCCTATAAAGATCACGTTCTCTGTTTGTGAAGTATCTTTACGCGTTCTATACTCTATAGACATTACATTTCTCTCCATACTGTAAATTAGAATATCAGTATAAAATTGGGGCAGTAATGTTTCTGAGTAATCCTCGAATTTAATGTATTTATCTAACTTTTTTAAAGTGCTACGAAGTTTAGTATATGGTAAATTTAAACATTGCTGGATGATGGGTTTAATATCATCTTTGAATGGTAGCGACGAGTACGATTGGCTTTCGTTTAACACTAGAAATAATGCAATAAGTTGGTCTTCCGTTAAGTGAAGTGCGTAGTTATGAGGTGCTTCAGCAATTTGGTATCCACCGTGCACACCATATCTAGCGATGATTCTCACACCTTGTTTCTCAAGATCGTCTATATCACGTAGGATAGTCCTCTTAGAGACGCCGAGTTGATTTGCTAGAGTTGAGGCAGACATTTGATTATTAGATTGAATCTTTTCGATAATTTGATTTTGGCGCTCTTTTTTACTCATAATTAAACACCTCTTTTGACATTACTATTTACACTTATTATAGCATAAATCGCACAGTGGCGACATTTCAGGAGTTTAAAAAGAAAAGTCGAAAAAAATTTTAAGAAAACGCTTACATTTTTAAATTAAGTATGCTAATATAGTAATTAGTAACAAGGGGATAACGAATGAGAACACTTAGGGGTAGACTATTTATTAATAGTTAGATGTTTCTTATTCGTATGCGTTACTATTCAAACATCTTCAAAATATTTATTACTTACTTTCCTTTCTATTTTCCGGCTAGAACAATCTAGTCGGTTTTTTTATGATTATAATTAATGAAAGAGCTAAACTTAAAAAATGTTTATGATAAAATATAGCTAAATTAATAAGTCAAAAGATAATTAAAACGTCAGAGGTGAGATGATGGATGACAAATCACTTCAAGTGATAGATGAGAGAGTTCAAACATGGTTGAGAACGTTAGATGAGATGATACCTAACTTAGTTAAAGATATGCAGTTATCAACAAAACAAAACCGCTATGACTTAGTGACCAATGTCGATCGAACTATACAAAATGATTTTGAATCGTTTCTACACGAACACTGCCCTCAACATCAGTTACTAGCTGAAGAAAAATCTAATGAAGACATCAATCCTAAACGAGGACACACGTGGGTTATGGACCCTATTGATGGCACGATGAATTTGGTTAAACAGCAAGAAGATTATTGTATTATTCTAGCTTACTTTATTGATGGGCAGCCAATGCTCTCATACATATATGACTACCCGCGACAACAGCTTTATCATGCTAAACGAGGGAGTGGTGCTTATGTTAATGGCAAGAAACTACCCACACCACCCCATATCCCTCTACAAGAAGGAATTTTATCATTCGGCGCACAGTTCGTTAATGCTGAAACGTTAAATGATTTGTTTGAAGCCGCTTTTAGTTATCGTTCTATTGGCGCATGCGGATTGGACTCTATTCGAGTAATTAAGGGTCAATTTGCGGCCCATTTTAATACTAATCCAAAGCCGTGGGATATAGCAGCACAGTTCTTATTTGCTGAGGAATTAGGGTTGCGTATGACCACGTTAGACGGTGAAGAGATAGACTTCACGAAAGCAGGACCATTTATAATTAGTAACTCAGGGTGTCATCAAGAGGTGTTAGATATTCTAAATAGCAAAGGAGGTTATATTTAATAATAAAGGCGAAGAAAAGCGTTTAGAATCTGAGCAGAACTGCACGATGAGCACAAGTGTCTTCCAAAGCATAAACGCGAGTAGCAATGTTTTGATCGCGCGTTTATGAATACAGCAATTAACACAAAGAGAATCGCGAACCGTAGGAATTATAGGGATAGCTTGGTCAATAAGATCAACCGCTGTGAGAAAAAAAACTTACAAGTACGCTTTATTCCCAAGAAGATCCTACTTCAAGCGTTAAGCATCGTTAGGTTTGGCTAAGCGGTGAGTAGTTGACGTATAGAATTAAATTGAAGGTTGTTTATTAAATAGCAAAACTTAATAGTAATTAAAAAAATAAAGAGATAGGAAGTGATGTGAGTGAAACGCTCAGATTACTATGAACAGAAACCTAAGCACGGAGTACTTAGAATTGTTATGTGGGTCCTCGGCATCTTAGTAATATTTGCCGTAATCTTTATGCTTTACGTCGGGTACAAAATATTTGCAGTTGGAGGGACTATACATAGCCCTCTAGATCGTGAGAAATCATCACTTAGAAGTCATTCAGTAGACTTGGATAAAGGCGACCCATTCACGATTGCTTTATTTGGTGTCGATTCAGATGCTCAGCGTGCTGAAAAAGGCGGGGGTCAACGCTCAGATACTATCATGGTGTTATCTATTAACCCTAATAAGAGAACAACAGAAATTCTTAGCATCCCCCGAGATACGAAAGCGGAGATCGCAGGCCGTAATTCAACTGAAAAAATCAATCACGCCTATGCTTATGGTGGGCCAAATATGGCAGTAAAATCGTTAGAAAAGCTATTAGATGTACCTATAGATCACTATGCTACAATAGACATGGATGGTATGAAAGAAATGATCGATACTGTCGGAGGGATAGATGTCACGAGTAATGCGACGTTTTCATATGACGGTCAATCCTTTTCTAAAGGTGAGCAAGTACATTTAAATGGTGCTCAAGCGATGGCTTTCATGAGAAGCCGCAAAGAAGAAGGTGCCGGTGGTGACTTCGGGAGACAAGAACGTCAGCAAATTGTTATTCAAGGATTAGCGAATAAATTAACAAGTGCACGCTCACTCACACACTTCAATGCATTGATGAATCAAATTAAAAATAATGTTAAGACAGATTTATCCTTAGGAGAATTGAGCAAGGTGCGCAGTCATTATAAAGAAGCTAATGATGAAGTTAATCGACACCAATTAGAAGGTTCTGGTGGTATACAAGAGGATGGATTATACTATTTCGTTCCTAGTGATAGTTCACTCCAAGAGAACAAACAAATTATAAACTCAAATTTAGATCTATAGAACTATAAGCGAGAGTCGCTGTTTTGAGGTAGTAAGAAAATGATGAGGAGAATTTTCTTACTACCTTTTTATTTTTATGGTCGTAGAGACGTATAGCTGAGTATCATCTTGAGTGCTAAATCTGTAGATAGTAACATCATCCCTCTAGCATTGGTAGCGCTAAAAGTAATACCAGTAGTTAGCATTGAGATTGCTATTGAGTAGAGATAGGAAGGATCACATTTGAGTAGTTTGTCATGTCTAAGTTCCAAACTTTCAGCGGACTACTTCTTATATCCTCCCCTTATAGTTCAGATATAGAGGTCGGGATAAAAGCGTTTATAATTTGAGCAGAACCGGGACACGGGAGCGGTATGAAACTATTTAATAACGAGTGAATGGATTAAGAGGAAAAAGTGTACAAATACTTAACAATTATAATTTTTGAGTATAGAATAGCTTTAAGACATTCTGTTTTTGTGTGGGGCATTTAAAGCAGATGTTATGCAACGTAAGATGAGGCAAGGGCATTAATTTAGATGAGGGGTGATATCATGCAAGAACATTTAATTGTCACATTAGATGGCAAAGATTATCTTGTAGAACCTGGAACTAACTTATTAGAATTTATTAAATCTCAGAACACGTTTGTACCATCGATTTGTTATAACGAGTCTTTAGGTGCCATCCAAACATGTGATACGTGTACTGTTGAAATAGATGGGAAGATCGAGAGAGCGTGTAGTACTATAGTCGATCGACCTATGGTAGTCAATACTCAAAGCGATCGAGTTCAGTCGAGTCAAAAAGAAGCGCTCGATAGAATTTTAGAAAAGCACCAGCTCTACTGTACTGTTTGTGACTATAATAATGGCGATTGTGAAATTCACAACACGATGGATCAATGGGGGCTTGAACACCAAACATACGAATATAAAGCAAAACCTTACGAGAAGGATTATGGTCCATTTTATCGTTATGATCCGAATCAATGTATACTCTGTGGGCGCTGTGTAGAAGTATGTCAAGATGTTCAAGTTAATGAAACTTTGACTATTGATTGGGAGCGTAAAGAGCCACGAGTTATTTGGGATAATGACGTATCTATCAATGATTCTTCCTGTGTAGGTTGTGGTCAATGTGCAACCGTTTGTCCATGTAACGCTATGATGGAAGTCAATATGGAAGGTAATGCGGGTTATATGACTGACCTTGAACCAGGGTCATTAGCTGCCATGATTGATTTAACTAAGAAAGCAGAGCCGGGATATGGTCCATTATTTGCTATTTCAGATTCCGAGGCAGCTATGCGTGAGGAACGTATTAAGAAGACGAAGACGGTATGTACATATTGTGGGGTAGGTTGTTCGTTTGATGTTTGGACGAAAGGAAGAGAAGTGCTCAAAGTTCAACCGCAACATGAATCTCCTGCGAACCAAGTGTCCTCTTGTGTCAAAGGGAAGTTTGGATGGGATTACACTGATTCAGAAGAGCGTCTGACTAAACCATTGGTCCGTAAAGGTGATGAATTTGTCGAGGTAGAATGGGATGAAGCACTTAAAGTGATCAGTGAGAACTTCAAGAAGATCAAAGATGAGAAAGGACCGAGTCATTTGTCCTTTATTTCCTCTTCTAAAGCTACGAATGAAGAATCTTACCTTATGCAGAAGTTAGCGCGCCAAGCGATTGGTACGAATAACATTGACAATTGTTCACGCTATTGCCAAGCCCCTGCAACTAAGGGCTTATTCCGAACTGTGGGACACGGTGGCGACTCTGGCTCAATCTCAGATTTAGTAAAGGCGAGCATGGTGGTGCTAATTGGAACGAATACTGCTGAAGCGCATCCTGTGATAGCTTCTAAGATTAAACGTGGACAAAAATTATATAATCATACATTGAATGTATTTGATATCCGTAAACATGAAATGGCACAACGTGCTGACAACTTCTATCAACCTAAGCCAGGTACTGATTTAGCTTGGTTGTCTGCTGTAACTAAATACATCATCGACAACGATAAACATGACCAGGCGTTTATTGATGAATGGGTAGAAAACTTCGATGAGTATTACAAATCTCTAGAAACATTCACCATGGAATTTGCTGAAGAAACAACAGGCATTCCTAAAGAAGATTTAATTGATTTCGCTGAACAAGTTGTTGCTGCTGAGTCAGTTTCTATCTGCTGGGCTATGGGAGTTACGCAACAAGATATCGGTAGTGACACATCTACAGCTATTTCTAATTTATTGTTAGCAACTGGTAATTATAGACGTCCTGGTACTGGCGCATATCCTTTACGTGGACATAACAATGTTCAAGGTTGCAGTGATATGGGAAGTATGCCTGATAAATTCCCAGGTTACCAAGGTGTTGGAGATGACATCGTACGAGCTAAATTTGAACGTGAATATGGAGTTGAAATACCATCTGAGCCAGGTAGAGATAATCATCAAATGATGGAAGGTATTCATAATGACGAAATTCATGCCCTATACTTATATGGGGAAGATACAGGTATCGTAGACTCAAATATCAACTTTGTTCAAGCAGCTTTAGAAAAAGTAGATTTCTTAGTTGTCCAAGATGCGTTCTTCACATTTACAGCTACTTTTGCTAACGTGGTCTTACCAGCTAGTCCAGCACTTGAAAAAGATGGGACGTTTACGAATACAGAACGTCGTATTCAACGCCTATATAAAGGTTTAGAACCTAAGGGTGATTCGTTACCAGATTGGCAGATCATACAACGTATTGCTAAAGAACTAGGATATGATTGGGGTTACACGCACCCATCGGAAATTATGGATGAAATTGCTCGCTTAACGCCGTTATACTCTGGTGTTTCTTATAAGCGTTTGGAAGGTTACAATAGCTTGCAATGGCCAGTTGCAGAAGATGGTACGGATGAACCGATATTATATTTAAATGGCTTTAACTTTGAGAATAAAAAAGCAAAATTCTTCCCATTAACATTTGATAATTTCTTTAAACAGAGCGAAGAGTATGATTTACATGTGAATAACGGGCGTTTACTTGAGCATTTCCACGAAGGTAATATGACTTACCGCGTCAAAGGTTTAGAATACAAGATGCCGCATACATTCGTAGAGATTTCACCAGAACTTGCTGAAGATCGTGGCATACACGAAGGTGCAGAAGTTAAACTTATCTCTGATACTGGTGAAGCAACGATGATGGTTCATGTTACCGATCGTGTTAAAGGCAAGGAAATCTATATCCCACTTAATAACAACGCTATGGTACATGGTGACAATAGTGCGATAAATATGCTGACGAATAGCGACGTCGATAAAGATACGGATACTCCATCTTACAAGCGAACAAGTTGTCGCATGGAAGTTAAGACGAGAAGAGGAAAGTCTCCTTTAAACCCTACGAATTTCCGTGTTAATAAAGAGCGTCAACCTCAGTACAGTGTTCAAGTTCAGAATAAGTGGAAGCGAGAAGATTACGTCTTCCCAGGAAGTCAGGTGGATAAATAATGGCTGAGAGAATAACTAAGATCAGACGTGTAGAAAAATCAGAAGAGCAAATTAAACAAGATAACTTAGAAGAAGTTACTACTGCTATTGCTAATAACAAAGAGAGCATCCTCAAAGCAATCAACCTCGTGAGCGCGTTAGATGAAGCAAAAGTCTTAGACGCAATGAGCGGTATGATGCGAGGTAGAGGTGTTATTGCAAATAAGTTTGCTACTGAATTGAACAAAGAACAGTATAGTGGACTAATTTCTAATATGGCTTCACTCGTCTTCATGCTAGGTGAATTGAATGTTGATGACTTAAGTCGTATATTAAATAAAGTGAATAGCGGTTTACGTGTTGCAAATGCTGCTAATCCTAATCAAAAGACATCGATTACAGGTTTGGTGAAAATCTTAAGAGATGATGAGATCAATCGCGGCTTAACTTATATGCTGAACTTACTTAAAGGTATGTCTAGAGAATAAAGGATGCTGCTATTTAAATAAGAGATAATCTGAAACGAAATTAAATGATAATAAATGAGATGAGGTCAATTTAGTTTGATGAAGTCTCTGACTGGATTTAAATCTACAACGCCGGCAGTTTAGCCATGTTTGCCTAGGGATAGTGCTTCATATCATGATTCAAAGTTATATTGCAATGATGGATAGTCGATGACGGCTTCGTATAACTAAGATAGTGAAGCATCTACATTCGATATACTATTCCCCAGGAATGCATGCTGTGCCGGCGTGTATTTGTTCCCGCGCAATTCTTCACTTTTTATTGTCGTACATATAAGATGATGAAAATTATATTTCATATCTCCTTGAGAATATTACAGGGGATTAATGAAGATGTTAGAGTTATATTAGAAATGATTTACATATTTGTTATGAAAGGTTGAGATATAAAGGTTCTGTGCTCTGGGGAGGGAGCGAGACAGACATCTCATTTGAATAAAAAGATTTCTGTCCCGCTCCCAAGTAGGCGTGGCGATAGAAAGAAGCAGCTAGACAGTACGGATTAATGTCTTTACCCGTCGTTTATTGAGGAGTCTTATGGTACAATTTTAACGAATTCAAGAAATTTTAGTAGGAGTGAAAGGTAATTAGACAACAACAATTAAAAATATTGGCTATTGTCTCCAATGTTTTTTTAGTCATTGGAATTATACTACTCATTATGTTAAAGCTAGTGATGGCTATCACCATGTTTGTAGTATCTTTAGCAATCAGTTTAGTTATGTTTAATGTTTTTTTCAGAGAACGTACGGGAATGAAGTGGGCAATTAATATCTCTTTTATCTTAGTACTTGTAGCCGTGATGATTGCTTATTTCGTACTTAAGTAGGTTAAAGGGGAACAATATTCATGTTAGATTTTATAAAAAAACGGTTTGTCCTCATTGTTACCATAGTCTTATTGCTTATCTTAGGAACTCTCTTCCTTATATTTGATACATCGCTATTCGACAATCAGAAGACCCATACTTTCGGTGAAGCGTTAGAGAAACAAACTGCTAAAGGGATGCTAAATACGAAAGAAAAGGACGGACGATTCATTCATGCCTCTAAGAGAGACGTAGAAAGCAGCATGGCAGTAGATGATCGCCACCATAACCTTAAACATATGGATATTTCGGAAAAAGTTGCTTTGTCTAAAAAGGAAATAAACCATTTGTTAAAGGGTAAGGGAATACTTGAGGGCGAAGGACAGGCCTTCCTTGATGCGCAAGATAAATATGAAGTTAACGCTTTATACCTCGTTAGTCATGCACAACTTGAAACGGGGAATGGTGAATCACAATTAGCGTATGGGTTAAAAGATGGCAACAAGCGATATTATAATTTTTTCGGTATTGGCGCCTTTGATGAGAATGCGTTACATCACGGTAATAGTTATGCAAAGAAACATAATTGGACTTCTCCACGTAAAGCAATAATGGGTGGAGCTGAATTTGTACGTCATCATTATTTTGAGAATCAACAGCTCTCACTTTATGAGATGCGTTGGAATCCCCGACAACCTGGCACTCATCAATATGCCAGTGATATTAACTGGGATGACAATATAGCACGTTATATGGATAGATATTATCAAAAGCTAGGTATCAAAAAAGATCATATCGATAAAGACTACTATAAAAAATAAAGCTGTTAGTCTAAATGCCAATGAGGATGAGCTAGCTGGCTATGATAGAATATAAACGAGCGTTAAGAATTGAGGTGGTGTTAATATGAAAATAGCTGTAGTAGGTGCTGGTATCGGGGGCTTAACAGCAGCGGCACTATTAAGCGAAGAAGGACATGAAGTCAAAGTCTTTGAGAAAGAGCCGGAGATTAAAGAGCTCGGTTCCGGCATTGGAATAGGAGATAACGTACTTAGCAAATTAGGTAATCATGATTTAGCCAAAGGACTTAAAAATGCAGGCCAAGTGGTTAATCGAATGCAAATTTTAAGTGATCAAGCACAGCCACTTTCAACCGTAGAGCTTAAAAAGAATAGTGTTAATCTCACGTTAAAGCGCCAATCTTTAATTGACGTTATAGCCTCCTATGTTCCAGATTCAGATATTTATACTGGTCACAAAGTGGTTAAAATAGATAATAGCGATATGAAAGTGACAGTTCATTTTCAAGGTCAAGAATCTGAGACATTTGATTTATGTCTAGGAGCAGATGGCATCCACTCTGTGATCCGAGAGAATGTAGCCCCTAAGTGTAAAGTTAACTATCAAGGCTATACCGTCTTTAGAGGGATGGTCGAAGATGTTCAATTAGAAGAGGCACATGTGGCACGTGAATACTGGGGTGCGAAGGGCCGTGTCGGCATCGTACCTTTACTTAATAACCAAGCCTATTGGTTCATATCAATTAATGCTAAAGAAAAAGATGAGGCTTTGAGCGAATATGGGAAACCCCATTTACAAGCTCGGTTTAATCATTATCCAGATGACGTTCGTCAAATATTAGACAAACAAGGTGAAACGGGCATACTGCATCATGATATGTATGATTTAAAGCCGCTTGATTCATTTGTCTATGGACGCACAATCCTTATAGGGGACGCTGCACACGCTACTACTCCTAACATGGGCCAAGGGGCAGGACAAGCCATGGAAGATGCGATTGTTCTAGTCAATTGTTTAAGACATTATGATTTCAATGAGAGCTTGAAGCGGTTCAACCAAATAAGAGTGAAGCACACAGCTAAAGTAATCAAGCGTTCACGTAAGATTGGAAAGATTGCTCAACACACTAATCCACTAGTCATTAGAATACGTAATATGATCGCTAAGGCCTTGCCTAATTCTTACGGTACACGACAAACTAAATTTTTATATAAGAGTAAAGCCAAATAGGTTCATTTAACAATAGAGCATAATGAGCAAGGGCGAGATGACACAGGGATATAAATCCCGAAAAAATAGGGAGCGGGGCAGAAATCTAATTTGAATAAAAAGATTTCGTAGTCCCGCCCCGGCAAGGATGACTAGAAATGAAAAAAGCTTGATACAAGCGCGTTTTCAAATCAGTCCTATTTGCCAAAGAGCCAAAAAATAGCACTCAGATGATTTAATTCCTTTCATCTGAGTGCTTCTTCTATACAATAGCTTTATGCTTCGGACTGCTTAATCTCATCTCTGCGTGCGCTTAAAATATTGCAGTGTGTTATACAACAAGCTTTTCACACTATAACGAGTATCAATAAGTACTAGAAATTATGAAGTCATACACATTAGTTGTTAACTATAAATTTAGGTGTCTCACCATTCATTTTACTAATCGCATCATTTGCAACTATACGCGCCATCATGTCTCGCGCTTCATAAGTAGCATTACCAATGTGAGGTGTGATAACTACATTATCTAATGATTTCAATTCATCATTAATCTCAGGTTCAAATTCAAATACATCGAGTGCAGCGCCTTCAATTTCTTTAGCTTTCAACGCATCGACAAGTGCTTGTTCATTGACTATTGGACCGCGTGAGGCATTAATTAAATAGCTTGTAGATTTCATTTGTTGGAATTGTTCTGTATCGAAACGATGATGTAATTCAGGTTTATAAGCTGCGTTAACTGTAATGAAGTCAGAGTTTTGAACGAGCGTATCAAAGTCTACAAATTTAGCACCTATCTCTCTTTCTTTCTCCGGCTTCTGGTGGGGACCTGTGTAAAGAATATTCATATCAAAAGCTTTAGCACGTTTTGCTACCGCACCACCGATTTCACCTAGACCAACGATGCCAATTGTCTTACCTGAGACTTCTCTACCGCGGAAGAAGAGCGGAGCCCAACCGTCAAATCCCTTAGTGCGACACAGTTCATCTCCTTCAACGATTCGACGCGCTACAGCTAGGACAAGACCAAATGTTAGCTCAGCAGTTGCTGAGGTGGAAGCTTTTGGAGTATTGGTAACATCGATCCCTTTCTCACGTGCGTAATCGATATCAATATTGTTAAAGCCAGCGCCATAATTAGTTATAATTTTTAAATTGTTAGCTGAATCGATAACTTCTTTGTCTACGTTTGTAGATAATAAACTGATTAAGACGTCAGCATCTTTAACGCCTTCTTTTAAAGTGTCTTTGTCGATAATACCTTCACCATCATAAATGTCTACATTATAATTTTGTTCTTTTAACAGTTTTAAACCTTCTTCTGGAATAGCTCCTGCAATATATACTTTTACCATAAACTCACATCCTTTAGTGTTAAGTATACCGAATACAGTCGTGTGTCACAAACTATGAGCTATGAACTCGAATCTGAGTAAGAATAAAAGTTAAAGTAACTAGATGAGGATAATAATCGATATCTTCTTATAGTTGAACAAAACCAGCAGTTTGCAATTTCCTCACGTTAGCGCGATGACTGAGGAGATACAACAACGCTATCTGCTGTACAGATGAGGCCTATCTGTCGCGACGATTGAGTTGTAAAAAAGGTCTTAGGCTAGCACGATTAAAAGTGCAGGCAAATCCTTTGGACGTAGAGCAGCTTGTAAGTCTTCTATGAGTGTATACATCATGCCCTAGTCTCAGACAATATTTCTATCTTTATAATTCTTTACCCGAGGACTTTTAATCCTATTACTGAAATGAGTATTAAAATGATAAAAAATATGCGCTTGAAACTTTTAGATTCATTGTAGACGAGCATGCCAATGAGGGCTCCACCACTTGTGCCAATAGCTGTCCAGATAGCATAAGCAGTTCCCATCGGTATATCATACATTGCTAACTTTAAGATAGTGAAGCTACAAATGAAGGCTATGCCTAAAATGATAATCAAAGATTTCTTTCCGGTGCGATTGATTTCGTTTAGGATGATGACACCAATAATTTCAAATAGACCGGCGATAAAAAGATATAGCCAAGCCATTATGATTCCTCCTCTGAAGTGGTCATTTGAAGGCCGAGGATGCCAACGATCAGGATGATTAACAGGGCTATTTTAACTAAGCTTAGGCTCGCTCCATTAAATATGACATCAACTATAATTGTACCTATAGCGCCCATGCCCACAAAGATAGTGTACGTCGTTCCTACTGGAAGGTGTTTGCTCGCTGAGATGACTAGAAAGAAGCTTAGAGCGATGAGTATTAGGGTAACTATCCAAGTTGGGATGTTATGTGCGTGGTTCATACTTGTCACCCATAACACTTCGACAAGCCCAGCGACTATTACTTTCAACCACTGCATGAGATTCCTCCTTTTTATCAACTTATACATTCTCTCAAATTTAGTTGAAGTCTTCAATTGCCGCAGCTCATAAAAATAGGGGAGCGGGACAGAAATCTTTTTGTTCAAATTAGATTTCTGTCCCGCTCCCTCCCTTGTTTGGAGGTCGAGACAAAAGTGTTTCAGTCGACAATCCTGCTTTTGGAACACCGTTAGAGCTCAAAAATCTATGTCTCAACCTCATTTATGGGTCACTAAAAATTTAAAGCTTTAATATTACACGAGCTCAAATCCAGATAGCTACTCTTCATGAATTTTACATCCTGCACATATCAAAACGAGTGACTTCCTCATTAAATCGTATCGTAGATCAAGGATTTATAAGTGAATGTAGTTATAAGACTTTGCTTGACCTGCTGGTATAGTACGAGATGATTGAACAAAAGGGCCACCATTGTAATTCATTTCTGAAATATGAACTGAACCATTGCTGGTTACACTTTCAACATACGCGACGTGGCCAAATGGACCAGCAGAGGTCTGTAAGATCGAACCTGCAGTAGGTTTATGATTAACTTTATAACCTGCTTGAGAAGCGGCAGTCGCCCAGTTATTAGCGTTACCCCACGTGCCACTAATATGGCCGCCAACTCTATTGTATACATACCATGTACATTGCCCGGCGGTATATGGGTTGCTCGCTGCCTGAGTATTTTGAGTTTGTGCAGCATGCGCTTCATGGCCCTGATCTACACCTAATGCTGCTGCCCCTATTCCCAATGCAAGAGTAGTTGTAGTTAAAGCCTTCTTAAACATATAAATATCCTCCTGTAATCTATTTAATATATGTAGCGATATGTATCTCTCATCAAACCAGGTCACACAATATCAGAAAGTTAGCCAGTTGTGTGGATTATTACAACTTTGTTATCGAATTAAAAAGTTTTTGTAGCTCGTTGTAATACCATATATTAAAAAGACAGGAGGGATAAATACTTTCTATGCGTGTCTATGTAGATTGTTTGAGAACTTAGAAATAATGAAGGAAGTATTAAATTGTCACAGCCGTTGTAATATATCTAAAAATTTATTATTCAGTTTCTCTAGAGTGAACAGTGAAATTTGAGGCGTAGTTCTATGGGATAACAGGTAAAGTTAAGTAACATGAATAGCCTATCCTTGTATTATCTAAAGAGCTCGAAGCGATGACGAATGATCATTAATGGATGAGTATAGTATTTTCAGAGGGAGCGATTTTATTACTATAACTATATCGAAATTCAATCAAGTAATGTATAAATTATTGCAAAGATGAACTAACTACTTGCTCTTACGTTCAGTGAGGTTAGTTGTTAAAATACCCCTTGTATCACTTAATTCGAATTCATAGAAGAGCTTGTTTCTCTCTTAGAAAAATTTCAAATAACACCTCTGTCGTGTGCTCTAGCTCGTTACTAGTCAATAGACACCTCTATTAAAACGCCTGCGATACTACTTATCAATGATGTCATAGATACGCCATAATAGGAGGGTGTTAAAAATATTGTGGCGTTTAACTCATTGTTATTAAGGTATATAACTATAGTGTTACGCTCTTAAAGCTAAAGTTAAGAAAGAAGGGATATATATGAATATTGCAATAATAGGCTCCGGTAATGGGGCAGTAACTGCAGCATTAGACATGTATACGAAAGGTCATCAAGTAAGATTGTATTGCCGAAATCAATCAATACATAAATTTGACAAGGCTCTTAAAGATGGAGGGTTCACTTTCAATAATGAAGGTAATGAAAGCTTTGTCGAATTTACAGATATTAGTGACGATATGGAATACGTACTCGATGGGGCTGAAGTAATTCAAGTTATCATCCCTTCATCCTTTATAGAAACGTACGCCTATACGATGGCGCCGTTTATTAAAGACGAGCAACTCATATTCTTTAATATGGCGGCAGCTATGGGTTCTATTCGCTTTATGAATGTATTAGAAGATATGCATATACAAACAGAACCACGCTTTGCTGAAGCAAATACCTTAACATATGGAACCCGAGTTAACTTTGAACAAGCACGCGTAGATCTTTCACTAAATGTTCGCAAGGTTCACTTTTCAACATACGAAAAAGAATATCTCAGTGAAAGCTTCGATATTATAGAATCGCTATATCCATACATCGTTAAAGAAGAGAGTTTAATGAAGACGAATTTAGAGAATGGTAACCCAGAAGTTCATCCGGGGCCTACTTTATTGAATGTAGGTCGTATCGATTATGCTGATGAGTTCTCACTTTATGCTGAAGGGATAACTAAGCACACCGTTAGATTACTGCATGAGGTAGAATTAGAACGTTTATCTTTAGGTCGTAAGTTAGGGTTTGAACTTTCTACAGCTAAAGAGGCGCGAATTGAAAGAGGTTACCTTGAACGCCAATATGAAGATGAACCTTTGAATCGACTCTTTAACAATAGTCCAGTATTCTCTCAAATACCTGGGCCTAATAAAGTTAAAAATCGTTATTTGACTGAAGATATTGCCTACGGTTTGGTGCTTTGGTCAAGTTTAGGTCGAGAAATAGGGGTGGCTACACCGAACATTGATGCCATCATTGTGATAGCGTCGACAATACTTGAAAGGGACTTCTTTGAAGAAGGATTAACTGTAGAAGAACTTGGATTAGATAAACTTGGGTTGGATTAAATTATAAGTTAGGGGGATGCGTATGACGAGACAACCAACACTATTCGAGGCTTTATCTACTATTATAGTCATGGTCATCATAGTTATTGTAGGTTTTGTAGGATTTGGAATACCTATACAAGCTTTGCTCATCTTGTCTTCTGCGTATGCAGTATTTATAGCTAAACGCGTGGGGTTAAAGTGGCAAGATTTAGAAGAAGGGATAACGAAGAGGCTCGCTACTGCTATGCCTGCGATATTCATCATTCTATCAGTAGGTATTATAGTTGGAAGCTGGATGTTCTCAGGTACTGTACCTGCGTTAATATATTATGGACTTGAATTTCTTAATCCTAATTATTTCTTAGTTTCTGCCTTTATTATCTGCGCTATTACTTCAGTGGCGACTGGTACAGCGTGGGGATCAGCATCAACGGGCGGTATAGCTCTTATGGCAATAGCACATCAGCTAGGGATCAATGAAGGGATGACTGCAGGTGCAATTATAGCAGGAGCGGTGTTTGGAGATAAGATGTCTCCCTTATCTGATACAACTAATCTTGCGGCATTAGTAACCAAAGTGAACATATTTGCACATATCAGAGCGATGGTATGGACAACTGTGCCCGCTTCAATCATCGGTCTCATCGTATGGTTTATTGCTGGCCGCCAATTTGGTGGTAAGGCTAAAACTGGAGAAGTCAATCATATGTTAGATCAACTATCAAATATTTATAACATTAACTTCTTTACGTGGATACCAGCCATTGTCATTATCGTATGCCTGTTATGTAAATTTAATACCGTGCCGGCTATGCTTATTTCAAGTTTAAGTGCAATTATTACTGGATGGGCAAACAATGGGTTTAATGTCGTTGACGGTTTTAAAGCTACCTTTGATGGCTTTAAACAAGGTATGGTTCAAGGTAGCGGTCACGTTTCAAGTAAGGTTGCAACCCTAATTGAACAGGGCGGAATGATGAGTATGACCGAAATTATTGTAACTATATTTTGTGGTTATGCTTTTGCTGGTATAGTTGAACGTTCTGGTTGTTTAGAGGTCATATTAAACAAGATTTCTAGTAATATTAACTCAGTGGGGCAGCTCATCTTAGCCACAGTTATCGGTGGTTTGATGATGGTGCTAGCAGCCGGTGTAGCATCTGTAGTGATCATTATGGTCGGCGTGCTAATGATGGATATGTATAATAAGATGAATTTAGACCGCACGAATTTATCTCGTACTTTAGAAGATTCAGGTACAATGATTATTCCACTCATCCCGTGGGGAACTTCTGGTATTTACTATGCTAAGCAACTCGGCGTGTCATTTGACCAATTCTTCATCTGGACCGTTCCTTGTTACTTATGTGTTGTCTTTGCACTTATCTATGGATTTACTGGTATAGGTATTAAAAAAGCCAAAGATAATGAAGAGGCATCAGCCAATAATGATATTTAATTGATTTATAACAGACAGATAGCAAGTTCTAACTCATTGAATCTAATTTAGAAAGGCACATCAATGAGTTAGCGGGGGCGAAACAACATAGTCTCTATTTTATTTATGAGGTCTCTGTTTCGCTCCTCGTGAGTTGTGAGAGCTCGGACGAGTAAATAATACTGGCCATAAAATAAAATTTAATTTGTTACTGAATTGCACTAGGGGAAGTATCATAGTTTAGTCTACCTTTCTCTCGTTAGTTTAAAATACTAAAATTAATTCAAGGTCAATATTTGGGATTATATAGTTGCTCTAACAAATTAAATGGTGAAAAAATCTAAAATTTAAACCAGTAATTTTGTTTAAAGTTATAATAAGAGGATAATATAAGAGTAGACGAGATGATCGATATACATAGTAATATTTGTAGCGGTATTACTATATGCGGAGAGGAGATTATCTTTCGTCAGAATAGATAATTTTATTAAAATATCCTTCTATTATCTATGATTACAGTTTTGTATTGTTTTTTTGTAGCGATTGAACAATGCAAAGCTGTTTTTTTTATGAGATGAAAGATCAAAGGCATATGTTTAAGCGGAATGAAAATGAAATAGGGAAGAACATAGAAAAGAGGGAAGAGACAGAAATCTCAATAATTTCGATATCTCCTCCCTGAAGGGATATTTAAGATGCTGTGATAGACTTACATCTTACTTTTAAGCTACCAATGATGATTAATGAATGTAATTGTAGCTTGCTGCTTGGCTAGCTGAAATCGTACGTGAAGTAACGACACCAGCTCCGTGTCCGTAGTTCATTTCAGATACTCGGATAGAACCATTGCTATTTACGCTTTCAACATAAGCTACGTGGCCATATGCTCCAGCAGATGATTGTAAGATAGCTCCAGCTGCTGGTCTGTTATTAACTGTGTATCCTGATGCAGCGGCAGCATTAGCCCAGTTATTTGCATTACCCCAAGTAGAACCGATCTTACCTCCGACACGATCGAATACATAATACGTACATTGACCTGATGTGTAGAGGTTACGTGAAGAACCTGAAGTACGTGCTATAGAATTTGCAGAGTATGATGGAGCTGGAGTTGATGTTACGTGTACGTTGTGGCTAGAAGTAGAAGCTGTTGGTGCTGCGCCACGTCCACCTGTTGTATTGTAATTCACATAGTGCGGTTGAGCATTGTAATTATTATAACGAGATGTATTGTAGTAATTATAACGAGCTGGAGTGTAATTATTATAGTTTGAATAATTTACGTTTTGATATTGATTAGCTCGGTCTGGACTCCAGTTTCCTTTCCAAGTGTAGTGGTAATTACCTTGTGCATCAATCCAATATGTGTACTCATAAGAAGTTGGATCGTTAGGATTATATCCACTGTGATTTTCTTCGGCAGCATGTGCATCGTTATGTGCAAATGCGAAAGTAGCAATACCTGCAGTAGCGATTGTAGCTGTAGCGATTTTTTTCATTTTAAAATATCCTCCTAATATTCCAATAAGTATTGTTTATGTGAAATTAAATTGATGGCAAAGTTTCACCTACTGACTGGTGACCTTGCTAATCAATTCCGTAAATCGTAGTCCTAAATTGTTTATTTTGACGCGTTTAACTTTACCAGAAAAAATGTGTTTAGTGTGCATTGTTACAAATTTGTAATTTACCTCTAATAAAGTTGTGCATTCGTGTAATAGTAGGTGGTGTTCAAAAAAGCCCAGAGAACACTTATAGTTACTGTGGTAGGAGGCGCGTAACCCTATTCTTTTGTTACACACTTGTAACAAAAATAGTTAAACTTTATTACGCTCCATCGTTTATTTAGTATGTGATGACTATTGTTAGCAATAAATTGTTTCTAGGTAGGAAGGTATAGGGTTATTTAACTTTAAAACAGCAAACGTATTGATCGCGAGAGGTTGAGACATAAAGTTGTTGTGCTCACGAAAACCGAATAACGGCGTCCCAATAGCAGGATTGTCGACAGAAACTTCTTAGTATGATTGAGGTATTAAGCTTTGTACTGCTCAAAGTGTCATTATATTGAGGTTGCAACGAGTAGGGTAATTGTGTCTCAAACTTGGTTAGGAATTAAGAGGCACTCAAATGAAAGTCTTGTTTTCAGTCGTAGTTAGGGTCATACACCAATAAGAGATGTCCAGCATCTAAAAATATGAAATATTATTAAAATGCTAGAAAAACGGGTATAATTAACTATAGCTAGTATTTTGAAGATAATTATTAAGGAGCGTATGTAAGATGATTTTACGTTATATTACTAACTTGAAACTCGCTAAAGAGCTATTTAATGCATCTCAACCTAAGCTTAAAGGTAAGCAAGAAATGAAAGATTCATTTGAAAATGAATTCGGTCTTCCTGCTAAACTAGTGCCCGTGGTTGGCGCCGCTGAAGCATTGAGTTCAGTATTGTTTGCGGTAAGCTTTGCTAGCAAAACACTTTCACGCATCGCATCTCTTATCACTGTAGGAGTGCTCAGTGGAGCAATATTGAAGCATTTTCAAGCTGGGCATGGAAAAGAAGGGGCGAAACATGCAATGGATTTAAGTGGCTTAGCGATATTAAGCTTCTTAGATACTCTCAATTGTAAAAAGGATAAGTAAGTAGTAGCTAAATGAGTTAAATAATGTGCAATGAAGCGGGACCTAGGTTGAAGTACTCAACCTCGCTTTCATTCAACACCTTTCAAATATATATCTACACTATTTTAGTCAGCACTTATTGTTACGGTCGCTAGAGAACTTTGCTTTCTAGGCGTCAGGCTAAGTGCTGGCTTTTTTTGAACTGAGTAGAGAAAAGTATAGTATTGTCTGTATGACAGCACGCATTCATTGAGTAAAACGAAAAACTATGAAGTTATGTTAATAAATAGTAGAAATTAAATAAGAAGGTCAAATTTCTGATAAGAATAAATTTTGCGAAATTAATGAAAATATTGTTGAATTATTTGTATAAGTGTTTATAATTAACTTAAAACAACCAGACTGGACTATCAGGAGGATAACTATGATTAAAGAGGACACGTTTAAAGTTGAAGATATGATCTTACTCGCTCCGAAGCTAAAGGATTTTTATCGAGAGCTTAAAAAATCATATCAGCTGTCATATGAAGAATTAACTATTCTATACCACGTATATAAATTAAAAGAAAATACTATACCTGTGAGGAAACTAGCAGAACGTTCATCTCTGAAGCCTTATTTTTTAAGTAAAGCTATTCAAAAGCTCAAAGATAAAGGTTATTTAGATAAGAAACGAAGTTTGATCGATCAACGACAAATTTATGTAGAAATTACAGACGAGCAACGTGAGCATGTTCGTAAACTACTTCAGGATTTAAAAAAGATTATTAATTAATACTGATATATTTTTTTTAAGGATGGGTCACTAGAGTAATTGTATCAATACAGAAGAACTGACTGAACTGTAAGACTAAGGCGCTATGTCGCCGCAACCACAGTTCAGTCAGTCTTTTTTAGTGAGGTAATAAAGTTTATATTCACTTCATTATGCCATATATCTGTTGTTACTGATTTGTACTTAAATGACGTGTTGTCTTATATTCGAATTTGTGAAAAATGTATTCGATAATGATAGCGAGTAACCAATAAAAAATAGCAGCTACAGTATAAACTGGAACAAAGCGATAGCCTTCGTTAGCGATCACATGACTAACTGACATTATTTCTGTTACTTGAACCGCGAATGCTAAGGAGGTACCTTTAATCAACATTATAAATTGGTTCTCAATGTTAGGTAGGGCGTAGCCAAAAGCTTGTGGTATGATGATCCTTCTATATGTGTCCAAAGTTGATAATCCTACAGTAGTTGCTGCCTCAACCTGCGAACGATCAACCGACTGTAACCCTCCTTTCATGCTCTCTGACAGATAAGCAATAGCATGCAGCGAGAAGCCAATACAAGCAATGAAGAGCGGCGGAAACATATCAGGGTTGAAATGAGTATGGAAATGGTCATTGCTAAACATTAAACAAGTTGGTAGCCCGTAGTACAATACGAATAATTGCACGATTAAAGGCGTGCTTCGTATAAAGGAATTGTAGACGATAATCAACTGTGACAAGATGGGAATGTTGGCGAGCCGAATGATAGCGAAAAGTGTACCAACAATTAACCCGACTGCCATAGCAATGAATGAAATCAAGATGGTATTAGGTATACCTTTTAGAACTTCAACAATCGTTTTTAGTATAAAATCCATAAACTTTCCTCCTTAGACACGATAAGGCTTGTCCGCGCGTCGCTCAATGAGTGTTAATAGGCCTTGTATAGTTAACGCTATCATCCAATAGATGAGTGAGATAACCACATACACTTGTAACATACCTAGGCCATAGTTGTTGCCTATAATAAGTTGAACTTGTCCCATCATATCGATTAAGCCGATAGTAAAAGCTAACGATGTATCTTTAACTAGTTCGATAATTTGTGTCGTTAAGTTAGGCAAACTGTTTTTAAGTGCTTGTGGTAAGACGATATCTTTAAGTATCCGTGGATATGATAAACCTACAGATATGCCGGCTTCAATTTGAGAATAATCCACAGATAGATATCCCGCGCGCATAACTTCAGATAAATATCCTCCAGTATGTAATGTAAAAGCAAGGATTACGAAGAACAGACGGCTAAGATGATTGATATCTATTCCCACGAATAATAGTGCTTGCGGTAAAGCGAAATACACTAGGAAGAGTTGTAAGATTAAAGGTGTACTGCGAATAAATGAGAGGTAGATGCGTACGAACCTAGCTAATACAGGGATTTGTCTAATGCGAATTATAGCTAGAACTAACCCTAGTAATAATGCCAGTACGAGTGCCGTAATAATCATAAACAACGTTATTGGCAAGCGTGTTACGACTTGGTTAAATAATTCAACCCAGTTTGTAGTTCCCATCTATCGCACCTCCAATCTCGATTTGTCTTTATTTAAACTGTTCACGTCTTTAAATACATTAAGATCGAAATATTTTTGTGATAGTTGTTGTAATTTGCCTTCTTTTTTTAATTCTTTAGTAGCTTGGTCAATATCGTCGTGCAACTGTTGATTTGACTTATTATATACAATGTGTAAGGGTTCTCGTTTAACTATACCGCCGATCTTCGTATTAGTATGAATTTGTTCTTGGATCGCTTTATAGGTGTTCCAATTAATCAGCATAGCATCACGGCGGTTTTGACCCACCATTTTTAAATTATCTCCATTAGAAGGTTCTTGTATCTTATCTATTTGCACTTGAGGATGGTGCGTTTTATTATACTCAGATAATATTGAGAATAGGCCTCCACTTGGTGCCATGGGCGTAAGCTTTTTGCCGGGCAAGTCCTTTAAGGCGCGTATGTCGTTATTATTTTTATTCACGGCTAACATAGGAAGTGCATAGCTATATGGTTCATCTTGATATAAGAATTTTTTCTCGCGTTCGGGTGTTTTGAAAAACCAATTAATACCCATATCGAATTTGCCAGCACCTATACCTACGAGATTTGATTCTTCTTCTCCGAGCTCATATTTAAACTTATACTGTGGTAATTTCTGCTGTAATAGCTTTAAATAATCCATATCTAAACCGACAAAGCGATTGTTTTTATCTGTGTATAAATAAGGTGGGTTAACTTCAGCAGATAAAGCAACCTTTATTTCTCGGGGATGTGCTTTAGTTGCTTTGCTTTCTTCATTATGACGACTACATCCTGTTAATAAGCTAATAATGACGATAAAGGACAGGCACAAAGTTATAGACCGTTTCATCATCAATGATCAACCTCCGCATTCACGTTATTTAAGAAGCGGTTGAGACGAGGTGAGTTTGTTGTCTCGAAGATCTCCTGGGGTGTTCCTCTCAAAAGTATTTCGCCTTTATCCATGAAGAGAATTTGATCCGCTATTGCCTTAGCAAATTCAATTTCATGTGTCACAAGTACCATGGTCATTCCCTCTTCAGCAATTTGTTTAATCACTTGTAGAATGCTACCGATCGATTCCGGATCTAAAGCAGAAGTTGGCTCGTCTAGGAGCAGTACGTGAGGGTTAAGTGCAAGAGCTCTGACTATACCGACGCGCTGACTCTGACCGCCTGATAGTTGAGAAGGGTATTTGTCTTTGTGATCTATCATGTCCACTTTCTTTAAATAGTGTTGAGCAATTTCTTGCGCTTGGCTTTTTGATTTCTTTTGACCGTAAATTAAGCCTTCTGTAATGTTTTCAAGTATTGTCTTATTTTTAAAAAGATTATAGTTCTGAAATATCATGGCTGAATTGCTACGCAGCTCTTTTATATCTCTCTTAGTGTGTCGGGCTGCATCAAATGTAAAATGATTAATTGTGATCTGTCCTGATTTGGGTAGCGTTAATGCATTTAAAGTGCGCAACAGCGTTGTCTTACCGGAACCACTAGGCCCGATTATCGCTGTGACTGAACCTTTATCTTGTTCATAAGAGACATCTTTTAGCACATGATGTTGATTATAATAATGATTAAGATTTTCAACTGAGATCATAGGGCGCCTCCTCTTCTAATTAAAATAAATTTATCACAAGAATTCCTATCGGTAAAGTAGGTTTTAAAAATAGTCTCTTTTATTCAATAAAGTAGAGTGTTAAACTAGGATATAAGTTATACTATGATGAGGTGAACGACGTGCTTAATTCTGCATTAATCAATTCAGAGATACAAAAGAAATGGTTACAGAAACTCGAGGGTGTGAAAGATGAATTTCAGTCTCATGCTGATGAGAATGATCGACGCTCTCGTTTCCCTTATGAGAATGTTGAGTGGCTAATCAATGAAGGCTATACGCTACTAACTTTACCTAAAGCTTATGGGGGAGAAGGAGCTACAGTTGAAGATATGGTAGTTCTCCAAACTTATTTAGGAAGTATTGATGGAGCTACTGCACTCTCTATTGGGTGGCATCTAAGCGTGGTAGGTCAGTTATTTGAACAAGAAATGTGGGAGCAAGACATGCTTAACCGTTTTGCTCAAGCTGTCAGAGAAGGTGCGCTCATCAATCGAGCAGTAAGTGAGGCGGAGACTGGTAGTCCTACCCGTGGAGGTCGACCTGCGACTCACGTTACCGAAACAGATGATGGCTATATTATAAATGGGGTTAAAACCTTTACTTCAATGAGTAAAGGATTAACGCATTTCGTCGTGAGCGCTTATGTCGAATCGTTAGAGCAAGTAGGTTTCTTCCTCGTGAAACATGATATGCCAGGGGTTGAAATTGCAGATAATTGGAATATGATAGGGATGCGTGCGACAGAAAGTCATGATTTAGTATTAAACGACGTACATATACCTAAGGAAAATTTTGTAGAAATCAGAGGGGCGAAAGGCAAGAAGCCAAATGGGTGGATATTGCACATTCCAAGTGTATATTTAGGTATAGCTCAAGCTGCTAGAGATTACGCGGTTGATTTCGCTAAGACCTATAGCCCAAACAGCATTCAAGGAACGATAGGTGAAATTTCAACTGTTCAACAAAATATCGGTAAGATGGAATCACTACTCTTATCTGCCCGCCATTTCTTATGGAGTACAGCGCGTATGTATCATGACAGTGGAGAGCAAATACAAGTTTGGAATGAGACTTCTGCGAGTAAAGTCTTAGTGCTGAACCAAGGACTTGAAGTGGTAGATTTAGCCATGCGTATCGTAGGTGCTAAGAGTCTAGAAATGGAGCGGCCACTACAACGTTATTATCGCGATATGCGAGCAGGATTGCACAACCCTCCTATGGAAGATATGGCTTATACGAATATAGCAAAATCTGTTCTCGGTTTACTATAACGAAAACGGTTATTGATATCATTTTATTTTAGTTATCGAAATCATTTTATAGTTCATGTTTCTTATTCATGTGAAAGTAAGTGCAAGTATCAACGGCTGCTGTTACACTTGAAGCACTTGTAGAAGAGGTTGAGACTAAAGCGTTTAGGAGTTGAGAGGAACCGAACGAAGAGCCAAATGGTTGTCCAAATTTTTGTAAATCGTGCAAGTGTCTGTCGAAAATCCTGATTTTAGGACGTCGTTAAGTGGTTTCCCAGAGCAACGAAACTTTATGTCTCAACCTCTGTTCACTTTCGCAACTCCCTCAATTTAATATATAGATAAGCCAGCACTTAGTCTGATGTCTAGAGAAGAATCTCTTAGGTAAGTATGACTCAAGCGTGCTGGCTTTTACTATAGGATAAAATTTCTAAAAATTGGTATTGCTTAATTGTGTAGAACAAAATATAATTAACAATAATGATAATCATTTTCAATACAAGGAGATTACAGATGAAGAAATTACTCATACCTATTATTGTTCTGTTACTTGTCTTATCAGCATGTGGTAATAAATCTGATGAAAGCTCAAGTAAAGCAGCAACTAAATCATATAAATTAGATAGTGGTAAGAAGATAGATATTCCTAAAGATCCTAAGCGTATTGCCGTTGTAGCACCTACGTATGCAGCTGGTTTAAAATATTTAGGTGCTAATATCGTAGCTGTCAACAATTACGTTGATCAAAGTAAGGTACTTAAAGATAAATTTAAAGGGGTCACTAAAGTAGGAGAAAACGATGTTGAAAAAGTCACAAAGTCTAAACCGGATTTAATCATCGTCTATTCAACAGATAAAAATATCAAAAAGTATGAAAAAATCGCTCCAACTATTGTGATCGACTATGAAAAGCATAAGTATTTAGATCAGCAACGTGAATTAGCTAAGATAGTCGGTAAAGAAGACGAAGAGAAAAAATGGGAAAAAGAATGGACAGAGAAAACTGCTAAAGATAGTAAAGAAATAAAAGATAAAATCGGAGCAGATAAAACGGTCTCGCTCTTCGACGAATTTGATAAAAAACTTTACACGTACGGGGATAACTACGGACGTGGTAGTGAAGTGTTATACCAAGCTTTCGACTTGAACATGCCTGAGAAACAAAAAGAACTTGTGAAAAAAACGGGTTGGTCTGAAGTTAAACAAGAAAAGATCAGTGAGGTTGCTGGTGACTACATCGTGTCAACAAGTGAAGGTAAACCAGTACCAGGCTATGAAAAGACACAAATTTGGAAAAATCTTCCAGCAGTTCAAAATGATCACGTGATTAAAGTAAATGCTGAAACTTACTGGTTCAACGATCCTTATACTCTAGAACATATTAGAAAAGACTTAAAAGAAAAATTATTAAAATAATTTAATATATGGAAAATGATTCATCATAATTAAGCTGAAATGTAAGGATGAGGTTTTTGAGATGAAGAGCTAGTGTTATATTCATCATGCTCTCTTAGATAGTAGTGTATGATATCTAGAGACCTCTGAACATTTCAGCTTTTTAACGACATTAATGTAAACATTACTATATGTTATAGTTTACATTGATGCTATAATTTAAATATTAATTGCGGGAGGATAGACATATGTCGACTAAATTTTTAGTATATACAGCGTTAATGACTGCTATCATCGCTGTGCTAGGTTTCGTACCACCGATACCGCTAACATTCATTCCAGTACCGATTGTATTGCAGAACCTCGGTATCTTTTTAGCAGGTATTCTATTAGGCCGTAAGTATGGTACGTTAAGTGTAGTAGTTTTCTTGTTATTAGTAGCAGCTGGTTTACCTCTGTTATCAGGCGGTCGTGGTGGAATTGGTGTATTTGCCGGACCCTCGGTAGGATTCTTGTTAATGTATCCTGTAGTGGCTTTCTTAATTGGTGTGATAAGAGATTTATATTTGAAAAAGATCAGTTTCCTTTTCTTATTCATTACTATTCTACTTATCGGTGTGATTTTACTTGATGTAGTAGGCGCTATCGTCATGGGACTCATCATTCATATGCCTTTAAGTAAAGCGCTGTACTTATCGCTTACATTTATGCCAGGAGACATCTTAAAAGCCTTGCTTGCTGCGCTGATTGGAAGCATCTTACTTAACCATAGTCGATTCCAGCAACTACTGAGAACAAGATAAAATATTTTTAAGTAGGTAGTTATCATGGCTTCTATTACTTTAGCAGACATTTACAATGATGGAATAACGGATTATCGTGACACTTTTAAGACGGTATATTTAACTCCAGGTTCTCCTAACACCTATTATAAAAACATGTGGGTTTATCACCAAATGCCTACTGTTGCAGAGTGGGAACGAGATCAGCAATTACAACGAAGACAGCACTTATCGCAAGGTTCCGATCATCTATGTTTTTATTTTCCAGAGAATGCTATACTTGATGATCACTGGCAAGCGGTTATACGAAATAAAAAGTATCAGCTTGGCACATTAGAATTATATGCAGTTGAACCTGACCAGTTTCTAAGTGAGAATAGGTGCGACACATCTATAGAAATTACAACTGTCAACACACATAATCTCAATGATTATTTAGAGGTTTTTCGACAGTTTTCACTACCTTATGGGAAAGAGTTTACTGAAGAGAGTATTTCTGAGATAAGGGAGACATATTTGCTAGATGAGAAAGAGCGTTTAGTTGCCTACTCCAACGGCACACCTATCGGAATTTTAGACTTGATCTTTCGTGATAACACCGTAGAAATCGATGGATTTGGTGTCATTGAATCGATGCGGCGTAGAGGTATAGGTACAGCTATGCAACGCTATGTGGCTAAAGTTGCGAGAGGTAGAACTATGATATTGGTAGCTGATGGGGATGACACAGCGAAGGATATGTACTTGAAGCAAGGATATATCTACATTAGCTTTTGTTATCAAATACTTAAAGAACATATCTAATTCGCACAATATATAGAAGGGCTAGATCGAATGCATTTAATCGTCATTCGTTCCAGCCCATTTTTATTTATACTTCTCTAATTGTACGCGGTGCGGGTGGCTGTATACATTAAAGTTACCATCGCGTATAAAACCTATAGCAGTAATATTAAGATCTTTAGCTAATTGCACAGCTAAAGTAGTAGGTGCCGATTTGGACAGGATGACACCTACTCCTATCTTAGCAGCTTTAATAAGTATTTCAGAAGAGATGCGTCCGCTAAAGATTAATACTTTATCGCGCACTGAAATGTGTTGTTGAATACAATAGCCATAGAGCTTATCTAGAGCGTTATGGCGGCCAATATCTTGTCGATGTTCAAAGAACTCATTTCCATCACTAATAGCCCCGTTATGAAGCCCTCCCGTTTGTTTAAATGTCTTACTTGCACTCTGTAGATTCGCCATCATTTCAAGCACTTGATCTGGTCTTATCGTGATCTTTGACATAGAAGTCTTAGCCATAGCAGCATCATTATGAAAGTAAAATTCACGGCTTTTACCACAACACGATGCAATCATTCGTTTAGTTGAATATTCGAAGCGATCAGTTAAAGGTTGAGTTAATTCAACATGAGCGAATCCTTTACTATCATCGATATCAAGTGATTTAATCTCAGATTCCTTCATAATTGCACCTTCAGAAGCTAGAAAGCCTATGGTAAGTTCTTTGAGATGATTGGGGCTACAAATAACAGTCGCAAACTCTTCACCATTCACTATGATAGTAAGAGGGAATTCTGAGGCATAACTATCGCGCGTTTGAAAGAGCTTTCCATCCTGATAGCGAACGATTTGTTGGTCGTAAAGCACATCACGTTCCATTATATCTCTCCTCACATTACTTAGTAGTACTATATATCGTTGTTACCTGAACGTTGTCAATAGTGCAGCATTCAACGTGTATATTTACGACATTCAAGATGATAATATTATTTAAGATGGTAACACATAATTGAAAAAATTATAATTGGCGTCTTTATCACGATAAAACCGTTTGAAGTCTTTCTTTTGAAACAATGGTGCAGGTAAAGACGATCATGGGTATTAGTCAATTTCAGTTGGTAACATCAAATTAAATGACTATAGTGGGTGATGATAGAAATAGGAACTTAATCGCCTATACAAGAAATATTGTTTACACCACATAGCGCGATAAATAATTACTTAGAATTGCGGTGGAAGTTATCATTGATAGTGTTACTAGAGCATGTGATATCCATAAGGCAACTCGTTCATTTAATTTATTGGTATTGATTGATACAACGGTATAAAAGCGTCTTGTTGCTAAAAATTTAAAAGTAAAACGACAAGTTATTACGAAGTATGACATTTAGATAAAATACTCAGACGTGGTGAATAAAATTCATCTTAGCACTACTAATTTGGAATTTGTGTTCCAAAATATTTCTATGGGTAAAAGAAAGAGCAGAATAAGTAGGAAAGTTATATAGTTAGAAACATTAAATGTTACCGATAAACCAAAGCGATTGATATGAGCGGGAGCGGGACAGAAATCTAATTTGAATAAAAAGATTTCGTAGTCCCGCCCCGGCAAGGATGACTAGAATTGAAAAAAGCTTGATACAAGCGCGTTTTCAAATCAGTCATCTACTGCCGAGATGTTGAAAGAGGGAGCGGGACAGAAATCTAATTTGAATAAAAAGATTTCGTAGTCCCGCCCCGGCAAGGATGACTAGAATTGAAAAAAGCTTGATATAAGCGCATTTTCAAATCAGTCATCTACTGCCGAGATGCTGAAAGAGACTGAGACATTACATTATGTACCAGCCTCTTTCTCTCTAGTCAAAGAGCATTATGTCCCAGCCTCTTACCATGAGAAATCATCAATGTTATTTCGCAACTCTACCATATTAAATTAAAAGTGACTAAGCACTAGGGTTTGAATGTCAAAGTTGCTAAAAGAATTCTTCTTCAAGTAAACTATAGATGAAGCGAAACTATAACTTAAGTAAAGCTAAATTAAGGTGTGACGATTATGATAAATAAGCTAGAACAACAATTTGTAGAGCGCTTTAATCAATCTTCATCAGTTAAAGCATTTGCACCTGGTCGTATTAACTTAATTGGTGAGCATACAGATTATAATGGTGGATACGTGTTTCCAGCAGCAATCGAATTAGGAACTTATGGCGTGGCAAGCCTTCGACAGGATCGCGAATTACATTTTTACTCTAATAATTTTAAAGAAGATGGCGAAATTATCACGACGCTAGATTCACTTGATTATAACGGCGCGCACCAGTGGGCGAATTATGCCAAAGGTATGATCAAGTATCTGCGAGAGCAGTTTGATGATATTGATTGTGGATTTAACATTTTAATAGAAGGAAATATACCGAATGGAGCGAGTTTATCTTCATCAGCTTCTCTCGAACTACTCATCGGATGGTTGATTAAAGCATTATTTAAGCTGAACATTAACCGTTTAGAGTTAATCCACTTAGGTCAAAGAGTAGAAAATCAATATATTGGTGTTAATTCAGGTATAATGGATCAGTTTATAGTAGGTATGGGTAAAAAAGATCATGCGATATTGCTTGATACAGCTAATTTACACTATCATTACGTGCCTGCTCAATTCGGAGACTACGTCATTTCGATAATGAATACAAATAAACGTCGCTCTTTAACAGAGTCAAAATATAACGAGAGACGTTCTGAATGTGAAACTGCGCTTAAAGATTTACAAAAGGAAGCGGACATCCTGTCTTTAGGGGAACTCAGCGTAGAGCAGTTTGACAGTTTGAAGCATCACATCAAAGCGTCTCTACCAATGCGACGAGCTAGACATGCAGTAACTGAAAATCAACGAACAAAAGAGGCCTATCAAGCACTACAACAGCGGGATTTTAAATTGTTCGGTCAACTATTAAATGACTCACATCATTCTTTAAAAAATGATTATGCCGTCACTGGTGTCGAACTAGATACTCTAGCCGAGACTGCACAACAAGTTGACGGCGTACTTGGAGCACGTATGACGGGCGCAGGATTTGCTGGCTGCGCAATTGCACTTGTACATAAAGCTGCGCTTAAACAACTTGAATATGAAGTTACTAGCGTTTATAAAGCTACAATAGGGTATGAGCCTTCTTTCTATCACGTCACTGTTGGTGATGGCGTTAAAACGTTAGGGTAAGATAATTATCATTTTAGATCTATTGAGAAAGGAAGTAATACGATGTCAGTGTTAGTCTTAGGAGGCGCGGGATATATTGGCAGTCATGCTGTCGATCAACTGCTGGCTGAAGACTATGAGGTAGTAGTAGTTGATAATTTAGTTAATGGTCATCGAAGTGCTGTAGCAGATGCTGCAACATTTTATGAAGGTGATATTAGAGATAGAGCATTTTTAACGGATGTATTCAATAAAGAAGATATCGAAGGAGTCTTCCACTTTTGTGCATTCTCAATCGTAGGAGAATCAGTAGAAAAGCCTTTGCAATACTTTAATAATAATGTCTACGGTTTACAAGTACTGTTGGAGGTCATGAAAGATAATAATGTGGAGCACATCGTTTTCTCATCCACAGCTGCTGTTTATGGAGAGCCTGACGTTATACCTATTACAGAAGAGGCGCGGCAGTTGCCAACCAATCCCTATGGCGAAAGTAAACTTATAATGGAGAGAATGATTCGGTGGTGTCATCAAGCTTATAATGTTAATTATGCTGCTTTGCGGTATTTTAACGTTGCAGGAGCTAAACCAAATGGTTCTATAGGTGAAGATCATCATCCAGAAACACACCTCATTCCAATTGTCCTAGAAGTAGCTTTAGGGCAGCGAGAACAATTAACAGTATTTGGAGATGATTATGACACTAAAGATGGCTCATGTATCCGTGATTATTTACACGTTTCAGATTTAATAGATGCACATATTTTGGCTTATCAATATTTAAAAAACGGAGGCAAGTCTGGTGCGTTTAATTTAGGAAGCAGTCAAGGTTATTCTGTGTTCGAGATTCTTGAAGCGGCAAGAGAAGTAACGCAACAACCTATTCCTGCTAGTGTTGGCCCCAGACGCGAGGGGGATCCAAGTAAACTAGTGGCCTCCAGCGATAAAGCGAGAAAACTATTAGGATGGCAACCTAAACAAGATGATATTCATGAAATTATTCGAAGTGCGTGGGAATGGCATCGTGGGCATCCTGAAGGGTATTTAGATTAGTTGGAGCGTGAAATTATGTTACTTAATCAAAGCATGGTTAGTCAATTTATAAATTTAGTAGTACATTATGGAGACTATGAAGATCTAGATCGACTCTACATCCAGAATCAACTCATTCGTATATTAAGTGCGCAGGGTGTAGAAACTTCAGAGATTTCGTTAGAAATTACTGAATGGTCGCCTGTAGACTTTTCAGAGTACTGGATTAATCAGATGATTCAACATGGGTTAATTGAGAACGTTTTATATGAAAGAGAAATCATTGAAGCACAATTGTTAGATTTGATAACTCCTAGGCCTTCAACAATTAATCACCAATTTCATCATTTGCTAAGTGATAGTCCTCAAAGAGCTACTAATTACTTCTATGCACTTTCAAAGAGAAATAACTATGTGAAGGAAAAAGCGATTGCTAAAAATATTGAGTTTGAAGTGCCGACTGAGTATGGAGATATTGAGTTAACGATTAATTTATCTAAACCGGAAAAGAGCGCTAAAGATATAGCTCTAGCTAAAGAAGCTGAAAGTGTAGAATATCCAAAATGCGCTTTGTGTATAGAGAATGAAGGGTATCAAGGATCAGTCTCTCAAGCTGCACGTTCAAACCATCGTGTCATTAGATTAGATTTGGATGGTGAAACATGGGGCTTTCAATATTCACCCTATGCTTATTTTCAAGAGCATAGTATAGTGCTATCTAGAGAACATACACCGATGGATATCGGTCGTCAAACTTTTATCAATTTATTTGCTTTTATAGATCAGATTCCTCATTATTTCATAGGATCTAATGCTGATATACCGCTTGTAGGAGGTTCTATCTTATCTCATAATCATTACCAAACAGGACGTCACACATTTCCTATGGATCGAGCTAAAGAAATTAACGCATTCGAGGTGGAGGGGTATGAGGGTGTGAGTTGTTATACCTTGTACTGGCCTATGAGTGTGATTCGACTTAAATCAGATGATAAAGCTAGAATTGTCGATCTTGCGTCATACATTTTGAAGCAATGGATGAATTACAGTGATGCAGAAGTTGGTGTGAGAGCGTATAGTGACTCAGGAGAGCGCCATCATACCGTTACGCCTATAGCACGGCTGCGCGACAAGCAATACGAATTAGATCTCGTCTTGCGTGATAATCAAACTTCTGAAGCGTATCCCGATGGCATTTTCCATCCCCATCCAGATGTTCAACATATTAAAAAAGAAAATATCGGACTTATAGAAGTAATGGGAACCGCGATATTACCTGCACGCTTGAAGGAAGAAATACATATGATACAGAAGTATTTGTTAGGTGAGAAAGAACTTGAAACCAAACTTGGCGTGCACTTCGATTGGGTTAAAGAGATGGAAAGTAAATATGATTTTAATGAAGCAAATATTGACAGTATTTTACGAGAAGAGATAGGTCACAAGTTCAAACGCGTACTTGAGGATGCAGGTGTGTTTAAAAATGATCACCAAGGCCAGATGGCATTTATGCGCTTTATTAAGAGTTTATGAATGAAGACGTTCACAAGTGAGAAGAGTAATACAAGAATTAACGCTGAAGCATAACTGCTTAACATGACAGGCATATTGAAAAGGCCCTTTTTGAATGGTATAGCTTTCTCGACAATGGGTGTATACTAAAATTATCTCCGACTCAGATTTAAAATAGATCGGTATAATATATTTTTTGAAAAATATTTTCACTTAAAATTAATTTAAAGCTATAATTATTGCTTTTAATTAAGATTAAAGGGATATATAATGTGTCTTAAGGAGGGAGAATAATGAAACTTAAACACTTTATAGTTTCACTACTTGTTCTGTGTTTAGTCCTAGCAGGTTGTTCAGGGACTGGAGATAATTCAAAAGACAAATCATCTGAAGATAACAACCCAGAGTTGAAAATTTCAGCAGCGGCTAGCTTAACAGATGTAACAAAAGAGCTAGAGAAAGAATTTAAGAAAGAACATAAAGATGCGAGGATTACATTTAACTACGGTGGCTCAGGTGCTTTGAGATCTCAAATTGAGAAGGGTGCACCGAGTGATGTCTTAATGTCTGCTAACACGAGAGATGTTGATGCGTTAGCGAAAAAAGGTAAAGCGCATCATACATACAATTACGCTAAGAATAAGTTAGTGTTAATAGGAGACAAAGATAGTGACATTAAATCAGTCAAAGATTTAAAGAAGAATGACAAATTAGCGATAGGTGAAGCGAAATCTGTACCAGCTGGTAAGTACGCTGAAGAATATCTTAAGGATAAAGATCTTTATAACAAAGTTAAGCCACACTTAGTTTATGCTAAAGATGTAAGGCAAGTATTGAATTATGTGAATAAAGGCAATTCAAAACTAGGCTATGTTTATAAGACAGATTTAGCTCAAGATCAGAAAAGCGGTAACAGTAACGTTAAACAAATTAATGAAGCACAACTGAAGAAACCTATTACTTATAAGGCAGGAACGACTTCTGATAAGAAACTTGCTAAAGAATGGGTAGACTTTTTAAAAACAGATCAAGCTAAGAAAATTATGAAAAAATATAAATTCGAAGTTTAGGAGGTTTTAGCGATGCCTGACTTCACTCCATTTTGGATTTCTATAGAAGTAGCTTCAATGAGCACAGTTATAGTGACTGTGTTAGGTATTCTCGTATCAAAATGGTTATATGAGAGAAAAGGCATCTTAGCTAGAATTCTCGAAAGTATTATTGTGCTCCCTATAGTATTACCACCTACTGTTATGGGGTTTATATTACTTATCATATTTTCTCCCAAAAGTTTCGTAGGTCGTTTCTTTTCAGAGATTTTACATTTTCCGGTAGTATTCACAATGGCAGGTGCAGTAATTGCATCTGTCATTGTTAGTTTTCCGCTAATGTATCAGCACACTGTACAGGGCTTTCGAGGAGTAGATAGTAAGATGTTAAACACAGCTCGAACGATGGGCGCGAGTGAAAGGAAGATATTTTATAAGATAGTTATTCCACTATCTAAACGGTCTATATTATCTGGTGTCATGATGAGCTTTGCAAGAGCGATCGGGGAATTCGGAGCTACCTTAATGGTTGCAGGTTATATTCCTAACAAAACGAATACATTGCCATTAGAAATCTATTTCCTCGTAGAACAAGGTAAAGAAAATCAAGCTTGGTTATGGGTGCTTGTGCTAGTAGCGTTCGCTGTAGTAGTCATTAGTACGATTAATATTTTGAATAAAGATCGGTATCGGGAGGCATAGTAAATGTTAAATATCTCAATAAAGCACATAGTAAACCAAACCGATATTAAAATTGATATATACACTAAGCTGCCAAAGATTTATGCTATTAAAGGCCCTTCAGGAATAGGCAAGACGACAGTACTCAACATCATAGCGGGTTTACGTGAAGCAGATGAAGCCTATATTGAATTAGGTGAACGCGTTCTTACAGATACGAACATCAATAGACAAATTAAAATTCAAAATAGACACGTAGGCTATCTATTTCAAGACTATCAATTATTTCCGAATATGACCGTCTATCAAAATTTAACATTTATGTCTGCTATGAATGATCATATTCGCAAGTTAATGACGAAGTTGAAGATTGAACATCTTCAATCGCACTATCCCGCTACCTTATCTGGGGGAGAGGCCCAGCGTGTGGCTTTAGCACGTGCATTGACTACTAAACCCGATCTCTTATTACTGGATGAACCATTTTCAAGTTTGGATGATCAGACGAAAGAAGAAGGGATAGCGCTGTTAAGACGCGTATTTAATGAGTGGCAAATACCTATTATATTCGTGACGCATTCTAACTATGAGGCGAATGAGTTAGCGGATGATATTATTAGTTTAGGTTAATGGAGAATGGTTAGAAATTAAGACAAGTCGCAACCATACATCAATGAGGTTTAACAGTAATAAAATGATATATTTTTACATCATTTATTTGGAGCGGGAGAATGACTCTTGTAGAGCAGCTTGAATCTCTCCCGCAGCAATTGTTAGTAATTAATTATTATCAGGTATAGGGAAATAATCATAAATTTCCCCTGAAGTTAAAGCATTACTGAGAGAGCTTAACCACTTATAATAAGATTTAGAGTGTTCGATTTGATTGTAAATAATTTGCGCTTCTTCTTTGGTCTGAGCATCTACATCTGTGGCGTTAAGGATAGCTTCAATTTCATCTTCAGAACGTCGAATAGCTTCCATATTTAACTTGATCTCTCTATTCCATTTCATTGAGAAATAATTACCAAAGAAAGTGAAGAAATCTTTTTCTGCTACGAAATGTTGCTTACGACTACCACGTATAAATTGTTGTTTAACAGCATCGAATTCTTGTAACTTCTTCACTCCAGCACTCATGCTCGGTTTACTCATCTGTAGTTCATTTCTCATTTCATCTAAGGTCATTGACTGTTGACCAAACACCATAGTGCCGTACAAGTTACCCACGCTGCGATTCATACCGTAGAGATCCATCGTTTCTCCAATCGAATTAATCACATGGTCTTTAGCGTGTTCGAGCATGTGTTGATAATTTTTAGAACGTGGCATATCTACACCTCCAAATACAATTAATTATATTATAGCATGAACCACCTTCAATATATATTGCTTTTGTAAAATTGATTAAATTTGAATTAAACAAATCTAATCTTTATCTTAGATAGTTCAAGATCAAGTCAAATCGTTGTGACCGTCATACTATCAAATTATAATAGGGAGAGTAAGCTTTTAATATAGAAAGGAATTATGCTTCATGAATGAGCGTTTTTCGAGACAAGTGCTTTTTAAAGATATTGGTGAGAAAGGGCAACATTTATTATCGACTTCTCACGTGTTAATCATTGGTATGGGCGCTCTAGGCACACATGTTGCTGAAGGACTAACACGCTCAGGAGTAGGGGAATTAACGATCGTTGATAGAGATTACATTGAATTGAGTAATCTTCAACGCCAAACACTATTTACAGAAGAGGATGCGGAGGCTGTACTACCTAAGGCGGTCGCTGCTCAAAAACACTTACATGCAATAAACCAGTCAGTTCAACTTCATAGTCATATCGCTCATGTTGACCGTTACTTTTTAGAACAATGTCGTCCCTCAATCGATCTCATTATAGATGCCACGGATAACTTTGAAACACGTCTACTCATCAATGATTACGCTTATTCTAAGGGACTGCCATGGATATACGGGGGAGTTGTACAGAGTACTTACGTTGAAGCTCCTTTTCTACCTGGACAAACGCCTTGCTTTAATTGTATGATGCGCAATTTACAAGCTATTACTATGACTTGTGACACAGTGGGAGTCATTCAACCCGCTGTGACTATGACTGCTAGTTTGCAAGTAAGTGATGCTTTAAAAGTTCTCACTCAACAACCAATGTCGACCAACATGATATATGGGGATATTTGGAGTGGCTCACATCAACGTATCGGTTTTAGTAAGATGTCTCGTCATCAATGCCCTACATGTGGGAGCGCACCTACTTATCCATATCTCAATCGAAATGAGCGTCAATACGCAACCTTATGTGGCAGAGATACCGTGCAATACAATAATAATAGTATTTCCCAGGAAATGCTGGAAACCTTTCTGCAATCGAAACAGATTAATTATAAAAAGAATGATTTCATTATTCGCTTTCAATTTAAAGGCCATCGCATTGTTAGTTTCAATACTGGACGGCTGCTCATTCACAATATGTCACAGACTGAAGACGCCATATCCTTAATCAATCAGTTATTTGGGTAAATTAAATACAGAAGTTGCAATGAGGAGGTTCATAGGATGAGTCATGCACATGAGAAGTTGAACAGAACGATTGAATGTGCTGTCTTAACTGTTTCAGATACTCGCGATTACGAAACAGATAAAGGCGGGAAGCACATACTAGATTTATTAGCTACGAGCGATGTTAGAGTTAGAAAGAAGCACTATCAAATAGTTAAAGATGATGAAGTAGCTATCAGAACACAAGTTCAACAATGGGAAGATACAGATATAGATGTAATTATTACTACTGGCGGCACCGGCATAGCTAAAAAAGACGTTACAATTGAAGCAATAAAACCCTTGTTGTTCAAAGAAATAGAAGGTTTTGGTGAATTATTTAGATATTTGAGTTATGAAGAAGATATTGGCTCGAAGGCTATGCTTTCAAGAGCGGTAGCAGGCACGATAGGAAAAAGTGGTCAACAGATTGTATTTTGCTTGCCAGGTTCTACCGGGGCAGTGAGACTTGCTATGGAGAAGTTAATCAAACCAGAATTAAATCATTTAATCTCAGAAGTGGTAAAAGATAATAAGTAGTATATAACAATAGCCCAGCACGTAAATTATCTTACATGATCTGGGCTCCTTTTATAAACATCAATGAGATGAGCGATGATATTCGCCAGATTTCCCACCTGTCTTCGATTCTAGGTAAGTCTCGCCAATAATCATACCTTTATCGATGGCTTTGGTCATATCATAAATAGTTAAGGCGGTAGCTGATGCAGCAGTGAGAGCTTCCATTTCAACTCCAGTCTTCCCAGTGGTAGAAACGGTTGCTGTGATGTGAAGTATATAATGATAATGAGATGGTTTAGAAGTTGTCGTCTCCCATTCAAAATGAATGTCAATGCCAGTAAGCGGTAACGGATGGCACATAGGGATAATATTTGAGGTGTTTTTAGCTGCCATAATACCAGCTACTTGAGCGGTGTTTAATACGTTTCCCTTCGCATTAGTATGGTGAACGATCTGGTCGTATATCGCTTGGTTTACGGTGATACTTGAATGTGCTTTAGCTGTCCTTTTTGTAATGTCTTTGCTTGAGACATCGACCATTTTAGCATTGCCTTGATCATTAATATGAGTAAAGTCAGTCATTATAACCCTCCTAGATAAATATAGTATAGCATGTATAAATAAAGTTAAAGGAGCTGATGTTCATGCCAGTTGAAAAGAGAACGCCTATACCTGTGCGTGAAGCGGTAAACCGTGTAATAAAGCAAGATATTCTGTTAGGTACCACTGAAGTTGATTTAGATCAATCAACAGGATACATTTTAGCAGAGGATATCGTAGCTACTTATGAAATACCTCGTTTTGACAAGTCTCCATATGATGGTTATGCTCTACGCTCCAAAGATACACTAGAAGCAAGTGGAGAGCGTCGAATTGAATTTAAGGTTATCGACCATATTGGTGCAGGTTCTGTGTCTTCAAAGGTGGTAGGAGAGTTTGAAGCGGTTAGAATCATGACTGGTGCTCAAATACCTGAGGGTGCTGATGCCGTCGTAATGCTTGAACAAACAGTAGAAGATCAAGATACATTTACTATACGTAAGCCTTTTAAACCAGGGGATAATATAGCTAAAAAAGGTGAGGAAACTCAAACTGGCGATGTTGTACTAGAGAAAGGTCAAGTCGTCAATCCAGGTGCTATAGCTGTATTAGCCACTTATGGTTATACTAAAGTCCCCGTTTATATTAAGCCTAGCATCGGTATTATCGCTACTGGTAGTGAATTATTAGAGGTGGGAGATGACCTAGAAGAAGGTAAGATTCGTAATTCAAACGGTCCGATGTTAGCGTCATTATGTCAGAAAATGGGCATTGAGGTAGAAAGTTACCACATACAGCAAGATGATTTAGAAAGCAGTATTGAAGCGGTGAACAAGGCATTAGAAACACATCATATCGTCATAACTACTGGAGGTGTATCAGTAGGTGATTATGACTATTTGCCGGAGATATATAAAGCCATCAACGCTACTATATTATTTAATAAGATAGCTATGAGACCTGGTAGTGTCACGACGGTAGCTGTAGCTAATGGTCAGTATTTATTTGGATTGTCGGGCAATCCGTCAGCATGCTTTACTGGGTTTGAATTATATGTCAAACCTGCTGTGTATAAGATGATGGGAGCGAAGAAATACTATCCACAAATCGTTCAAGCTACTTTAATGGAGGACTTTATGAAACCGAATCCTTTCACTCGTTTCATTAGAGGAATAGCTACGTTCGACGGTCAGCAGATGACTGTCTCTCCTGCTGGATTTAATAAATCTGGCGCAGTCGTTTCGATTGCGCATAGCAATGCGATGATCATCCTTCCTAAGGGCACACGAGGTTACAAGAAAGGTTATCAAGTTAACGTTATACTTACTGAATCGCAAGCATTTGAAGAGGAATTTAATATATGATTATGCAAGTTGTTGGATATAAGGACTCTGGGAAAACGACGTTAGTTGAGTACATTGTTAAGCAAGCGAAAAAGAGAGGGCTCACTGTAGTGACGATTAAACATCATGGTCATCAGGGTGAAGATATCACTTTACAAGATCATCAGGTCGACCATATGAAACATTTTAGAGCCGGCGCAGATCAGAGTATCGTTCAAGGAACTGCTTACCAACAAACCGTTACACGTACGCGTAAACAGAATCTTTCAGATATTATCGATGAGTCTGTTACAATAGATAATCAACTCATAGTAGTAGAAGGATTTAAACAAGCAAATTATCCTAAGATTATTGTTTATAGCACGCAAGAAGAACTGAGACAGTTAAGTCAGCTTAATCAAATTATTTTTAGATTAAATAGCAATGATGCTAATCATTTAGAGGAATTTAATAAATGGCTTGATAGAGAACTAGAGGGATTAATATAGATGAAACAATTTGAAATTGTAAATGAACCGATTGACACGGAGCAATACCGTGACTTTGTAGTTACGCCTTATCAAGGGGCTGTAGTTGTTTTTACCGGACATGTGCGTGAGTGGACAAAGGGCGTCAAGACAGAGCATTTAGAGTATGAAGCATATATACCTATGGCTGAGAAGAAATTACAGCAAATCGGAGAGGAAATCAGTCGTAAATGGCCTGGTACGATTGTTTCAATAGTCCATCGTATAGGCGCTCTGCAAATTTCCGATATCGCTGTTTTAATTAGCGTGTCGTCACCTCATCGTCAAGATGCCTATCGGGCTAATGAATATGCTATCGATCGAATCAAAGAAATCGTGCCTATTTGGAAGAAAGAAATTTGGGAAGATGGTGCTGAATGGCAAGGGCACCAAAGAGGATATCATAGCGATGCTACAAGGGGTGATAAAGATTGAGAATTCTTTACTTTGCAGAACTCAAAGAGACGCTGCAGTTAGAACAGGAAGACATCGATTTAAGTTATGATTTAACAGTAGAAGATTTTAAAAGTGATCTTTTTCAACGTCATCCAGCGATCAAAGATAAAGCCTTTCAAGTGGCAGTAAACGAAGAGTTCGTTACTAATGATGACGTGATTCAACAGGGTGATACCGTAGCGCTTATCCCACCTGTGAGCGGTGGTTAAACCATGATTGCAATCATACTTGCAGGCGGACACTCTGAGCGTTTCGGGCGCCCAAAAGCTTTTGCAGAAATCCAAGGGAAGCCCTTTTATCTGAAACTCATTGAAACTCTAAATGAAACGGCTCTCTTTGACGAGATCGTTATCAGTACGAATGAGGATCTCTACGATCAATTCAATTATAAACATGTCGTGGTTGATGTAGATGACTGTAAAGACAAAGGGCCTTTAGCTGGCATTTATTCCGTCATGTGCACTTATCAAACTGATTTGTATTTTGTAGTTTCTGTCGACACGCCTATGGTGACTACAGGAGCCATTGCCTATTTATTTGAACAATATAAGGATTACCAAATTGCTACATCGGCTGATATGGTAGGATATCAGGAGCAGCAACACTGTATTCCTACATTAGCTTTTTATTCAGACTCGGTTAAAACTCAACTGCAACACGTGCTTGAGTCTAATGATTTAAGCATGCGGCATCTATACAATCAAGTTCGTAGTTATTGGGTTGACGTTTCAAATGTTCCGGTACCGTCATATTGGTATATGAATATCAACTATCCAAAAGATCTAGAGCGTTTAAATGAAATTTTGAATGTTTAATAGGGGGGCAACATTATGGTTGACCAAATCACTGATAAATTAGGGAGACCGATTCGGGATTTGAGATTATCAGTTACTGATCGCTGTAATTTCCGCTGTGATTATTGTATGCCTAAAGAAATATTTGGTGATGATTACGTCTTCCTCCCTAAGGATGAGTTGCTCACATTTGAAGAGATGGAACGTATTACTAGAGTTTATACTCTTTTAGGTGTTAAAAAAGTGCGAATTACAGGTGGGGAGCCATTGCTACGTAGAAACCTCTATCAACTCATAGCGAGATTGAATGAGATTGATGGTATAGAAGATATTGGGCTAACTACAAACGGTCTATTACTAAAAAAACACGGTCAAAAACTATATGATGCAGGACTGAGAAGAATTAATGTCAGCTTAGATGCTATTGACGATGAAGTATTCCAAGCAATTAATAACCGAGATATTAAAGCCTCGACCATTTTACAACAAATTGATTATGCTTGCTCAATAGGATTCAAAGTCAAAGTCAATGTAGTGATTCAAAAAGGGGTTAATGATGATCAAATCATACCTATGGTTCGGTATTTTAAAGAGAAAAATATCACGGTAAGATTTATCGAATTTATGGATGTAGGAAATGATAATGGTTGGGATTTCAGCAAAGTCGTTTCTAAAGACGAAATGTTAGAAGTGATTGAACAAGAATTTAATATCATGCCGGTGCGACCGAAGTATTATGGTGAAGTTGCTAAATATTATCGCCATAAAGATAATGGGGCTCTGTTCGGTCTCATCACTAGTGTTTCAGAATCATTCTGCTCTACTTGTACTAGAGCTCGTCTCTCTTCTGATGGAAAGTTCTACGGGTGTCTCTTCAGTGAAGTTGATGGTTTCGATGTGAAAGCCTTATTGAGGAATGGCGCGACTGATGAAGAATTAGAACGTCAATTTAGAGCACTGTGGCGTGTTAGAAATAATCGATATTCAGATGAACGTACCGAACAAACAGTAGTGAATCGAAAGCGGAAGAAGATAAATATGAATTATATCGGCGGTTAAGAACGACAGACTGTTGCTGACAATAATTCAATGTATTAAACGCACTTAAATCGAATAAGGGAGCGGCACAGAAATCTAATTTGAATAAAAGGATTTCGTAGTCCCGCCCCGGCAATGATGACTAGAATTGAAAAAGCTTGGTACAAGCGCATTTTTCAAATCAGTCATCTACTGCCGAGATGTTGAAGAGGCTGAGACATTATATGATGTCCCAGCCTCTTTCCCTCTATTCAAAGACCTTTATGTCCCAGCCTCTAAAAGTTTAAACCTCTTTAATAAGATTCTTTAACTTTCCGACCATGAAAGAGGTAGTAAAGCACCATTGTGATGAGGGCGACGATGGCCATCAGTCCATAAAGTGAAGCATAGGATAACGAGTTAATTAGGAAGCCGAGTAGATAGGGTCCTAAACCAATACCTAAATCGAGTCCGATGAAATAGGTGGACGTGGCTACCCCGTATTTAGCTGGTGGAGAGACTTTGATTGCTACTGCTTGCATGATTGATGATATTGTACCGTAACCAGCACCGAGGCATAGGCCTGCTACTACCATTAACCAGCTACTAGAAGTGAAGTAGAGACAAACAAATGTGAGTATTAAAAATATAAATGAAGGATAAGCAACGACGTTCTCATTACGATTATCCATTAAGCGACCTGCTAGTGGTCGGGTAAATAATGAAGAGAGCGCATAGAAGATAAAGAAATAACTAGACACTGTTACTAAATTGATTTCCTCTGCATAATCTTTGATAAACGATAAGATGGAAGAGTAAGTAAGCCCTGATAACACCATAAGTATAGCTACTGGTACAGCTTCTTTAGCCAAGTAGTTACTTAAATCAAAGCCTTTACTTTTTTCTAGGGATGAATGTTGTTCTTTAGAAGTTGTTTCAAATTGAACTTTTATAAAGAGGGAAGTGATAAGGCTAATGATGCCACAGGCCAAACAAAGTCCAAATAGGACTTCAATAGGATATATGTTTGATAAAAATAGACCGAAAAATGGACCGATTGCAGTACCAATGACTAAGCTCAATGAGAACATGCTAATACCTTCACTCTTGCGTTCAGGCGGGGTGACATAAGCTGCGATAGTACCGGTTGCGGTAGTGATGATGCCTGTTGCAATCCCGTTGATCAGTCGTGTAAACATTAAGAAGAGAAGTGACCCTTCGATAAAGTAACAAAGTTGAGTAATAATGAGAAAAATCAAACCGCAGATAAGTATTTTCTTTGGTCCAAGTTGGTTAACATATTTACCAGTAGTAAAGCGGCCGATCAAAGAGCCGATGATGAATAACCCAGTTACCAAGCCAGCTATACTTGCTGATGCGTTATAAGTAGTTGTAGTATAACTAGCAATAAGTACGATGAGTAAATACATACTTAAGTATACTAGAAAGTTAGTCAGAAAATTAATGTTAAAGCTTTTAGTCCATATGGGCGTTTTAGTTGTCTCTGTATGTCCCACGGATTATTCCTCCTCTGTTTGTACTATTTGTTCATAGATTGTCGTTAACGTGTTTAAAGTGATGTCTATTTCCTCCTGCGAAAGATTAGTAGTATCAATCAAGTGATTCTGAACCTTTGTAACTTCATCGTAAATTTGATTAAATAATTGTTTCCCTTGGTGGGATAAAGTAAGCCACTTTTGCCGGCGATCTGTACCTTGAGATATTTCTAGCAATTGTTTATCTGAAAGCACTTTAAGAATCTTTCTGGTAGTGGGTTTCTCAATTGCTCGACGAGTTGATATTTGAACGAGCGTTGTCGGTTGATGAAAGGCGATGTCTTTAAGAACTAGCCATTGTCCATTGTATAGATCGTGTGCTTCAAAGATGGGTCTACAGAGTTTAACGTACGGTCTGTATATAGCAGTTATACTGTTAAATAAACGATTTGTTTCCATATTCTCTATCCTCACATATTTAAAAATAGTTAGCTTCGCTAACTTTAATCAGCGATTTCTATTGTAAGTCTTTCTACTACTTTTTTCAATAGCTATATTTAAAAAACAGAATGATTGAGTTTGAAGAAATGAAGGTGATAATTTGTTATGATGGTATTTAACGGAAGTGAGAAGAAGTGAGGAAAAATTATGTCTCTAAAATTAGATCATATCATTCATTACGTTAAAAATATTGAACACTTTAATTTCCCTGGCGATATATTAAAGATTCATCCAGGAGGAAAACATGAAAAACTGGGTACGCATAACCGTTTAGTTTACTTAAAGAATGCTTACGTAGAATTGTTAGATATTTATAAAATAGAGCAATTGCAGAAAATAGTTAAATCCGAAGAGGGCAGAGTCTCCTTTCCATCTAAAATAGTTCAAGATGGCTTCAGTCAAGGATTTAAAACAATAGCGTTTGAAACGAATGACATCGAAAATGAAAAAGCGCGCTTGGAACAATTAGGAGTTAATGTCATAGGTCCAATATCTATGGAAAGAGAGAATAAAAAAGGTAAACGCAAAACGTGGAAATTATTATACATTGCAGAGTTTGATTATTGTGTTAAACCGCCATTTTTTATTCAATGGGATGAACCTCAACGAGAAAGGGAAGAGGCATTGAGCCCTCTTAGACAAAATCATTTCACTCTCGGCTCAATAAATATTGAAAGTAAGAATCGGCATAAAACAGTAGAGAACTGGCAAAAATGGTACAATATGGCTATTTGTCGAGATAATGAGGAGTTTACAGAACTTAAACTAGATGATGAAGTGGTTTACCGTATCTTCGATGGTGATCAATCATCGTACAAATCGATCGTTATCGAAGATGATGAGACAACTTCATCTTACTCCTTTAATATACGTGGGGCAGAATACCGCTTTATTTAGTTTAGGTACATATAAATGTAAGTGCTGTGCACAAGTATTGCTATGTGGACTAGAACCACTAGACAAGTGAGAATGCTTAAAGTAGTATTCCATCGAGACTTTGGTAATAACATAAATAGAACAGAAATAATTAGAGAAAATGCAACGAGGATTACTTTAAGACTGAAGTTATTAACTGTTAGCGTATAAGATAAAGCGTAAATAATGAAAAATAAATTAGTAATTAATATAATCATGAGTAAGATATTGCGCATAAAAACCACACTTTCAACTAGATAGTTCAATGATAACAAAACGTTTCCTCGAAGGTGAAAGGTAATACTTTTGTAAGTACAATAAGAGAACTGGTATAAAAAGGAGAATTTCAAATAAATGGAAAGAATGAATATCACAGATCAAGAACATGATGATTTCGTTAAATCTCATCCGAATGGCGATTTGCTCCAACTTACGAAATGGGGTGAAACTAAAAAGCTCACGGGTTGGTATTCGAAGCGTATAGCGGTTGGTGAAGATGGGAAAATCAAAGGCGTAGGTCAACTGTTATTTAAAAAGGTTCCTAAACTACCTTATACTTTATGTTACATTTCTCGAGGGTTTGTCACAGACTATACAAATCAAGCAGCTTTGAAAGCGCTTCGTGATGAAGCAATTCAAGTTGCTAAAGGAGAAAAATCTTATGCTATAAAGATAGACCCGGATGTAGAAGTAAGCAACGGGACTGAAGCGTTACGTCATTTAAAAACATTAGGGTTCAAACACAAAGGTTTTAAAGAAGGCTTATCTAAAGATTACATACAACCGCGAATGACGATGATTACTCCTATCGATCAATCAGATAAAGAGTTAATCCAAAGCTTTGAACGTCGCAATCGTTCTAAAGTTCGTACTTCTTTGAAGCGGGGGACTAAAGTAGAACGGTCTGGTAGAGAGGGGTTAAAGACCTTTGCTCATCTGATGAAGATCACAGGCGAAAGAGATGGTTTTCTCACTCGCGATGTGAGTTACTTTGAGAATATTTATGATGCGCTTCACCCGGATGGCGATGCTGAGTTGTTCTTAGTCAAACTTGAGCCTAAATTCGTTTCTCAAGAGTTAGCAATGTCATTAGACAAACTACATGCTGAACGTGCTAAGTTAAAAGATAAGAAGCAAGATAAGAAAACGTTAAATAAGCTTAATGATAACGAGAACAAGACAGCTAAGACAGAAGCATTGTACAATGACATGAAAGAGTTAGAGAGTACTCATCCTGAGGGTATCTATTTATCTGGAGCATTGCTTATGTTCTGTGGTAAAAAATCATATTATTTATACGGTGCTTCTTCTAACGATTATCGTGATTTCTTACCCAACCATCACATGCAATTTGCCATGATGCAGTATGCTAGAGAGCACGGCGCAACGACGTATGACTTCGGTGGGACAGATAATAATCCAGATAAACATTCCGACCACTATGGATTGTGGGCTTTCAAGAAGTCTTGGGGCACTTATTTAAGCGAGAAGATAGGTGAGTTTGACTATGTATTAAATAAGCCTTTATATCTCGCTATCGAAAATCTTAAACCGAAGTTGACAAATGCTAAGATTAAGATTTCACGTAAATTAAGAAAAAATAAGTCATAACTATGTATATATAAAGGGAGCGGGACAGAGATCGTTTTATTCAAATTAGATTTCTGTCCCGCTCCTGAATCGTGAGTGATTCTGTCGATACTCCTACTATTGGGACGCTGTTAATCGTTTACCATAGCACAGATACTTTATGTCCGACCTCATGCTCTTATATAGGAATTTACAAAGACAACTCTTAATTTTCATTTTACCTACTAGAAACATACCGACAGTAATTATAGTGTTCGATTGAAATCAACGGTGATCAACATGTTGTTTGCTCATTATCATAGCACGTATCACCAACTATCTCAGGTCGAATGTCGCTCAAAGTATGTTGGATCAAATTATGAAAAGGCGTGCGTACTTTGTTAGCGTTAAACATTGAAGACTACAGTAAGACAAATCAAGATGAGTATTTACCGCTATATGTCAGTTATGTCCAATTTTCAATCGATCCTTCTCCTCATTGATCTCTATCATTAGTATCACAATACTTCTTACTGACTCACCTTTTTTAATGTTTAAATCATTTCGCAAACAATGCATCCAGTGTTAATTAAAGAAACCCTTTTCTAATACTTATATGTTAAACAATCTTAATAAGATATATTTAATTCCGATTTCACTTATCAAATTTTTACGATTTATTTAAATCTTTTATAGTTAAGCTATTCTATAGTTTGTAAAGATATGGTAAATTTTAATTAACAATATTTAATGGAGGTTATCATAAGAATGATAAAAAAGCTTTTACAATTTTCACTCGGGAATAAATTCGCAATATTCCTGATGGTATTGCTCGTCATTCTTGGTGGGATTTACTCTGCCTCAAAGATGAAACTCGAACTTATCCCAGATATTGAAGAGCCTACGATCACAGTTCAAACTGTAGAGCAAGGGGCCACTCCTGAGACAGTTAAATCCGACATTAGTGATAAGATTGATGAGCAAGTAAGATCCATGGCTAAAGTTTCAAATGTCAGTTCACAATCGATGGCGAACGCCTCAATGGTTACTGTAAAGTACAATAGAGGTACGGACATGGATAAAGCTGAAAATGATCTTAAAAAAGAAATTGACAAGATTAAATTTAAAAAAGCCGTAGAAGAGCCCGATCTAGTTAGAAATAACGTTAATACTTTCCCTGTGGTTGCCTATTCTTTTACAGATAAAGATAATAATCTAAATAATGTAACTAAAAAGGTAAAAAATAATCTCATACCTAAATTGCAGACTGTGAGCGGTGTGCAAAATGCTCAAACTAACGGTCAAACATCTAAAGAAATAGGTATTAAATTTAATAAAAAAGCGCTACAAGAAAAAGGGCTAGATCAACAGAGTGTTCAAGATTACATAAAAGATTCGTCTGACCAATCACCACTCGGTTTGTTCCAATTTAAAGATAAAGAAAAGTCCATCGTGTTAGATGGCCATTTCCGTTCTCTAAGCGCATTAAAGAATCTCGAAATTCCACTCTCAGTAAGTAAGAATTCCGATAGTGAGGGAAGTCAAAAGCAACGTACTAAAAAGGGTGAACCTACTGTTAGGTTAACCGACATAGCTGATGTGACTGAAGGTAATGTCAGAGAGTCAATTTCGAAGACAAATGGTAAAGACGCTGTTAATGTGCAAGTGACTAAAGCTCAAGATGCAAATGCAGTGCAAGTCGCATCTAATGTACGTAAGGAAATAAACCAATTCACTAAGAAGAACCCAGGGCTAAAGGCTACTAAAGTGATGGATACAGCTAAACCTATTGAAGATTCAATTTATACAATGGTAGAAAAAGCAGCACTTGGTACAATTGTGGCTATTATTATCATCCTGTTGTTCTTAAGAAATATTCGAACTACCGCAATATCTATCGTCTCTATACCGATGTCGATTCTAATCGCTTTAATTGCTATGAAACTATGCGACATCTCGTTAAACATTTTGACGCTTGGTGCGTTAACGGTAGCTATCGGTCGTGTTATTGATGACTCAATCGTAGTCATAGAGAACATTTACCGGAGATTATCCAATTCAGCAGAAAAAGAGGCTGGAGAGTCACTGATAGTATCAGCTACGAAAGAAGTCTTTAAACCTATTATGTCGTCAACGATAGTGACGATAGTCGTATTCTTACCACTAGCATTTATCCAAGGATCAGTAGGTGAGATGTTCAGACCGTTCGCTTTAGCAATTACATTTAGTTTATTAGCATCACTACTCGTCTCTATAACGATTGTGCCTGCTTTAGGTTCGACATTGTTTAAAAGAGGTATTCGAAAGAGAAGTGTCAACAATTCATTAGGGACTTTAAGCACGAGCTATCGCAAAATATTACATTGGTCACTGAATCATAAATGGATAGTTATTATCATCAGTACCGTCATTTTATTCTTTACCATAGTCATAGGTGGAACACGTATCGGAACTAGTTTCATATCTACTGGTGAAGATAAGTATCTTGCATTAACTTATAAGCCTGAGCCAGGTGAAACCGAAAAGAGTGTGCTCGACCATGCTGAACAAGTGCAAAAATACCTTAATGGCAAAAGCAAAGTTAAAACTGTACAGTATTCAGTAGGTGGTGCTTCGCCTCAAGATCCGACTGGAAACACAAACAATTTAGCGTTAATGGTTGAATATGATAAAAACACACCTAACTTTGATGAAGAACCAGACAAAGTACTACATCATGTGGATAAATTTAAACACCCCGGTAGCTGGAATAATCAAGATTTAGGTACTGGCGGTGACAATAATACGATTAAAGTAAAGGTCCAAGGGGAAACGTTAGGTGAAATTAATGATACTGCTAAAAAAGTAGAGCATCTCATGAAGAAGAATAGTGCTTTAACTAACGTGAAATCTGATTTGACCCAAACGTACCAAGAATACCAAATCCACGTAGATCATAATAAGGCAGCAAATAAAGGTATCAAAGCGAAGCAATTAGCTTTAGCTTTAAATGAGAATGCGCCTGAGGAAACAATTACGAGCGTGAAAGAAAACGGCCATTCGATCAATGTTAAAGTAAGAAAAGATAAAGAGCGTCATTGGTCAAAAGAAAAATTAGAACAAGTTAAAATACCATCTCCAACCGGTCAAGAAGTTCAACTAAGTGATATTGCTACATTAGAAAAAGGCGAGACGCCTAATAAATTAGAAACAGAATCAGGTAACTATCAAACAACAGTGACAGGTAAAGCAATAAATAAAGATGTTGGTGGAGTTTCTAGCGACGTCTTGTCGCAAGTGAAGAAAATAGATAAGCCACGTAGCGTAAGTATAGATGTAGGAGGGGCATCTGAAGATATTGATGAAGCGATATCTCAATTGACTTTTGCTATGATAGCTGCTGTAATCATCGTTTATCTCGTTCTAGTATTGACATTCAAAGGTGCTCTAGCGCCATTCACAATCTTATTCTCTCTACCTTATACCGCTATCGGCGTGATTATAGCACTGCTGATAACTGGCGAAACGTTCTCTGTATCGACATTGATAGGTATGCTCATGTTGATAGGAATAGTCGTTACCAATGCGATTGTATTAGTTGATAGGGTAATAAATAATCAACAAGAAGGCATGGCAATGAAAGAGGCGTTAATAGAAGCAGGAGGTACCCGTATTCGTCCTATCTTGATGACAGCCTTAGCAACGATAGGCGCACTTATACCTCTCTTATTTGGTCAAGATAGCTCAATTTTAATTTCGAAAGGGTTAGCTGCAGCCGTAGTAGGCGGTCTTATTTCATCTACACTACTCACTCTTATCGTAGTGCCAGTCATTTATGAGATACTCTTTACGTTAAAAGATAAAATAGTTCGCAGAAATAAGACGAAATAGAAGTTTGAGATATAAAACCAATCACACGCAGTAGAAAATAAGAAAAGGGAGCGGGACAGAAATCTAATTAGATTTTTGTCCCGCTCCCCTCTTTTTTATAGGGTTTACGTCCTAACTCGAAACGGTAACTAGAAATTTCAAGAGGCATAAATTTGTAAATTGAGAATTCAAGAGGTTGAGCCATAAAGTTTATGTGCTCTAGACAACTGAAGAACGGCGTCTTAAAAGCAGGATTGTCGACAAAGTTTGGACCACAGTTTTGCATACCGTTCGTCTCTGCTTAAATTCTCAACGCTTATGTACCGACCTCTAGTTGAGTAGCGTTTAGCCATTATTTTTGAGCCGGTTTAATCACATTACAATACGAGGCCTCACATCATTTTAATAAATAACTAATACTAAAATGATGTATATTACGAAAATAATTAAACTTATTAAATTAAGAATATTGACCCCTTTTTTATCCTGTTTATTAAATTTAAAGTTAGTTACTTCTACATTAGCGATTAACAACACAAGTACTGCAAAGACCCACCAGTAACTAGCAGGGAAGGAAACAGTAGTTAAAGCCACTACAAATAAGAGGAGTAATCCCATTATAACTCTTAAAACTGTAGTGAAAATCGTATTCATTTTAAAGATACTAATATAACTTACGATAAGGTAAAGTATCGGTAATAGAATCAAATAAAGTTGCATTTCAGGCCATCCTTTCCATCTAGGAAGACAGTTCATTAGAATGAACGGTTCCTCGTTGTGAGAGTTGAAAATATGAACAAGAGGAGGAGACGTAATGCTTCTGTGCTACGGGAAACCGATTAACGGCCTCCAAAAAAAGTAGGATTGTCGACAGAAACGCTCACGATTCGGGAGCGGGACAGAAATCTAATTTGAATAAAAAGATTTCGTCGTCCCGCCCCGGCAAGGATGACTAGAATTGAAAAAAGCTTGATACAAGCGCATTTTCAAATCAGTCATCTACTGCCGAGATGTTGAAGAGGGAGCGGGACAGAAATCTAATTTAAATAAAAAGATTTCGTCGTCCCGCCCCGGCAAGGATGGCTAGAATTGAAAAAAGCTTGATACAAGCGCGTTTTCAAATCAGCCATCTACTGCCGAGATGCTGAAAGAGGTTGAGACATTACATTATGTCCCAGCTTCTCTCTCTTTAGTCAAAGACCTTTATGTCCCAGTTTCTCTTTGTTGGGGCCCCACCCCAACTCGCTGAGCTTGTAGAAACTGAATTACCAGTTTCTCTGTGTTGGGGCCCCTGCTCACATCCTCAACGTTTATGCCCCGACCTCCTCAATTTAACAACCTCTTTAATAAATATAAAGTATGTATATGGAAAGAAGATGATGGTGAATGACGAAGGAGAATATAACGATTATAGCTAGTAAATAGAAGTTAATCGTCATCTCAAATTAATGATCTTCGCTTCACCATCATATTCTTATTTACTGAATTAATTTATTATTCACTTTGCGCACGCATTTTAGCACGCACATTAGAAATCTTTTGTTCAATTTCGTCTAATTGTTTTATTAAAGGATCAGTTTCGAGGCCTACAGATTCGCGCTTATCTAGATCGTTTTGTAGTCGAACATAATCATATTTCAAATCTTCTAATTGAGAATTTAAATCCATAGCTGTATGCTCCTTTACTCATCATAGTATACCCACACATTTTGTTAAATTATAACATGAAATAATCTACTTCTAAAACGAGTTGAATATGTGTTAAAGTGTTCCAGTAATCTTTTAATTTTGGAAAGAAGGTATAATGTGACATTGCAATTCATAATTATTATCATTTTAATAGCTTTAGGTTATATCTTGAAACGCCTGAATTATTTTAAAGCGAATGATAGTCAGGTATTTGCTACGCTTGTGCTTAATGTCACATTACCTTCACTGGTCATTGTGAACTTGAATCATGCTAACTTGGATTTTTCGCTATCTATACTTCCAATAATGATGATTGTATATGGGGTTGTTGCTAAAGTTATAGTAGTATGGTTGTTTAGAAAGCACAATAGACATATTCGTGGGTCATTAGGTATGATGACGGCTGCATTAAATATTGGTGTCTTTGCATATCCTCTGGTTGAAGCCATCTGGCCTAACACTGGTCTCATTTATTTTGGTATGGCTGATATAGGTGGCGCTATCGTTATGTTTGGCATTTCGTACTTCGTTGGTAGTCACTTCAGTAATCATGGGCAACCTTTTAGCTTTAAATTTTTAGGTAAGAGCTTATTAAAATCAGTTCCTCTCGTCACTTACATCGTTATGTTTACTTTAAATATATGTAATTTGCACCTTCCTCACCCAATCATACAATTTTTCGATGTGTTATCTAAAGCCAACTTGCCATTATCTATGATTTTACTAGGCTTGATGCTCAACTTTAATATCGAAAAGCACTTCTTACCCTTAGCATTGAAATACATCTTATGCCACTACTCTATAGGCGCAGTTGCGGGATTACTCATTCATTTCTTTTTACCAGTGAACGACCCGATGATTAAGTCCACATTACAGGTGGCATGGTTACTTCCTGTAGGTGTAGCAATTGTACCTTATGCAATACAATTTCGTTATAAAACGTTGCCCCTCATCGGCATGGCTACTAATAGCACTATACTGATCAGTATTGTTATTTTATATATTTATCAAGCTGTGGTAGTGAATTAAACGAGGCGTATTAAGGGAGCGGGACAGAAATCTAGTTTGAATAAGAAGATTTCGTAGTCCTGCCCCGGCAAGGATGACTAGAATTGAAAAAGCCTTGATACAAGCGCAATTTCAAATCAGTCATCTACTGCCAAGATGTTGAAGGGAGCGGGACAGAAATCTAATTTGAACAAAAAAGATTTCGTAGTCCCGCCCCGGCAAGGATGACTAGAATTGAAAAAAGCTTGATACAAGCGCATTTTCAAATCAGTCATCTACTGCCAAGATGTTGAAGAGGCTGGGATTTATGTCCCAGCCTCTTTCTCTCTAATCAAAGATCTTTATGTCCCAGACCCTTTAAATGATGTTTGTATATAGCCAAGAGTTCTAGCGTTTATGTGCTTATGTGTGTAAATCTTACTTCGAAACTAATGGGGCCATACAATTGTGTAGTGAGTTATTTCTCAAGGTGAGGAACTACGAATACGAATCATATTAGCTTCCTTTTTAGATTATGTATGTTTGGCGACATACTTAAACTTTTTATATTCGTTATTCACATGGAAACCGAGCTCATTAAACCTTTGTACTAAGCGACTATTTTTACTTCTTATTTTAAAATAAATCTTTTTCAACTCATAATGGTCAAAAGCAAAGTTAAGGACGAACTTTAACAAGTCAAAAGCAATGCCCTTAAAGCGGTAATCTGAATGACTGGTGAAATATTTAATTTCTGCAATTCCACGTCTTGGATGTGTCTGGATATAGATATAGCCTTTTAACAGACCTTCAGAAACAAATATAAATAAACGGTTATTTTCATCTAGAGAGTCGACAATTTGTGAAGCACTCATCTCATTACGTTTAAATGCTTTTTCATGTAACTTTTTAAAAGCTCTAAAATAGGCTTTATGATACTCAGTAATAGTTTGATATGAGGTAGGTTCGATCGATCTAATTTCCGGATAAGCTTCTAAATAATAATCAGTAAAATGGTATGAGGCTTTTAAGTGTTTCATTTCCTTAGCAAATACTTGAGATGTAGCATCATATGAGAAATTAAAGTTAGCATCGTCAGGTTGAGCATGAAACATAGCATTGAGTAAATCATCTTGTTCTTCAATCGTTAAATGATAGCCATGACTAATTATTGGGCCGATAACTTTAAATTTATTTTCTTCATAAGTAAATGCTAGGACTAAAGCTTTAATATTATTGTCATCAATGATAGCAAACACGCCTGGAGAATGAATGGCTCGCTCAATCATCTGTTGGATATGATGATGCTCTTGTGGAAGCTTATAAAGATAAGAAGTTTTAGTGTAGTCTGCGTTTTCGATAAATTTGAGTATTTCTGTGCAATCGGTAAGTTTATGGATTGTCATAACAGTGACCCCCGTGAGTTAGTGATCGTTAGTAGCTTACTTTTCCTCTATCTTAATCTTATTATATGTAGAAACCAGTAGAGTATCAAATTGTCATGTTACAATAGATTTACTAGTTAAGAAAGGGATAAATATATGAAATCATTGATATTAGCTGAAAAACCCTCAGTAGGAAGGGATATAGCAGAAGCATTAAATATAAGAGGAAAGAAAAAAGGATACTTTGAAAATGACAAGTATATCGTAACATGGGCGCTCGGTCATTTAGTAACTAATGCTACCCCTGAACAATACGATAAGGCATGGAGAGAATGGAAACTAGAGGATTTACCGATCCTCCCTAAACATATGAAAAGCGTCGTTATTCCTAAGACAAAACATCAATTTAATACTGTTAAAACTTTAATAAAGCAGTCCAATGTCAAAGAAATTATCATTGCTACTGACGCGGGTCGAGAAGGAGAGCTGGTTGCTCGTTTGATTCTCGACAAAGTTAACAATAAAAAACCGATTAAACGTTTATGGGTGAGTTCTGTTACGAAAAAAGCTATACAGCAAGGGTTTAAAAGGTTAAAAGATGGTCGACAATTTAACTCCTTATATCAAGCTGCTCTAGCCCGAAGTGAAGCAGACTGGATAGTAGGTATTAACGCAACGCGCGCATTAACTACTAAATACGATGCGCAGCTTTCACTAGGGCGTGTTCAGACACCTACGATTCAGTTGGTTCAAGCGCGACAGAACGAGATTAACCAGTTTAAACCTCGAGCATTTTATACTTTAAAAGCCGAAATAGAAGGCCATCGGTTTGATTGCATGACCCCTAAATCGGTTGACCGTAGAGAAACATTGGAGGAACTACAGCAACAACTAAAAGGTAAAAAGGGCAAAGTCATAACTGTAAAAAGTAAAAACAAGAAATCTTACCCATTACCATTATTTAGCTTAACAGACTTGCAACAAGCAGCTTACCAACGCTATCGCTTTAGTGCGAAAGAAACACTTAATACCTTACAAAATTTATATGAGCGACATAAAGTGGTGACCTATCCGAGGTCTGATTCCAATTACTTAACGACGGATATGATTGACACCTTTCAAGAGCGTTTGAAAGCTGTCATGACTACAGAGTTAAAACCGCATGCCAAATCTTTGTTGTCTCAAAATTTTGGTAAGCAACACAAAACTGTTAATGATAGCAAGGTTTCAGATCACCATGCGATTATCCCAACTGAAGTCAGAGTCAATTTAAATCAACTATCTGAACGAGAACGAAAATTATATATGATGGTGGCTGAACGTTTTGTAGAGAACTTACTTCCGCCCGAGCAATTTAAGCAAGTTCAAGTCACTGTTGAAATTGATTCAAAGCAATTTACCTATCAAGATAAGGTGGTTCAAGAGAAGGGTTATAAACGCGTTAGAGAGGAAGAAGTAAGTACAACTAAAGATAGCTTTCGCTTTATAGAGGGACAACCCGTTCAACCTACAATCTTTGATATTAAAGAGCACTTCACTTCAGCGCCTGAATACTTCAATGAGGGGACATTATTGAAAGCAATGGAAAATCCTCAGAAGTATATTCAAGTTAAAGATAAGAAACATGCAGACACTCTCAAGAAGTCAGGAGGTATAGGTACAGTTGCTACACGTGCAGACATCATCGATAAGCTCTTTAATATGAACGCTATTACTGCTAACGATGGTAAAATAAAAGTGACGAACAAAGGGAAACAAATATTACAACTAGCGCCTAGCCAATTGACTTCACCTATTATGACTGCTGAATGGGAAGACAAGCTAACTAGAATTGAGCGCGGTGAGTATCAAGCTGGTCATTTTATGAAAGAAATGCGGAGCTTTACGAAAGCAGTTGTGTCTGAAATTAAATCGAGCGAACAAAAGTATAAGCACGATAATTTAACTTCAACAGAGTGTCCAACATGTGGAAAGTTTATGATTAAAGTTAAAACGAAAAATGGCCAAATGCTCATGTGTTCAGATCCCAGTTGCAAGACCAAGAAGAATGTTCAGAAGAAAACGAACGCTCGGTGTCCTAACTGTAAGAAAAGAATGACTTTATTCGGTCGCGGTAAATCAGCTGTGTATCGTTGCGTCTGTGGTCATAGTGAAACGCAGGCTCAAATGGATCAACGTCTTAAACACAAAAAATCTGATCGCGTATCAAAACGAGAAATGAAAAAATATATGAATAACGATGAGGAGTTAAAGAACAATCCATTCGCAGATGCTCTTAAAAATTTAAAACTTTAAGTGGTAAAACAAACGTAAGCTGAGAGGGTAATTATAAACTTACTAGTTATAAATAGGGAGTCAGAGGTAAGGACAAAAGCGTTTAGGATTTGAGCAGGGGGCCTAACAAAGAGAAACTGGTATATAAAGGTCTTTGCCTAGAGAGAAAACATACTAAGATTAGCTATGAAGAAATCTATGACGATAGATTTTTTCATAGCTATTTTTTATAGTTAAAGAGAGAAGTAGATCGTGCGGTCTCTTGGATTTTAAATCCGTAGTCAAAACCGATCAGCTTTACTCTCGCCTTTTGAAATTCGATTGGAGTATGTTGGGTTCTTGAAACCGTGTATAGGAAAGTGAAATGAGAAAGGTTAAGTAAAGTTCTTGCTTCTCAAAAACGATATAGGAGGTTTGACTTATCAATTATTTAGGCATTGATATAAGTAAGAAAAACAGTGTCATCGCTCATTATAACCATGACAAGCTCCAAAAGGAATTTACTATTCAAAATAATAAAAATGGTTATAATTATTTACTCAAGTATTTAAATAAAATGGACAATCCAACACTCATTTTTGAATCCACAGGGATTTATTCAAGGGGTATGGTTCGATTTTGCCGAGTCAATCAAATAAATTATATTAAATTAAATCCATTGGAGGCAAAATTCAAAACAAGTTCTTTAAGGTCATGGAAAACAGATCAATCTGATGCCCATAAATTAGCCCAATTAGCTCCTAACCTTCAATCCATTAAGCACCAACAAAGCTATTCTGGTATTTTCTTTGATTTACTTGAACGTGCACGATTTCATTTAGAAATGGAAAATGAACAAAATCGCTTGAAAGTAGAAATTGAGGAATCATTACATCAAACTTTCCCTCAATTAGAAAAATTATTTAAAAACCGTTACTCTCTCATAGCACTTAATATCGCTCAACAATTCCCTCATCCTGACCTCGTCTATCAACAAGATTTAGAAACGCTTATTACGAGCATACTCAACTCTACAGACAAAGGTTTATCTATTAAGAAAGCAGAAAACTATGCGAAAGAATTAGTTAAACTTGCACGTGAAAGTTATCCTCATGTAGCTAAACATTCTTTTCTAGTTCAAAAAACGAAATTACGCATTCAACAATTAAAAACTTCTATACAACAAATGAGCCAATTAGATAAAGAAATGATCCAATTGGCTAAACAACTTGATGCTTTTCAAGCGATTTATTCTATTCCAGGTATTGGAGAACTAACAGCAGCGATGATACTTGGAGAACTAGGAGATGTGACTCAATTCAAATCGAATAAACAATTAAATGCTTATGTAGGTATTGATATCAAACGATATCAATCTGGAGGAACTCAATCCAGAGATACAATTAATAAAAGAGGTAATAAAAAAGCGAGAAGATTATTATTTTGGGTCGTAATGAATATCATTCGGGGGCAGCGACACTATAACAACCATATTATAGATTATTACTATAAATTGAAAAAGCAGCCTAATGAGAAATCTCATAAGACTGCAGTAGTCGCCTGTATCAACCGACTATTAAAAACAATTCATTACCTGATAGTCAATCATAAATTATACGATTATCAAATGGCCCCTCATTAGCTAACCGTACAATCAAATATAGTTTAACACCTTATTTATAAAAATAAAATTTAAACGGTTGAGTTAAGTATGCTTATTTTATTGTAGAAGCGCTTGACTAATCGTAGGAAAGAGGCTGGGACATAATGTAATGTCTCAGCTTCTTTCAACATCTTGGCAGTAGATGACTGATTTGAAAATGCGCTTGTATCAAGCTTTTTTCAATTCTAGTCATCTTTGCCGGGGCGGGACTACGAAATCTTTTATTCAAATTAGATTTCTGTCCCGCTCCCTTCAACATCTCGGCAGTAGTTGACTGATTTGAAAACGCGCTTGTATCAAGCTTTTTTCAATTCTAATCATCTTTGTCGGGGCGGGACTACGAAATCTTTTTTATTCAAATTAGATTTTTGTCCCGCTCCCGAATCGTCAGTGTTTCTGTCGACAATCCTGTTTTTTTGGGACGCCGTTCATCGGTCCTCACATTACAGAAATTTATGTCTTAACCTCAGTCAGTAGCGAATGAGAGTTGAGCGCTCTTCCACTGTCGTGAGCTTGGTAAGACGATGAGAGTGAAGATCCTAGCTTACTGCTTCTCGACCTCAGTTATAAATGTAAATTTTGGACTATTTTATGTGAAATTCGTGTGTGCTTGTTAAACGCTATTAGAGATGCTATAAGCGCGCACGATCTTTTTGTTAGGGTGAAGTTAAAATCGAATCAGAGGTGTATTCTACATCATATTGTTTTGAATTTAAGTTCGAAAATGCGAAGAATATTAAAGCATCTCTCAGAAAGTTCGGATTTCATACGAAAAAACGGAAAATTCTTATTGTAAAATTTGTCTTTAGGTATTAGAATATTAAGGTATTTCATATTAAAAGGAGACCTTATATTGAAAAAGTACTTCGATTTCGAGAAACATAATACCAATATGAAAAAAGAGATTCTCGGTGGTTTAACGACATTTCTTAGCATGGCTTATATCTTAGCAGTTAACCCTCACATCTTAAGTCTTGAAGGTGTGAAAGGCGTAAGTGACAGCATGAGAATGGATCAAGGAGCTATATTTGTAGCTACAGCTCTAGCAGCCTTTGTGGGCTCCCTCTTTATGGGTTTAATCGCTAAATATCCTATCGCTTTGGCTCCTGGAATGGGTCTCAATGCTTTCTTTGCCTTCACAGTAGTGCTTACAATGGGGATACCTTGGCAAGTTGGATTAACTGGCGTGTTATGTTCTGGTATCTTCTTCGCAATATTAACAGTAACCGGGCTACGTGAAATAATTATTAACGCCATACCGTACCAGATGAAAATGGCTGTCTCGGCCGGTATAGGATTATTCATCACCTTTGTCGGCTTGCAAAGTTCAGGCATTATTATTAAAAATGATTCAACATTAGTAACTCTAGGTCATTTAACTGATGGCCCCGTCTTGCTAGCAATATTCGGGATTATCATTACGGTCATCCTATATGCATTAAAAGTTCCAGGGGCGATATTCATCGGAATGGTAATCACTTCTATAGTAGGTATGATAACTGGGCAAATACATACTCCTTCGAGCGTAGTAGGCTCTATTCCTAGTATTGAACCTACATTTGGAGCAGCTTTTGAAGCATTTAAAGATCCAGGTCAATTATTCTCTGTTCAATTTTTAATAGTGATATTAACGTTCCTCTTTATAGATTTCTTTGATACAGCAGGTACGTTAGTTGCGGTTGCTACTCAGGCAGGGATTATGAAAGATAATAAATTGCCTCGTGCTGGCCGCGCACTCTTCTCAGATTCTTTAGCGACGATCGTAGGTGCTATATTTGGTACGACAACAACAACATCATACATTGAATCTAGCTCAGGTGTGGCAGTAGGGGCCCGTACAGGTCTTGCAAGTATAGTTACCGGTTGTTGTTTCTTGCTTGCCATCTTCTTTAGCCCTTTAATGGCAGTAGTAACGAGCGCGGTAACTACGCCAGCCTTAGTTGTCGTAGGTGTGCTCATGGCTGCTAACTTTGCTGAAATTAACTGGAAGCAATTTGAAGTCGCCGTACCAGCATTTGTGACGATTATAATGATGCCTTTATCTTATTCTATCGCTACAGGTATAGCTTGTGGGTTTATATTTTATCCTATCACGATGCTGATTTCTAAAAAGCACAAACAAATCCATCCGATTATGTATGTGCTGATGATTTTATTCATATTATACTTTGTGTTTGTGCATGGAAATCAATAGAAGATTCGATACATGCAACATACATCTTAGTAATTAAAAGCTCTGATATTTATGTGAGAATTGAAGAAATCTCGTAGTTTTGGTTCTCTGGCCAATCAGACTAGGACATACATTCAATAGAATGGGAGCGGGACAGAAATCTAATTTGAATAAAAAGATTTCGTAGTCCCGCCCCGGCAAGGATGAATAGAATTGAAAAAGCTTGATACAAGCGCATTTTCAAATCAGTCATCTACTGCCAAGATGCTGAAAGAGACTGAGACGGCACCCTAGGAAAGCGAGCCAATAATACGGAGTATGGAATAAGAAGAAGCACTCAGATGAAATGAATTAAATCATCTGAGTGCTATTTTTTCTGGGATTTATGTCCCAGCCTCAATTATTGCTTTTTTCTGAGATTGTTATCTAAATATGATTAATATATACATAATTTTTGTTTATATATTAATCACGTTTAGATAAGCATTCGATTTTTTAATACTCCTTAAAGTGGGGGATTGTAAAAACCCCTTAAAATTGAAAATAAATATACTTAAAGATGTAGTTATTTTGAGGTGTTTTTTTAAGATTAAAGTTTGTAATTTTGAGAAGTATTTAACAAAAAATTTGAGTTGTTTTATCCTTATTGAGCACTTTCGTGCAAAAAGGGGGTGTGCATATGGCGTTCACGATATTATCACTTGTTGTAACATTTATCTAATCTATTAACGCCGGAGTAGTTGCAAACTACATCTTTGATAACTTTAAAAGATAAATGAAAAAACCCCCATTTTGCTTTGGACAGCAATGGGGGTTTAGCATATGGCGTACCATATTTCACTTGTTATTTTTAGTATATTATCTTTGGTGTGCTTTGTAAAATTCGGTATTACTGTACTTCAAAATAGCATATTATTTATTTTGTTCTGTCCTTTTGCAAGAATACGCATTTATGCCGAGAAAATTTATTGATGTTGAGAAGAACCCTTAACTAAACTTGTAGACGAATGTCGGCATATTAAGCCGACTATTCGGCAAGTTTTGGGATTGCTAAGGGTTCCGAGGCTCAACGTCAATAAAGCAATTGGAATAAATCATTAATGATGTTGGTTATTTTTAGGAATAACAAAGAACAATATTACGATTATAACTATTGCTAATATAGAGTATATGATATTGGCGGTATTAGGGATATTTACTAAATTTAATAATATTCCGCCGATCAAAAGAATTAGAACTATTAATCCTGCTAACAAAGAGGATTTTTTCATTTCTTTAACCTCCGTTATAAAAAATAATTCATTGTGGGTTTTTGAAACGAGTTGATTTTTTCAGGGATTTATGGCCCGACCTCGTTTTTAATATAGCTATAATACTCGCTTTAGAATAAGTTTGAAAGGCAGCACTTTGTTCGAAGCCTTGAGCGATAAGCTTAGGTGTGTACCACTGAAAAGTGCTGTCTAATGTTTCGAAGAGACATGTTAGTACGTGTTCCAAATGAATCTAAAGTACTAATCTTGGTCACTTTGTGCTGCATGAAGTTCAAGATTAACTTCTTAACTATAATATTAAGAACTGTTAGTGAATATATAATAAAATGCAGCAAACCTTTTCCATTTTAAGACAATTTATATCTAAATCGAAGTCCTAAATTTTGAATAGAGAAGACTCTTAACGTGCCCCTTCATTTTAGGTCTAAAACTTTTTACTTTTATCATTGTAAACCGCTTTAGCATGACGGTTTGGAACATAAACTGGAGCAGTAAATACTATAAATAAAAAGAAAATCATTAAAAAGAATAGAATCCAGTGCGTTATCAAGCCGATAAATGGAATGAAGGCGATGAATGAACCTACTACGCCGATAAGCGGAACGAGTAACATGGGCTTGATTGCATTCTGCCGATCAACAGCAAGGATCAATACTACTACAGCATAAAGAAAGGCGTTGAATATTAGAGGTTGCCATCCAGCACTAAAAATTATCGCACCACCTATAAATGGAATACCACAAACAAACTCACTAATTAGTAAGATCAGTCCTAATATAATTAAAGTTATTCTAACCCCATTAGTCATATTATTACCACCTTAAATGTTGTTCTTACTATTAATATACCACACCCCATTATTAATATTGAGCAAAGCGCACCCGCCAGAAGATTCAAGGTAAAAAAATTAGTATAAGGTGTTGAAGTAACTAGTAATTTAAAGTACAATGATGAGGTATGTGTTAGACGAAAGTTGAATAATAGATATCTGAGAGATTGATTAAATAACGTTTTTCTAGTATGATATCTAATGTTGGACTTTTAGAGGAAAGCGATGAAGCGAAAGGTTACTGACACACCCGGCCGCTTTGCCATGGCGTTGTGTGAGAGAGTTTTCGTGGAGAAGTCTATCACTTAAATGTAGACGAATAAGGAGGGTAAATTATGGCAAAACAAAAAATCAGAATCAGATTAAAAGCTTATGATCACCGTGTGATCGATCAATCTGCAGAAAAAATTGTTGAAACGGCTAAGCGCTCTGGTGCAGATGTGTCTGGACCAATCCCGTTACCAACAGAAAGATCAGTTTACACTATCATCCGTGCGGTGCATAAGTACAAAGATTCTCGTGAACAATTCGAACAACGTACTCACAAACGTTTGATCGATATTGTAAATCCTACACCAAAAACAGTAGATGCTTTGATGGGATTAAACTTACCATCAGGTGTAGACATCGAAATTAAATTATAATAGATAACAATTAGGAGGTGGACTTTCGATGACCAAAGGAATCTTAGGAAGAAAGATTGGGATGACACAAGTATTCGGAGAAAATGGTGATCTTATCCCAGTTACAGTAGTAGAAGCAGGACAAAACGTTGTACTTCAAAAGAAAACTGAAGAAGTAGATGGTTACAATGCTATCCAAGTAGGTTTTGAAGACAAACAAGGTTATAAAAAAGGAAGTAAATCAAATAAATACGCTAATAAACCAGCTGAAGGTCACGCTAAAAAAGCTGACACAGCACCTAAGCGCTTCATTCGTGAATTCAGAAACGTAAATGTTGATGAATACGAAGTAGGTCAAGAAGTCTCAGTAGATACATTTGAAACTGGCGATATCATTGACGTGACAGGCGTATCTAAAGGTAAAGGTTTCCAAGGTGCAATCAAACGACACAACCAAGGACGTGGACCTAGTTCACACGGTTCACACTTCCACAGATCACCTGGTTCAGTAGGTATGGCGTCTGACGCATCTAAAGTATTTAAAGGCCAAAAAATGCCAGGACGTATGGGTGGTAACACAGTTACAGTACAAAACTTAGAAGTAGTTCAAGTTGATACTGAAAACAGCGTTATCTTAGTAAAAGGTAATGTGCCTGGTCCGAAAAAAGGATTTGTAGAAATTACAACTTCAATTAAAAAAGGTAATAAATAATAAAAAACGAAAGGAGGAAATGCATAATGGCTAATTATGATGTAGTAAAAGTCGACGGATCTAAATCAGGTTCAGTTGAATTAAATGATGCAGTATTTGCAATAGAACCAAACAACGATGTGCTTTTCGAAGCAATTACTTTACAACGCGCTTCATTACGCCAAGGTACGCACTCTGTAAAGAATCGTTCTGAAGTAAGAGGCGGTGGCCGTAAACCATGGAGACAAAAAGGTACAGGACGTGCGCGTCAAGGTACAATTAGAGCTCCTCAATGGCGCGGTGGTGGTATTGTATTTGGACCAACACCTAGAAGCTATAGCTATAAAATGCCTAAGAAAATGCGTCGTTTAGCATTACGTTCAGCATTATCTTACAAAGTTCAAGAAAATGGTTTCACTATTGTGGATGCATTTAACTTTGATGCTCCTAAGACAAAAGAATTTAAAAATGTATTAACTACATTAGAGCAACCTAAAAAAGTACTTGTAGTAGTTGAAGGCGAAGATGTAAACGTTGAATTATCAGCTCGCAATATTCCTGGTGTTCAAGTGACAACTGCTCAAGGTTTAAATGTATTAGATATTTCTAGCGCTGACAGTATCATCATCACTGAAGCAGCTGCGAAAAAAGTTGAGGAGGTGCTCGGATAATGGAAGCAAGAGATGTTATTAAGCGCCCCGTAATCACAGAGAAATCATCTGCTGCTATGGCAGAGGATAAGTACACATTCGATGTAGCGACAACAGCTAACAAGACTCAAGTGAAAATAGCTGTAGAAGAAATCTTCGACGTAAAAGTTGATAAAGTAAACATCATCAACTACAAACCGAAGAAAAAACGCATGGGTCGTTATCAAGGTTATACTAATAAACGACGCGTAGCGATCGTTAAATTATCAGAAGGCTCAATCGATCTATTTAACTAAAACTAATTTTACCAATAAGGAGGTAAGCGACAATGGCTCTTAAAAAATATAAGCCAATAACTAATGGTCGTCGTAATATGACTACTTTAGACTTCGCTGAAATTACGAAGACTAAACCAGAAAAGTCATTATTACAGCCGCTACCGAAAAGAGCGGGACGTAACAACCAAGGTAAAATGACAGTGCGCCATCAAGGTGGCGGGCATAAACGTCAATACCGTGTTATCGATTTTAAACGTAATAAAGATGGAATCACTGCAAAGGTTGATTCAATTCAATATGATCCAAATCGCTCAGCAAATATTGCACTTTTAGTTTACGCTGACGGTGAAAAACGCTACATCTTGGCTCCTAGAAACTTACAAGTAGGACAAGAAGTAGAGAGTGGAGAAAACGCTGATATCAAGGTAGGTAACGCGTTACCACTACAATTTATCCCAGTAGGTACAGTTATCCACAACATCGAGCTTAAACCAGGTAAAGGTGGACAAATTGCTCGTTCAGCAGGAGCAAACGCTCAAGTACTTGGTAAAGAAGGTAAATACGTATTGATCAGATTAAAATCTGGTGAAGTTCGTATGATCCTTTCAACTTGCCGTGCTACTATAGGTCAAGTTGGTAACCTTCAACATGAACTTGTTAACGTAGGTAAAGCTGGTCGTTCTAGATGGAAAGGTATCCGTCCAACTGTACGTGGTTCTGTAATGAACCCTAACGATCACCCTCACGGTGGTGGTGAAGGCCGTGCTCCAATCGGTATGCCATCTCCAATGTCACCATGGGGTAAACCAACGCTTGGTAAGAAAACACGCCGCGGTAAGAAAGCATCTGATAAATTTATCGTGCGTAGACGTAAGAAGAAGAAAAAATAAATCTAACAACTTATTAGTGTGTGCGGCTTAATTGCTGCACGCCATAATAAGAAGGGAGGCGCCAAAATGGCTCGTAGTATTAAAAAAGGACCTTTTGTCGATGAACACTTAATGAAAAAAGTTGAAGCGCAAAGTGGTAATGATAAAAAACAAGTTATCAAGACTTGGTCACGTCGTTCAACAATCTTCCCGAACTTCATCGGTTACACATTTGCAGTATACGATGGTCGTAAACACGTACCAGTATACGTAGTTGAAGACATGGTAGGACATAAATTAGGTGAATTTGCACCTACACGTACATTCAAAGGTCACGCTGCAGACGATAAAAAAACAAGAAGATAATATCTAACAAGTAGAGGAGGACAATCCAATGGAAGCAAAAGCGGTTGCAAGAACTATTAGAATCGCACCTCGTAAAGTTAGACTTGTATTAGATCTAATCAGAGGGAAAAACGCTGGTGAAGCCATTGCGACTTTAAAATTAACAAATAAAGCAGCAGCACCAGTAGTTGAAAAATTATTGAATTCCGCTTTAGCAAATGCTGAGCATAACTACGATATGAACACAGACGAATTAGTAGTTAAAGAAGCATACGCTAATGAAGGACCAACGCTTAAACGTTTCCGTCCACGTGCACAAGGCCGTGCAAGTGCGATTAACAAACGTACAAGCCACATAACTGTCGTTGTAAGTGATGGTAAAGAAGAAGCGAAAGAAGCTTAATAAAATTTAAGGAGGGAACACTGTGGGTCAAAAAATTAATCCAATCGGACTTCGTGTCGGTGTTATCCGTGACTGGGAAGCAAAATGGTATGCTGAAAAAGACTTTGCTTCACTATTACATGAAGACTTAAAAATCCGTAAATTTATTGATAAAGCATTAAAAGAGGCTTCAGTATCTCACGTAGATATTGAACGTGCTGCAAACCGCATTAATATCGCTATCCATACTGGTAAGCCTGGAATGGTCATTGGTAAAGGCGGTTCTGAAATTGAGAAATTACGTAATCAAATCAATTCATTAACTAGCAAAAAAGTACACATCAACGTAGTAGAAATTAAGAAAATCGATTTAGATGCCAAATTGGTTGCAGAGAATATTGCACGTCAACTTGAAAACCGTGCTTCATTCCGTCGTGTACAAAAACAAGCGATTTCTAGAGCGTTAAAACAAGGCGCTAAAGGTATCAAGACACAAGTATCAGGTCGTTTAGGCGGCGCTGACATTGCTCGTGCAGAACAATATTCTGAAGGAACTGTTCCACTTCATACTCTACGTGCTGACATCGGTTACGCACACGCTGAAGCTGACACAACTTACGGTAAACTAGGTGTCAAAGTATGGATCTACCGTGGAGAAGTTCTTCCTACTAAGAACACTAGTGAAGGAGGAAAATAATCATGTTACTACCAAAACGTGTAAAATATCGTCGTCAACATCGTCCTAAAACGACTGGACGCTCTAAAGGCGGTAACTATGTAACATTTGGTGAGTATGGTATTCAAGCGACTACAACATCTTGGATCACTTCTCGTCAAATCGAATCTGCTCGTATTGCTATGACACGTTACATGAAACGTGGCGGGAAAGTTTGGATCAAAATCTTCCCTCATACACCTTACACTAAAAAACCATTAGAAGTACGTATGGGTGCTGGTAAAGGTTCTGTAGAAGGCTGGGTTGCAGTAGCTAAACCTGGTAGAATCTTATTCGAAGTAGCAGGCGTTAGTGAAGAGGTAGCACGTGAAGCATTACGTTTAGCTAGTCACAAACTTCCAGTTAAAACTAAGTTTGTAAAACGTGAAGAATTGGGTGGTGAAACAAATGAAAGCTAAGGAAATTAGAGACTTAACCACTTCAGAAATCGAAGAGCAAATCAAATCTTCAAAAGAAGAGCTTTTTAACCTACGCTTTCAGTTAGCTACAGGTCAATTAGAGGAAACTGCACGTATCCGCACAGTTAGAAAAACGATTGCGCGTTTAAAAACTGTTGCTCGTGAGAGAGAAATTGAACAGAATAAGGCTAATCAATAATTAAATGAAAGAGGAGGTTACAAAAGTGAGCGAAAGAAATGATCGTAAAGTTTACGTTGGTAGAGTCGTTTCTGACAAAATGGACAAAACTATCACAGTGTTAGTTGAGACTTACAAAACACACAAATTATACGGTAAACGTGTTAAATACTCTAAAAAATATAAAACACATGATGAGAATAATTCAGCTAAATTAGGGGACATCGTTAAGATACAAGAGACACGTCCTTTATCAGCTACAAAACGTTTCCGCTTAGTAGAAATTATTGAAGAATCAGTAATTATTTAATAAATAATGAGATAAGGGAGGTTAAACTATGATCCAGCAAGAGAGTCGCTTAAAGGTTGCAGACAACTCTGGTGCTCGTGAAGTATTAACTATCAAAGTTTTAGGTGGATCTGGTCGTAAGACAGCTAATATTGGCGATATTATCGTTGCAACTGTTAAAAATGCTACACCAGGTGGCGTTGTCAAAAAAGGTGACGTAGTTAAAGCTGTTATCGTACGTACTAAATCAGGTGTACGTCGTAAAGATGGTTCTTATATTAAATTTGATGAAAATGCATGTGTCATCATTCGTGACGACAAAGGCCCACGTGGTACACGTATCTTCGGACCTGTTGCTCGTGAATTACGTGAAGGCAGCTTCATGAAGATCGTTTCACTAGCTCCAGAAGTTCTTTAATTTAAATTAATAATAAACATTTACCAAGGAGGTGCCCACATGCATATCAAAAAAGGTGACAACGTAAAAGTTATCGCAGGTAAAGATAAAGGCAAAGAGGGTAAAGTCATTGAGACTCAACCTAAAAATGACCGTGTAGTTGTTGAAGGTGTCAACGTCATCAAAAAGCACCAAAAACCAACTCAATTCAATCCAGAAGGCGGAATCTTAGAAACAGAGGCAGCAATCCATGTTTCTAACGTTCAAATATTAGACCCTAAAACAAATGAACCAACTCGTGTAGGTTACAAATTTGTTGATGGAAAAAAAGTAAGAGTCGCTAAAAAATCAGGCGAAGAAATTAAATCTAATAATGAATAATGAGTGAAAGGAGGATTCACTTTGAACCGTTTAAAAGAAAAATATAACTCAGAAGTTACTGAGAATTTAGTGGAAAAGTTCGACTATAGCTCAGTAATGCAAGTACCAAAAATCGATAAAATTGTTGTGAATATGGGTGTTGGTGATGCAGTTCAAAACTCTAAAGTGTTAGATAACGCAGTAGAAGAGTTAGAAGCAATCACTGGTCAAAAACCATTAGTAACAAAAGCTAAAAAATCTGTAGCAACATTCCGTTTACGTGAAGGTATGCCGATCGGTGCTAAAGTAACACTTCGCGGTGAAAGAATGTATGAATTCTTAGATAAACTAATCGCAGTGTCATTACCACGTGTACGTGACTTCCATGGTGTTTCTAAAAAATCATTTGATGGTCGTGGTAACTACACTTTAGGTGTTAAAGAACAACTTATTTTCCCTGAGATCGACTACGATAGAGTAAGCAAAGTACGTGGAATGGATATCGTTATCGTTACTACTGCTAACACTGACGAAGAAGCTCGTGAATTATTAACTGAATTCGGTATGCCATTTCAAAAATAACTCTAAAGGAGGCTCATTAAATGGCTAAAAGTTCAATGGTAGCTAAACAAAAGAAGAAACAAAAGTTCCAAGTACGTGAATATACACGTTGTGAACGCTGTGGACGCCCACATTCTGTATATCGTAAATTCAAACTATGCCGTATATGTTTCCGTGAATTAGCTTACAAAGGTCAAATCCCTGGCGTTCGTAAAGCAAGCTGGTAATACAAACAAGTCTGAAAGGAGGCAACAATCAATGACAATGCAAGACCCAATTGCAGATATGCTCACTCGCGTGCGTAACGCTAATATGGTACGTCACGATAAATTAGAGTTACCTGCTTCAAATATTAAAAAAGAAATCGCTGAAATCTTAAAGAATGAAGGTTTCATTAAAAATGTTGAATATGTAGAAGATGATAAACAAGGTGTTATTCGTTTATTCTTAAAATATGGTCAAAATAACGAACGTGTTATCACTGGACTTAAACGTATTTCTAAACCAGGTTTACGCGTTTATGCTAAAGCAGATGAAGTACCTAAAGTTTTAAATGGTTTAGGTATTGCGTTAGTATCAACATCTGAAGGTGTTATCACAGATAAAGAAGCAAGAAAACGTAATATCGGCGGAGAAATTATCGCTTACGTTTGGTAATAATTAACAAGGAGGTGCGATAACATGAGTCGTGTTGGTAAAAAAGTAATTGAAATCCCTAACGACGTTACAGTGAGTGTTGATGGTCATACAGTTACTGTTAAAGGTCCAAAAGGTGAATTATCAAAAACATTAAACGAAAGAATGACTTATAAACAAGAAGATAATAGCTTAGAAGTAATTCGTCCTACTGATTCTAAAGAAGATAGAACAGTACACGGTACAACGCGTGCCCTAATCAACAACATGGTTATTGGGGTATCACAAGGATTTAATAAATCTTTAGAGCTTGTTGGTGTCGGTTACCGTGCGCAAATGCAAGGTGAGAATTTAGTACTTAACGTTGGTTATTCTCATCCAGTTGAAATTAAAGCTGAAGATGGCATCAGCTTCTCAGTTGAAAAGAACACAAACGTTACCGTTTCAGGTATATCTAAAGAGTTAGTGGGTGCTACTGCTTCAAACATCCGTGCAGTACGTCCTCCAGAGCCGTATAAAGGTAAAGGTATTCGTTATAAAGATGAATACGTACGCCGTAAAGAAGGTAAGACTGGTAAATAATAAATAGACTCTATAGAAAGGAGTATTGACATGATCAGCAAAATTGACAAAAATAAAGTGCGTTTAAAAAGACATGCTCGTGTTCGTACTAAATTATCTGGTACAGCTGAGAAGCCACGTTTAAACGTATATCGTTCTAACAAACACATCTACGCACAAGTGATTGATGATGTTAAAGGTGAAACTTTAGTGCAAGCGTCAACTAAAGATAAAGAACTAGCTAACGAAACTGGTTCTAAAGTCGAATTAGCTTCTAAAGTTGGCGAAACTGTTGCTAAAAGAGCTAAAGATAAAGGAATCTCAACGATTGTCTTTGACCGTGGAGGTTACTTATATCATGGACGTGTTCAAGCTTTAGCAGAAGCTGCACGTGAAAATGGATTAGAATTTTAATTTAAAGGAGGGACACTTAAATGGCTCGTAGAGATGAAGAAACTAAAGAATTTGAAGAACGCGTTGTTACGATCAATCGTGTTGCTAAAGTTGTTAAAGGTGGACGTAATTTCCGTTTCACAGCATTAGTTGTTGTTGGTGATAGAAATGGTCGCGTAGGTTTTGGTACTGGTAAATCAAAAGAGGTACCAGAAGCGATTAAGAAAGCTGTAGAGGCTGCTAAGAAAGAATTAATCGAGGTTCCTCGTGTTGAAGGTACTACTCCTCACACTATTACTGGCCGTTACGGTTCAGGTAATGTATTTATGAAACCAGCTGCTCCTGGTACAGGGGTTATCGCAGGTGGACCAGTTCGTGCCGTACTTGAACTTGCAGGTATTACAGATATCTTGAGTAAATCATTAGGTTCTAACACACCAATCAACATGGTTCGCGCTACAATTAACGGATTACAAAATCTTAAGAATGCTGAAGATGTTGCAAAATTACGTGGCAAATCAGTAGAAGAACTATACAATTAAGGAGGGAATATAAGTTATGGCTAAATTACAAATTACCCTCACTCGTAGTGTAATCGGTCGTCCTGAAACTCAACGTAAGACGGTTGAGGCTTTAGGTTTAAAGAAGACTAACTCTATAGTAGTTGTTGAAGATAATCCAGCTATCCGTGGTCAAATTGACAAAGTAAGTCATTTATTAACAGTAGAAGAAAAATAATTAAGGAGGTGCCGTAATGAAATTACATGAGTTAAAACCAGCAAAAGGTTCTCGTAAAGAACGTAACCGTGTAGGCCGTGGTGCTGCTACAGGTAATGGTAAGACTAGTGGTCGTGGACAAAAAGGACAAAAAGCACGTTCAGGCGGTAACATCAAACCAGGCTTCGAAGGTGGTCAATTACCTCTATTCCGTCGTCTACCTAAACGTGGTTTCACTAACATCAACCGCAAAGAATATGCTATTGTTAACTTAGACCAACTTAATAAATTTGAAGATGGTACTGAAGTAACTCCAGCTTTATTAGTAGAATCTGGTGTAGTGAAAAATGAGAAATCTGGTATTAAAATCTTAGGAAATGGTTCACTTGAGAAAAAATTAACAGTAAAAGCTCATAAATTCTCTGCATCTGCAGCAGAAGCTATTGATGCTAAAGGCGGAGTACACGAGGTGATTTAATGTTTCAAACACTCGTGAACTTCTTCAAAACGAAAGAAGTTCGTAGTAAAATATTTTTTACTCTCGCAATGTTAGTTATTTTCAAGATTGGTACTTACATTCCAGCACCTGGTGTAAACCCTAATGCCTTCGATCAACAACAAGGCTCTCAAGGTGTCACTGATCTCCTGAATACTTTTGGAGGCGGCGCCTTGAAGAACTTTTCAATTTTTGCGATGGGGATCATGCCTTATATCACTGCTTCCATCGTTATGCAGTTACTGCAAATGGATATTGTTCCGAAGTTTTCAGAGTGGGCAAAACAAGGTGAAGTAGGTAGGAAGAAATTAACGAATGTAACTCGTTATTTCGCTATTATACTTGCTTTCGTTCAATCTATTGGTATGGCGTTTCAGTTTAATAACTATTTAAAAGGTGCGCTGCTCATGGATCAAAGCGTTATGAGTTACCTTTTGATAGCTGTAGTTTTAACTACTGGAACTGCTTTCTTAATGTGGTTGGGTGAACAAATCACTCAATTTGGTGTTGGTAATGGTATCTCAATTATAATCTTCGCAGGTATCTTGTCTACGTTACCTTCTTCAATCAACCAATTCTATCAGCAAGCTTTTGTGGGTGCAGATGATGTTTCTATGGCTTGGTTAAAAGTAATTGGATTGATCGTTGGATTAATAGTATTAACTGTTGGTGCGATTTACGTATTACAAGCATTACGTAAAGTGCCAATTCAGTATGCGAAGAAACAATCAGCACAAAGAATAGGTTCACAAGCAACGTATTTACCTTTAAAAGTCAACTCTGCAGGGGTAATACCGGTAATCTTTGCAATGGCGTTCTTCTTATTACCAAGAACGTTAACATTGTTCTTCCCGGATGCGGATTGGGCTCAAAAGGTTTCTAATGTAGCTAATCCTTCTAATAACTACGGAATGATAGTATACATCATTCTGATAATAGCGTTTGCATATTTCTATGCATTCGTTCAAGTTAACCCTGAAAAAATGGCAGATAACCTAAAAAAACAAGGTAGTTATGTTCCAGGTATTCGTCCTGGTGAACAAACGAAAAAATATATTACGAGAGTTCTCTATCGTTTAACTTTTGTAGGTTCTATTTTCCTAGCAGTTATTGCTATTCTACCTATACTGGCTACTAAGTTTATGGGCTTACCGCAATCTATTCAGGTTGGAGGTACGAGTCTACTCATCGTCATCGGTGTTGCAATTGAAACGATGAAGAGTTTAGAAGCACAAGTTAGTCAGAAAGAATATAGAGGCTTTGGTCGTAGATAATTAGTAGGAGGGCACTTATGAATATCATATTAATGGGTTTACCTGGTGCAGGTAAGGGAACTCAAGCGAGCGAAATCGTTAAGAAATACCCAATCCCTCATATCTCTACTGGTGATATGTTCCGCAAAGCTATTCGTGAAGAAACAGATTTAGGTAAAGAAGCTAAATCTTACATGGATCGCGGTGAACTTGTCCCAGATGAGGTAACGGTCGGTATCGTTAAGGAAAGACTTTCTGAAGACGATGCTAAGAAAGGCTTCTTACTAGACGGTTTTCCTCGTACAATCGATCAAGCAGAAGCGCTAAATCAGATTATGGATGATTTAGGCAGAGAAATAGAAGCTGTCATTAATATTGAAGTTCCTGAAGAAGAATTAATGAATCGCCTAACTGGTCGCAGAATTTGTGAGAAATGTGGTACAACATACCACCTAGTGTTTAATCCTCCAAAAGTTGAAGGTGTGTGTGATCTTGATGGCGGTAAATTATATCAACGTGAAGATGACAATCCCGAAACAGTTTCAAATCGCTTGGAAGTCAATATAAAGCAATCTAAGCCAATCTTAGAATACTACGAAGATAAAAACGTGCTTAGAAATATTGATGGAGCGAAAGATATCAACGATGTAACGACTGATGTTATTAATATCTTAGATCAACTGAAGTAATACGGTGTCAAGTTTACTTCATTACGATTCAATTCAATTTCAGAGTGACGATAAACGTAAATCGGTTTATAAACTTTGTATATATTTGAATAACTCGTCTTAAGATTAACATAACCATCAAAGATCATTGACTATCATAAAGGGGGAAGAAACCTATGGCTAAACAAGATGTAATTGAACTTGAAGGTACGGTATTAGATACTTTACCAAATGCAATGTTTAAAGTAGAATTAGAAAATGGTCATGAAATTTTAGCACATGTGAGTGGTAAAATTAGAATGAATTTCATTCGTATTCTACCAGGCGATAAAGTCACTGTAGAAATGTCTCCATATGACTTATCTAAAGGTAGAATTACTTACCGTTATAAATAATCGTCACTCCATAATATAGGGAGGTATAAAAATGAAAGTAAGACCATCAGTTAAACCAATTTGCGAAAAATGCAAAGTCATTAAACGTAAAGGTAAAGTAATGGTTATTTGTAGTAACCCTAAACACAAACAAAAACAAGGATAATAAAAAGAGAGGTGTAATCGAATATGGCACGTATTGCAGGAATCGATATTCCACGTGAAAAACGAGTAGTTATTTCATTAACATACGTATACGGTATTGGTACTTCAACAGCAAACAAAATTGTAGAAGAAGCAAATGTTTCACCTGATACTCGCGTAAAAGATTTAACAGATGATGAATTAGGTCGCATCCGTGAAGTAGTTGACGGTTATAAAGTTGAAGGTGACTTACGTCGTGAGAAGAACTTAAACATCAAACGTTTAATGGAAATCTCTTCTTATCGTGGTATCCGTCATCGTCGCGGTCTACCAGTTCGTGGTCAAAAAACAAAGAACAATGCCCGTACGCGTAAAGGCCCAGTAAAAACTGTAGCTAATAAGAAAAAATAATAGGTAAAGGAGGCAGAATATAAATGGCACGTAAACAAGTATCTCGTAAACGTAAAGTCAAAAAGAATATTGAAAACGGTGTGGCACACATCCGTTCAACATTCAACAATACAATCGTAACAATTACTGATGAATTCGGTAATGCATTATCATGGTCATCAGCAGGTGCACTTGGTTTCAAAGGTTCTAAAAAATCTACTCCATTCGCAGCTCAAATGGCTTCAGAAACAGCTTCAAAATCAGCAATGGAACACGGTCTTAAAACTGTAGAAGTTACTGTTAAAGGTCCTGGACCAGGTCGTGAATCAGCTATCCGAGCATTACAATCAGCTGGATTAGAAGTTACTGCAATTCGTGACGTAACTCCAGTTCCGCATAACGGTTGTCGTCCACCAAAACGTCGTCGCGTATAATTATTATTGTTAAAGTCGCAAGGCACTGAGAGAAACAGTATTAATAAGTCGACGTAACCGAGGAGGATATTATTAAATGATAGAAATCGAAAAACCTAGAATTGAAACAATTGAAATTAGTGAAGATGCTAAATTCGGTAAGTTCGTTGTTGAACCACTTGAACGTGGCTACGGTACTACACTAGGAAACTCCTTACGTCGTATCCTACTATCTTCATTACCAGGTGCAGCCGTTAAATATATCGAGATTGAAGGCGTATTGCACGAGTTTTCAGCTATTGATAATGTTGTTGAAGATGTTTCTACTATCATTATGAATATTAAGAAACTCGCGTTAAAGATTTACTCTGAAGAAGATAAGACGCTTGAAATCGACGTGAAAGATGAAGGCGAAGTAACTGCAAGTGACATTACACATGATAGTGATGTAGAAATATTAAATCCTGATCTAAAAATTGCAACTGTATCTGAAGGTGGTCATTTAAAAATCCGCTTGGTTGCAAATAAGGGTAGAGGTTACGCACTAGCAGAACAAAACAACACTAGTGATTTACCAATTGGAGTTATACCTGTTGACTCACTTTATTCTCCTGTTGAACGTGTTAATTATACAGTTGAAAATACACGTGTGGGACAAAGCAGTGATTTCGACAAACTCACACTAGATGTTTGGACTAATGGTTCTATTACACCACAAGAGTCAGTATCATTAGCTGCTAAAATAATGACTGAACACTTGAACATCTTTGTAGGATTAACTGATGAAGCTCAAAATGCTGAAATCATGATTGAAAAAGAAGAAGATCAAAAAGAAAAAGTACTTGAAATGTCTATTGAAGAATTAGATTTATCTGTACGTTCTTATAACTGCTTGAAACGTGCAGGGATCAATACTGTTCAAGAGCTTGCTGACAAATCTGAAGCTGACATGATGAAAGTTCGTAATTTAGGTCGTAAATCACTTGAAGAAGTTAAATATAAACTCGAAGATTTAGGACTTGGATTAAGAAAAGAAGATTAATATAGAATAAAGGAGGTTAACTCATGGCTTATAGAAAATTAGGACGTAAATCAGACCAACGTAAAGCGATGCTTCGTGACTTAGCTACATCACTTATCGTAAGTGAACGTATTGAAACAACTGAAGCACGTGCTAAAGAATTACGTAAAATCGTGGAAAGATTAATCACTCTAGGTAAAAAAGGTGATTTAGCATCTCGCCGTCACGCTGCTAAAACATTACGCAACGTACAAGTACTAAATGAAGATGAAACAACTCAAACTGCACTACAAAAATTATTTGGTGAAATTGCTGAACGTTACGAAGAACGTCAAGGCGGTTACACTCGTATTCTCAAAGTAGGCCCTCGTCGTGGCGATGGTGCAGAATCTGTTATCATCGAATTAGTTTAATTTATTTCGAAAGCATATAATTTAAATACACTTACTACTATATATAAAGCAAATGAGTGCAACGATAATGTTTGCCACATACAAATATTGTCTAGCTCAGAGTGCCCCATCAAATTGAATATGACTAAAGCGTGAACTCTTGATGGGGTGCGCGCTTTTTTATATTGTACCGATGTTATAAACATACTAAAGCGCGTCAAGATAGGTGGGAGAGGGACAGAAATCTAGTTTGAATAAGAAGATTTCATAGTCCCGCCCCGGCAAGGATGACTAGAATTGAAAAAGCTTGATACAAGCGCATGTTCAAATCAGTCATCTACTGCCGAGATGTTGAAGGGAGCGGGACAGAAATCTAAATTGAATAAAAAGAATTCGTAGTCCTGCCCCGGCAAGGATGACTAGAATTGAAAAAGCTTGATACAAGCGCATGTTCAAATCAGTCATCTACTGCCAAGATGCTGAAGGGAGCGGGACAGAAATCTAATTTGACTAAAAAAGATTTCGTAGTCCCGCCCCGGCAAGGATGACTAGAATTGAAAAAAGCTTGATGCAAGCGCATTTTCAAATCAGTCATCTACTGCCAAGATGCTGAAAGAGGCTAAGACATTACATTATATCCCAGCCTCTTTCTCTCTAGTCAAAGACCTTTATCTCCCAGCCTCTTGGGAAATTAAAAGGGCTCGTCTTAACCTTAAGAGCTGTCTAACTCTAATAATTAAGAATTAGCAAGGAGTGTTAAGGTGTAAGCAGTGCACTCCTTATACATAAATTAATAAATAAAATAAGCACCACTTAAAGTAGCTAAAGTAAAATACATATACACGTTTAATCTAATCATGTACAATAATAAGCGAATGCTAACTACGGGGGTTCGCGTAATGACTTCAGACAATCATATCATTGCTTTAGAAAATGTATCATATCGATATAAAGAAGAAGGACCATTAGTTCTAGATAATGTAAGCTTTTCTATACCCAAAGGTAAATGGACTTCCATAGTTGGTCATAACGGTTCTGGTAAATCCACTTTGACTAAGTTGTTAGTCGGGATTGAAACTCAAAGTGAAGGAACGATTTACTTTAATGATACGCAAATCAACACGAGAAATCTTAATTTGTTACGTAAAAACATAGGTATCGTGTTTCAAAATCCGGAAAATCAGTTTGTCGGATCTACGGTTGAATATGATGTAGCGTTTGGGCTTGAGAATTATGCGGTTGAATATCAGACAATGCAACATATTGTTCCCGAAGTATTAAGAGATGTAGGAATGCTTGAATATCGAAATGCCGAGCCGGCTTCTCTTTCGGGTGGACAGAAACAAAGGGTAGCCATCGCAGGAGTCCTAGCTATAAATACTGAAGTCATTATCCTTGATGAAGCTATATCGATGCTAGATCCCGAGGGGCGTAAAGAAGTATTAGAGCTTATCCGCAAAATACAAAGAGAAAGACAAATTACAGTCATTTCTATTACACACGATTTAAATGAAGTAGTAGATGCCGATCACTTGATAGTGGTGGACCGAGGCAAAGTCTATGAAGAAGGTCGTCCGGAAGATGTATTAACTTACGGCAAGCCCTTAGATAGCATCGGTCTAGAATATCCCTTTGCTATGCGAATGTATAATATGGTCGGTCATGATTTAAAGTATCTAACTTATGAAGAGTTGGTGGATCAGTTATGAGTATTCAATTTAAGCAGGTCAGTTATATCTACCAACCTAAATCTCCATATGAACACAGGGCTTTAGAGAATGTTAATACCGTTTTTAAAGACGGGCAATACTACGCTATCGTTGGTCGCACAGGGTCTGGCAAATCAACGTTAATGCAACACATCAATGCATTGCTTAAACCAAGTAGCGGGGAAGTTATAGTTAATGATCAACACGTAGGTAATAAGACGAAAGACAAATATCTGCACACTGTTAGGAAATCGGTCGGTTTAGTCTTCCAATTTCCTGAAGCGCAGTTATTTGAAGACACTATTGAAAGAGAGCTTTTATTTGGCCCGCGCAACTTTAATATGGCGGAGGAGCAAGTACTCACTCGTGCCCATCAATTGTTAAGAGATTTTGGCTTTGGAGAAAATGTCATGCAACTCTCTCCTTTTCAACTCTCGGGAGGTCAAATGAGAAAGATAGCTATCATCTCAATTCTAGCTATGGATCCAGATATTATCATGCTGGATGAACCTACTGCTGGGCTTGATCCAGAGAGTAAGAAACAAGTCATGGCCATAATCAAACGTCTACAAGTTGAAGAAGGTAAGACGATTATTCTTATCACTCATGATATGAATGATGTAGCTCAATATGCAGATGAAGTTAAAGTGATGAAAAATGGAACCGTAGTGGAAACCTTGTCACCACGTCAACTGTTTAGCGATATTCAGTTGGTTAACGAATTGCATTTAGAATTACCTCATATCGTTCAATTACAGAATGATTTGGAAGCGAAATATCAAACTCGCTTTAACTATCAAGCTATGACTGAAGAAGAGTTCGCAGATCTATATCAAAGGTGGCGTTCAGATGAAAGATAAATTTATACTAGGACGTTATCTACCTATTGATAGTTTTTTTCACAGTTTAGACCCTAGGGCAAAGTTCATATTTGTATTTTTCTTTATCATTCTTATCTTTTTTGCGCATTCAGTAGGTACTTATCTCTGGATCTTTAGTCTCATTCTCTTAGCGATAAGACTAGCTCGTATCCATATCATTTATATAATAAAGGGCTTAACGCCTCTTTGGATCTTTTTAATTCTGACGTTTCTCATGCACATGTTCTTAACTAAAGGTGGAAAAGAGCTCATCCACATCGGATTTTTAACTGTCGATACGCATGGTATAGAGGAAGGTATTTATATTGCATTAAGGTTGTTATTTATCATGTGTGCTTCTACTATTCTAACGTTGGCTACTAGCCCATTAGACCTCACGCACGCTTTTGAAAGATTACTGGCGCCATTCCGGTATGTTAAAGTGCCAGTCCAACAACTTAGTTTAATGATGGCTATCGCTTTGCGCTTTATCCCTACTCTTATGGAAGAAATGGACAAGATTATTCTCGCTCAGAAATCTAGAGGGTCTGAAATGAGTTCAGGCAATCTATGGCAGCGACTAAAAGCCTTTGTTCCTATACTTATTCCTATATTTATCTCCGCCTTTCAACGAGCTGAGGACCTGGCAATCGCTATGGAAGTAAGAGGCTATGAAGTCGGTGTGGAGCGCACGAACTACCGTCATCTAAACTGGAAATTGAAAGATACGCTATTTCTGCTTTCGATTATCCCCATTAGTTTAGTATTATTATTACTAAAATATTTAGGAGTGTAGACATGCGAGTCTTAGTAGAAATCTCATACATGGGTCGAGACTATTTAGGATTTCAAATTCAGCGGAATGGAAGAACTATTCAACAACAATTTGAGAAGATACTCAAGCGTATGCACAAGCGACACGTTCGCATTCATCCTACGAGCAGAACGGATAGAGGTGTCCATGCCTACATGCAATACTTTCATTTTGATACTGAGTTGAATATCGAACCTGCTCAATGGAAATATGCTATGAATAGTGCGCTTCCTCATGACATTTACGTGAAAGAAGTTCAAGTTGTAAATGATGACTTTCATTGCCGATATGACTGCGTCGGGAAATCTTACCGTTATAAAGTTTATCAAGGTCAACACCGTGATCCCTTCCAGAGTGGATTAGCTACTTATATCCCTTATGACTTAGACATAGCAGCGATGCAACGTGCCGCTCAAGCGTTCGTGGGAACATATGATTTTACGGGGTTTTGTTCGCAAAAAACGGATGTTGAGAGTAAAGTTAGAACGTTATATGAGAGTAAGATCGTTGAAACTGCTCAAGGCTTTGATTATATCGTAACTGGTTCAGGATTTTTATATAATATGGTACGCGTACTTGTCGCTTTCTTACTTCAAGTCGGACAAGGGAAGAAGGCCCCAGAAGATGTGAGAACTTTATTAGAAGCTAAAGATCGTAACCTCATTCCTTTTACGGCACCAGCGGAGGGGCTCTATCTCGAACATGTGTATTTAACCCCTGATGCTTTAATTGAAATATTTGGCAAAGATATTAAAATTCATCGAAAAAAATCATTGCAAAATGAATGAATGACATTGACAAAATAGGTTAGAAATTATACGATTATTAACGGTATTGTTTTATATCACCCCACGATAAGCCCCGGAAACTTATTGTGTTACAAGATATAGAAGCAGGTAGAACTAACAGTAATAAATAAATGAAATCTAAGCTTTAAATCGTAACCACTATTTAATGAATGAACCATTTATTTACTAGGAGGACAATATTATGCGTCAAACATTTATGGCTAACGAATCAAATATTGAGCGCAAATGGTATGTTATTGATGCGGCAGGACAAACACTTGGTCGTCTATCTTCTGAAGTAGCAGCTATTTTACGCGGTAAAAATAAAGTGACTTACACACCACACGTTGACACAGGTGATTATGTCATCATCATCAACGCTTCACAAATTCAATTTACAGGTAGAAAAGAACAAGATAAAGTTTATTACCGTCACTCTAATCATCCAGGTGGTCTTAAATCTGTAACAGCTGGTGAATTAAGAGCCAATAACCCAGAACGTTTATTAGAAACATCTATTAAAGGTATGTTACCAAGCTCACGCTTAGGTGAAAAACAAGGTAAAAAATTATTTGTTTATGGTGGCGCTGAACATCCACACGCTGCACAACAACCAGAAAACTACGAGTTACGTGGTTAATTAGAAGGAGGAAATTACATTGGCACAAGTTGAATATAAAGGCACAGGCCGTCGTAAAAACTCAGTAGCACGTGTACGTTTAGTACCTGGCGAAGGTAACATTAAAGTGAATGACCGCGACGTACGCGATTACTTACCATTCGAATCATTAATATTAGACTTAAACCAACCATTCGATGTTACAGAAACTAAAGGCAACTACGATGTACTCGTAAATGTACATGGTGGTGGTTTCACTGGACAAGCACAAGCAATCCGTCACGGAATTGCACGTGCATTATTGGAAGCTGACCCAGAATACAGAAGTTCTTTAAAACGTGCAGGTTTATTAACTCGTGACCCACGTATGAAAGAACGTAAGAAACCAGGTCTTAAAAAAGCACGTCGTTCACCACAATTCTCAAAACGTTAATATGCTATTATATCAACACTTCCCACATTACAATGGGAAGTGTTTTTTTGGGGCCCCAACACAGAGAAACTGGTAAAACAGTTTCGACGGATAATGCGAGTTGGGGCGGCCCCAACACAGAGAAACTGAATAAACAGTTTCAACAAGCACTGCGCCCTGTGGCGGAACAATTTCTTTCAAAAAGGAGGGAGCGGGACAGAAATCTTTTTATTCAAATTAGATTTCTGTCCCGCTTCCTTTTTTACTGAGATCTATGTTCGAAATGCTAGTTTATAAATTAACGTATCTAACTTAAAGATTTGGTATAACAGATAAGTGAAATATATTTAGTGCGCTTCATCTGAGGTACTGTTCTCATCTTCATTTCGTAATGCACTCACAACTTTTAACATGTCATCGCGAAGGACAATTTCAGCGTTTTGATCGTAAGCTGTAGTATCACGATTAACAATGATGAAGTGGTCTCCATTGAAATGCGAAACTAAACCAGCAGCGGGTTGAACGATTAAAGAAGAGCCTAGAACGACGAGCGTATCTGCTCTTGATAATTTATTCAGCGCACGCGTTATCGTATCTTGATTGAGCACTTCTCCATATAGCACGATATCAGGGCGTATGCGACCTTCACAATCGTCACATGTCATCAAATGCTTCTCCATAACATATCGTTTAGAATATTGTGCTCCGCAATCAACACAATAAAAGCGATTTAGAGTACCGTGTAATTCATCAACATCAATACTTCCAGCATCAGTATGTAAACCATCAATATTCTGAGTAATGACGCCTAATGAGCGACCTTCGCTTTCTAGTTTACTTATCCACTCATGCACAAGGTTAGGTGCTTTATCTGACATAATTAATCTTCGGTGAACAAATTTCATAAATCCTTGTGGGTCATCACGAAAATATTCTGTACTAAGTAAATATTCAGGTGAGTAACCTTCCCTCGCTATTAAATCGTTTAAGCCTCCCTTAGAACGAAAATCAGGGATGCCACTAGCTACAGAGATGCCTGCTCCTGTGAAAAATAAAATATTTTTTGAGTTGTTAATAATCTCTTTCATTTTATCGATATGATGAGTCATATGATTCACCTCAGAAATCTTTTAATAGTGATTGAAATAATATATCTTAATTTCATTCCAATATTTAAAACCACGAAGTCATAGGAATCTTATATATATAACAGATAATACTGTTTAATGTATTTTGAGTTGCGACCTACTGTCAGTAGTAATACAGAGTCTGATATGTGCATTTGCGACGCCGTTAATCGGTTTTCCACTGTACAGAAGCTTTATGCCTCAACCTCTCCTCACCCATTATACAATATCTACTTCTACTACTAAAATGGATCACATTAATGAAGTGAATTTAACGAGGAAAGTGAGTAGTTCACGTAAGTTATCATAATTATGCTATAGTATGAGTAATGAGAAAGTTTTTTAATAAAAAATAACTTAAGGAAAGGAGGGACGCTGTTGAATAAATATCAAAGACTAGAAGAAATTACCCAGCTGATTAATCGAAAAGGATCAGTGACAACTAATGAAATAGTAGACAAATTGAAAGTTTCTGATATGACAGTACGTAGAGATCTGATGGAATTAGAAGAGCAAGGTGTTCTGACTAAAATTTACGGTGGAGCTAGGAGTGCAGGTATTAAACGTTTCATAGAACGATCTCATTTAGAGAAGCACACAGAAAATGTAGAAGATAAGAAATACATTGCGCATAAAGGGATAGCTCTCATTGAGGAAGGAGATAATATTTTTCTCGGCCCTGGTACTACAATGGAAATATTAGCCGAGATGATTAACAGTCCAAATTTAACAATCACTACGAATTGCCTTCCAGTCTTTAACATTTTAAATCAAAAGAACGATCCGACTATCAAAGCCTATTTGCTTGGTGGAGAGATGAGAAACATAACTAAATCATTTGTAGGCGAATTGACCAATGTCGTGTTAAATAGATTTAAATTCAACAAGATGTTTTTTAGTAGCAATGGAGTCAAAGATGGATTTGCTATGACTTCTTCTATAGCAGAAGCCTACACTCAAGAAATCGCTTTAAGGAATTCTTTAAATACATATTTATTAATTGATAGTTCTAAGATTTATAAAGAAGATTTCACTGTATTTTGCGATTTAAGAGAAATTACGCAAATCATTACCAACAGTGAAGATGAAGAAGCTTTACAAGAATTGAAAAGGTATACTAAAGTTCTAAATTAATAAATAAAATTTTTGTAGGCAAAAGAGATGTTAAGAGCGAAATGGTTTGATATTAAGTATTAAGTAAGAAGAAGCACTTCGATGAATTGAATTTAATTATCTGAATGTTATCTCTCTGGGATTTAGATCCCAGTTTTTTTATGTTAAACCTTCTCTAGTATATGTTTATTTGTGTTGATTATATGTTCGTTTATGTTTATAATATAGTTAATCAATTAAAGCGCTTACATTATTGGTTAATACGAGAAAGGTAACATATAGAAATGAAAGTATTCATTGGTTCTGATAGAGAGGGTTTAAAGTTAAAGAGTACGATTAGAGATTTCTTAGTTAACGACGGCTATGACGTATGTGATGTGACTGAGAATGAGCAGTTAGATTTTGTAGACAGTACTTTAAAGTTAGCCAAGAGATTAAAGGATGATAGCAACGCATTAGGTATCATGATTGATGCTTATGGCGCTGGAAGCTTTATGGTAGCTACTAAGGTGAAAGGACTTATATCTGCAGAAGTTTCCGATGAACGCTCAGCTTACATGACGCGAGCACATAACAATGCTCAGCTTATTACAATCGGAGCGAATCTAGTGGGAGAGGTTCTAGCGATAGAAATAGTAAAAGCATTTTTAAATGGGAGTTATGATGGCGGACGTCATCAAATTAGAGTAGATATGCTTAATAAAATGTGTTAGAGGAGATATCAGATGAAGATAGCACTAGGATGTGACCATATCGTAACAGATACTAAGATGAACGTAAGTAAGTATCTTAAAGAGCAGGGGCATGAGGTTATAGATGTAGGGACCTACGATTTTACGCGCACGCATTATCCTATCTATGGTAAAAAGGTTGGAGAAGAAATAGTAAATGGTAATGCAGATATAGGAATTTGTATTTGTGGGACCGGAGTTGGGATTACCAATGCAGCCAATAAAGTACCTGGTATTCGAGCTGCCCTCGTAAAGGACATAGTAACTGTAAAATATGCTAGAGAGCAACTGAATGCCAACGTTTTAGGTTTAGGCGGTAGAATAGTAGGCGAGTTGCTTATATACGATTTGATCGATGCGTTTATAAATACTAAATACAAACCCTTAGAACAAAATGAACAATTGATCAAGAAAATAAGCCAACTTGAAAATGAAAAGCATACGAATAATAATCACTTATTCGATGAATTGTTAGAAAAGTGGGAAAACGGATTTTATCAATCACATTAATAGAGGTGTCATCATATGAATAAACAAGAAGTACAATTACTCGGTTTCGAAATCGTAGCTTATGCCGGAGAAGCACGTTCGAAGTTTCTTGAAGCATTAAATGCTGCTAAGAACAAAGATTTTACGCTTGCAGAAACGCTGATTGAAGAAGGTAACAATTCAATTGTTAAAGCACATAATGCACAGACTGACTTGTTAGCGCAAGAAGCACAAGGAAATGACATACCTTATAGTATAACGATGATGCATGGTCAAGATCATTTAATGACAACCGTATTATTAAAAGATTTACTATCTCATATTCTAGAGTTATATCGACAAGAAGGATGATCATCATGAATAAATTAATTGCACAAATTGAAAAAGGGAAACCTTTTTTCGAAAAATTATCTAGAAATATTTATCTTAGAGCGATACGAGATGGTTTCATATCAGCCATGCCCGTTATTCTATTCTCAAGCTTATTCTTACTAATTGCTTTCGTACCAAATATCTTTGGATTTACGTGGTCTAAACAGATGGAAGGCATACTGATGAAACCTTACATCTATACCATGGGTCTTGTTGCTTTTCTAGTTGCGGGCACGACAGCTAAATCACTCACCGATTCATATAATAGAAAGTTAGACACTACGCAACAAATTAATTTCCTATCTACTATGCTTGCTTCTATGTGTGGTTTCTTATTACTAGCTGCAGAGCAAGTTAAAGATGGCGGTTATATGAATGCATTCATGGGTACTAAAGGTCTGCTCACGGCTTTCTTATCTGCATTTGTTACAGTTATTATTTATCATTTTTGTACTAAGAAGAATATAACTATTAAAATGCCGAAGGAAGTGCCGCCGAACATATCACAAGTGTTCAAAGATATCATACCGTTTTCACTCGTGATTCTTGTTCTGTATGGTCTTGACTTACTTATCCACTTAACGGTTCACACTACAGTAGCCGAAGCTATACTAAAAATATTTGAGCCGCTATTCACCGCTGCAGATGGATGGGTCGGCATCACTATTATCTTCGGTGCTTTCGCATTCTTCTGGTTTGTAGGTATCCATGGTCCTTCTATAGTTGAGCCTGCTATTGCGGCGATTACATACGCCAATATCGAAACGAACTTTAAGCTAGTTCATGCAGGTGAGCATGCTGATAAAATACTAACTTCTGGAACTCAAATGTTCATCGTTACGATGGGAGGAACTGGAGCAACGCTCGTCGTACCTTTCATGTTTATGTGGTTAGCGAAGTCTAAACGTAATAAAGCAATTGGGAGAGCATCCGTAGTACCTACTTTCTTCGGTGTCAATGAGCCTATTCTATTCGGTGCACCACTCGTATTGAATCCTATATTCTTCATTCCGTTTGTCTTTGCGCCTATAGCAAACGTTTGGATATTTAAATTTTTTGTTGATGTGTTAGGTATGAATAGTTTCAGTGTGAACTTACCTTGGACTACGCCGGGTCCACTAGGCATAGTTATGGGTACCGGCTTTGGTATATGGGCATTCATATTAGCTATAGTGCTGATATTAGTCGACATCGTGATTTATTATCCATTCTTAAAAGTCTATGATAATGAAATTCTGAAAGAAGAATTAGATAAATCTAATGATAAGAAATCAGAACAATTACAAGATAAAGTAAGACAAAACTTTGATACTGCGAAAGCTGATAAAATATTAACTCAAGATGAACCTGTTACGCGTCAGACAGAAACACCTGACACGAGTGTAGCTTCTGAAGAGCCAATCAATGTCCTTGTCTTATGTGCAGGAGGAGGCACGAGTGGATTATTAGCAAATGCTTTAAATAAATTTGCCTCTGAGTATGGTGAGAATATCACCGCTGCTGCTGGTAGCTACGGTGCTCATATGGATATCATGAAAGATTATCAGCTTGTCATATTAGCTCCTCAGGTGGCTTCTAACTATGAGGATATCAAATTTGATACAGATAGATTAGGTATCAAACTAGCTAAAACTCAAGGAGCAGAATATATAGAGTTAACACGAGATGGTGAGAAAGCACTACATTTTGTAAAAGCGCAATTTCAATAGGTAATACGGAGTGATATAAATGGTAAAAGAATTTCCACAAGGTTTCATCTTTGGTGGTGCTACAGCTGCCTACCAAGCTGAAGGTGTAACTCAATCAGAAGGAAAAGGTAGAGTAGCTTGGGACACTTACTTAGAAGAGAATTATTGGTATACAGCAGAGCCAGCGAGTGATTTCTACCACCAATATCCCATTGATTTAAAATTATGTGAAGAATTTGGGATTAACGGGATTAGAATTTCTATAGCTTGGTCGCGTATTTTCCCTGACGGCTACGGTAAAGTAAATAAAGCTGGCGTAGAGTTCTATCATCGTCTATTTAAGGAATGCCACAAGCGTCATGTAGAACCCTTCGTTACACTTCATCACTTTGATACACCAGAAGTTTTGCATAAGAATGGTGATTTTCTCAATCGTGAGAACATAGATTACTTTGTGGATTATGCTACATTTTGTTTCAAGGAATTTGAGGAAGTTAATTATTGGACTACTTTTAATGAAATCGGTCCTATTGGCGATGGTCAATATTTAGTGGGGAAATTTCCTCCTGGTATCAAATATGATTTTGAAAAGTTATTTCAATCTCATCACAATATGATGGTAGCTCACGCTAAAGCAGTAGCAGTCTTTAGAAAGCTAGGTATTTCAGGTGAGATAGGTATAGTGCATGCGCTTCCTACTAAATATCCTTTAAATAAAGATAGCGCAGCGGATGTTCGAGCTAGTGAACTCGAAGATATTATTCACAATAAATTTATACTCGATGCGACATATTTAGGTGAGTATTCAACTAAGACGTTGAATGGGGTTAATGAGATACTATCGATTAATGGTGGTAAGTTATCGATTACCGACGAAGATCTTGAAATATTACGATTTGCTAAGGATCAGAATGACTTCCTAGGTATAAACTATTATATGAGCGATTGGATGACCTCCCACGATGGAGAGAATCACATCACGCATAATAGTAAAGGTGAGAAAGGGGCTTCGTTGTATCAGTTAAAAGGAATCGGGCAAAGAGAATATAATGTTGATATACCGCGTACAGAATGGGATTGGATTATCTATCCTCAAGGTTTAGTAGATCAAATCAAACGTATACAAGTCGATTATCCAAATTATAACAAGATCTATATCACTGAAAATGGATTAGGTTTCAAGGATCATTTCGATGAGAAGAATAAGACTGTTGACGATAAAGAACGGATCGATTATATTAAAGCTCACCTAGAAGCTGTATTAGAAGCTATAGATCAAGGGGCAAATGTACAAGGTTATTTCCTATGGTCCCTAATGGATGTATTTTCATGGTCAAATGGTTATGAAAAAAGGTATGGACTATTTTATGTTGATTTTGCAACTCAGCTAAGATACCCGAAGAGCAGTGCATATTGGTTTAAAAAAGTTATCGAACAGAATCGTTTAGATTAATATCTATATATTAGTTTAATTATTATTCATTCTCGTTAAGAACTACTTCCCAATACCTAGGTTAGTGCAGTTCGCAATTAGCAACATCTTTGCCCAGTGTTCACGAAATATCACGGGTAACACTCTGACTTTAGAGGTAATTTAACAATAAAAAATATGATCGTTTTAGTGGGAGCGGGACAGAAATCTAATTTGAACAAAAAGATTTCGTAATCCCGCCCCGGCAAGGATGACTAGAATTAAAAAAAGCTTGATACAAGCGCATTTTCAAATCAGTCATCTACTGCCAAGATGCTGAAAGGGCCTGGGACATTACATTATGTTTCAGCCTCTTTCTCTCTAGTCAAAGAGTATTATGTCCCAGCCTCTTTCTCTCTAGTCAAAGAGCATTATGTCCCAGCCTTGCTTATATCATCTAGAGTACATGCTTTAAAGGATAGAAATATCTTTTCATAGCAGGATAACTTATTATATGAGGAGCGTATTAATGAAGAAATATCTATTGATACTATTAATTACAGCTTTAGTAATCACTTTAGTATCATGTAATAGTCGAGATCTTTTAAAGAAGAAACAATCCTATACTAAAGAGCAAATCGTTCCGACCTTTTACCTGCATGGTTATAAAGGGACAGTGAATTCAACTCAATTTCTCACTCATGCTGCTAACAAAGCGCACAACCATCCTATTGTTTACGCTGATGTAGATGCTAAAGGACGTGTTCATTTAAAAGGGCGTATTGACAAATATAACCCGTCTCCAATAGTAGTTATTAAACTTGAGGATAACCAAAATGGAGATTTAGATACTAATGCATTGTGGGTTAAGCACGCTATAGAAAAAGTATACGACGAGCAGAAATTTGATAAATTCAACATGGTTATGCACTCTATGGGGAACTTGTCATTTAGCTATTACATGTTAAATTACGGAAATGATAAACACCTACCACAGCTTAATAAGCAAGTTAATATTGCCGGAACCTTCAACGGTATATTAAATATAAATGATAAAGTAAATGCGAATAGTATAGATAAAAATGGTAAACCTAAGCATATGACGCGTGAATTTAAGCACATAGTACCTATGAGAGATAATTATAAGAATAAAGGTATAAAAATATTAAATATTTACGGTGATTTAGATGATGGGACAAACTCAGATGGCCGGGTTAGCAATGTATCTTCACTATCTCTTAAATATATTTTAGGCTCGGTAGTGTCTCAGTATGAAACATATAAGGTTTCCGGCGAAGAGGGAGACCATAGCGCCCTTCATGATAGTGACAAGGTAGCCAGCAAAATTAATGCGTTTTTGTGGGACGAATAACATATTAATTATTGCGACAATATTTAAATTAAATTAATTAATCCAGGGGACACTTTTCTAAAATAAGTATAACGGGTATTAAATTATTAAAAGGAGGAATACTATGCAAACTGAACAATTAATACTCGCAAATAGACCTAAAGGTATGCCTGATGAGCAGACTTTCAAATTAGAAAAAGTAGAGGTTGCTTCACTAACTGAAGGTGAAGTTAAGCTGAAATCACTATACATTTCTGTCGATCCCTATATGAGAGGACGTATGAGCGATAGTGACTCATATGTTCAACCATATGAGTTGAATAAACCGATTCAAGGTCATATTGTAGCCGAAGTGCTTGAATCTAAAGGAGACAATATTCAAAAAGGTGATATAGTCACTGGTATCTTACCATGGAAGAAAGAAATGGTGGTGCCTCAAGATGCAGTGCAAGTGGTTCCTAAGTTAGATGTACCATCTTATTTATACTTAAGCGTGCTCGGAATGCCAGGGCAAACTGCATATCATGGCTTATTAAAAATTGGACAACCTCAACCCGATGAAACTGTTGTAGTTTCTGCAGCTTCTGGAGCTGTAGGTTCAGTTGTAGGACAAATCGCAAAGATTAAAGGAGCTAAAGTCGTTGGCATAGCAGGTGGTAAGGAGAAGACTGCCTATTTAGTTAACGAGTTAGGATTTGATGCAGCGGTAGATTACAAAGCAGGCGATTTCTCTGAGCAATTAAAGAAAGCTGTCCCAAATGGTATTGATGTTTATTATGAGAATGTAGGTGGCGATATAGCTGACGAGGTCTTCAAACATCTTAATACTTTCGCACGAATTCCAGTTTGTGGTTCAATTTCAAACTATAATAATACAGAAGTAGATATAGGCCCGCGGATTCAACCCATGCTGATCAAAAATCAAGCTTTAATGAAAGGGTTTGTAGTGCATAATTATTTAGAGGATTTCCCTCGAGCAGCTAAGGAACTTGCGAGCTGGGTTCAATCAGGTCAAATTAAAACGAAGACGTCTATTGAAGAGGGATTTGAGAATTTACCAAAAGCATTTAGAAAGCTATTTACAGGGGACAACTTTGGTAAACAAGTTGTCAAAGTTGGGAGCGGAACAGAAATCTAATTTGAATAAAAAGATTTCGTAGTCCCGCCCCGGCAAGGATGACTAGAATTGAAAAAAGCTTGATACAAGCGCATTTTCAAATCAGTCATCTACTGCCAAGATGTTGAAAAGGCTGAGACATTACATTATGTCCCAGCCCCAAAGTTGCTGATAAGAGTGAATAGGAGGTCTAGTCAATGAAAGCAATAGGTGCTGATGGAGCTTTTAAACTTGAGGACGGAAATTATTTTTATGAATTTGATAAAGAAAAGCCTACACCAAAAAATAGAGAATTGCTCGTAAAGATTAAAGCGATTAGTGTCAATCCCGTCGATACTAAGATTCGCCAAACTGAGCCATCAGAAGCACCTAGAGTCTTAGGTTTCGACGCAGTTGGAATAGTGGAAGCGATGGGTGACGAGGTAGAACTTTTCAACTTAGGCGATGAAGTTTATTATTCCGGATCTCCCGAATATCCAGGGTCCAATGAGACTTTCCAACTGGTTGATGAACGCGTAGTAGCGCGTAAACCATCAAACTTAAGTTACAATGAAGCGGCGAGTCTTCCGTTAACGGCTTTAACAGCCTCTGAAACCTTATTTGATGTGTTTAAGATTTCTGATAAACCTGAAGAGAACAAGACGAAGACCTTGCTCATCATTAACGGCTCAGGCGGAGTTGGAAGTATTGCAACGCAAATTGCTAAAGGTTACGGTCTCAACGTAATTACTACTGCCTCTCGAGAAGAGACTAAAGAATGGTCTTACCAAATGGGGGCTGACCTTGTGCTGGACCATAATAATGACCTAGCTGAAGAGTTCCGTCAACATGAGTTAAATGAAGTAGATTATACTTTTTGTACTTTTAACAGTGATATGTACTATGAGACGATGATTGAATTAACTAAAGTACGAGGAACGATTGCAACGATCGTTGCCTTCAACGATAAGCAAGATTTAAATTTACTCAAATCTAAAAGTATCACATTGACTCACGAGTACATGTATTCTCGCTTAATACATCAGGCTGAGGATATCATACAACATCATCGTTATCTCACCGATGTAACTGAAAAAGTAGAGCGAGGACTTTACCAACCAACTGTCAATGAAGTGCTTGACGGTTTGTCAGCTGAAAATTTATATACAGCACATCAAAAACTAGAATCTAATCAAATGATTGGAAAACTGGTTATCAATCTAGAAAGTGAAGAAGACTAAATTGTATCATGCACAGAGCGAGTCATTAATCTCTTAGTTGCTATATTAGTAAGAGCCTACAGTAATCCCAGGAGCCATGTTGAAATGCACGCCTGGGATTATTTGTGTTGAGAAGACATTATGTAGGTAATGTATTAAGTATTAAACGTTAAATATAGTGAGTAGTAATAATTTAAAAAGCATATTAACCGTCCTAAATACGATTAGGCCGCTTGTAAGAGGGTATGAGAGTTACATCGAACCTAAGGAGTGTTATTAAATTATGAAGAGGAACAAATTGACTATTGTCTTTTGGGTTGCTTTAGCTATATGTTCAGCCTTCGTTGTTTACGGAGCTATATTACCCAAGCGACTTGAAACAACAACTCAAAAGATTACTAACTTTATAGCGGTTAACTTTGGATGGTATTACCTATTACTTGTACTCGCTATACTCGTTATCTGTGTCTATCTACTATTCTCAAGATTCTCATCTATCACGCTAGGGGAAGAAGGAGAAGACCCTGAATTCTCGCTCAAATCGTGGTTTGCTATGCTGTTTAGTGCGGGCATGGGTATCGGTTTAGTCTTTTGGACTACTGCTGAACCGATAAGTCACGCATTTAAGATGACGCCTATCCACAAGGCTGGCACACAAAGTGCGATTAACGACGCGATGCAATTCGCCTTTTTCCATTGGGGTGTACACGCTTGGGCTGTATATGGAATAGTTGCGCTGGTCTTCGCTTACTTTAACTTTCACAAAGGTTATCCAGGCTTAGTTAGTGCTACCTTAGTACCCGTATTTGGTCAACGTCTGATGAAAGGCCCTTTTGGAGGTGCTGTTGATGTCTTAGCTATTATTGCTACAGTTACTGGTGTTGCAGCAACTTTAGGTTTTGGAGCCTTACAGATTAACGAAGGCTTACATTTTCTATTCAAATTGCCATCTAACTTCGGCATGCAAGTAGTCATCATAGTTATTGCTACCGTACTCTTTACATGGTCTGCTTGGTCTGGAATTGATAAAGGGATTAAGAACTTAAGTAATATTAATATGATACTTGCTTTCGCTGTGTTAGTAGTTCTTTTTATAGTAGGACCGACACTCACTATTCTCAATACGTTTACAAATTCATTAGGTGACTATATTGCAAACTTCTTTAATATGAGTTTACGTATTCCGCAAAGCGGTGGAGAGAAATTCAAATGGATGCAAAACTGGACTATTTTCTACTGGGCATGGTGGATTTCTTGGGCGCCATTCGTCGGAATATTTATTGCCCGCGTATCTAGAGGACGTACGATCAAGGAGTTTATACTCGGCGTGCTTTTCGTGCCTGCGCTAGTTTGTTTCTTATTCTTCGCTGTATTTGGAGCGACTGCTATCTATTTACAAGAAAATCATATTGCTAATATCGCAAAGCAAGCTACAGAAACAGCTACGTTTGCAACACTTGAGCATTTCCCACTCGGTTTTGTTTTAAGTATAGTCACACTCGTCGTCATTATGATATTCTTTGTAACTTCTGCGGACTCTGCTACGTATGTCTTAGGAATGTTGAGTTCAAAAGGCGATATCAATCCAAGCTCGTTCGTAAAGGTAAGTTGGGGTGTCATTCTAGCGCTATTCGCTATAATAATGATCTACACAGGCGGTACGCAATCGATACAAAATTTATTGATCATTGCCGCGTTACCATTCTCACTCGTCATTATCTTTATGATATGGGGATTATTTAAAGCTTTAGCTGATGAAAAACCACGAACACATCAGAAGATACTCGGGGAAGATTATAAAGTCTTACACTATCGCAAATCCCAATTAGAAGACGAAGTTAGAACATCACAAGAAGAAAAGTAATAAAGATATTGTAGAAATATATTTTTACAAAAAATTTAATCTTACGTAAGGATTTCACTAAAAAAATTAATAAGAATGTTTTTAATGTTAAAATTAGGGTATTTAGACCATATCAAGAGAACATTTAAACTATCATATAGGAGGTGTCATACGAGGTGAAACGACTTAAAAATTTTATATTAGGCCTATTGATAGTAGTAATCGTCGGGTTCTTGCTCTTTATGTATATTAAGGATTCTCGAATTACTCAATATCAAGATTACTTCTACCAGTTTAATTGGTTTGAACCTTTACTTATCGGTTTATCAGCCTTTTTAATACTTATCGGTCTAATTCTTGTGTTTAGCTTGTTTAAACCTACGTATCGCAAACCTGGATTGTATAAAGATTATGAAGACGGTCATATTTACGTATCACGTCGAGCAGTTGAAAAAACAGCTTACGATACAGTTGTAAAATATGATCAAGTTAGACAGCCTAATGTAGTAGCTAAATTGTTTAACAAGAAGAACAACTCTTACATCACACTTAAGGCAGATTTCTTTGTGCCTGGTGATGTACAAGTAAAACAATTAACTGAACAAATTAGAAACGATATCAAAGAAAACGTCGAGCATTTTGCTGAAATTCCAGTTAAAAAACTAGAGGTAAATGTTAGAGATCAAAAAGCCTCAGGTCAACGCGTGTTGTAAGGGAGGGTTAATATGGCTAATAACAATAATAATCAACATGATCAAGATTCACTTCAACAAGTTATTGATTTCGTAAAAGCTTATCAGTGGCGTGTAGTTGGATTTCTCGCATTTTTAATCATAGCGATATTATTCTTAACACTCGGTTTCTGGAAGACTATTTTAATTGTATTATTATGTTTGATCGGAATAGGAATCGGGTATATAAAAGACCGTAAGCAAGACTTTATGAATTTTTTAAATCGATGGAGCTAGAGATAAAAGAAATTATTCGATAAAAATTTAAATTACTTTAAAACGAAAAGGAGAATGTGTTATGGCAGTAGATAACAACAAAGCGAAACAAGCTTATAACAATCAATCTGGAGTAAATGAAAAAGAAAGAGAACAACGCCAAGAACGTAATGAAGAACAACAAGAGCAACAATTTAACAACAAACTTACTTTCTCTGATGAAGTGGTAGAGAAAATTGCTGGTATTGCAGCTCGCGAAGTTAAAGGTATCTTAGAAATGAAAGGCGGCTTCGTAGACAATATTTCCAACTCATTCGGTAGCGGAAACAACGTTACTCAAGGCGTGAGTGTTGAAGTTGGCGAAAAACAAGCTGCGGTAGATTTACGTGTTATCTTAGAATACGGTGAATCTGCACCAAAAATCTTCAAAAAAGTTACAGATATCGTTAAAGAACAAATTAACTACATCACTGGCTTAGAAGTGGTAGAAGTTAACATGCAAGTTGATGACGTTATGACTAAAAAAGAATGGGCACAAAAAAATGAAAAAAACCAACGCAACAACAATGAAGAAAAAGGATTACAATAATTCTTAATGCATTACTTTGAGGCTGGGACATAATGTAATGTCTCAGCCTCTTCAACATCTCGGAATGACTGATTTGAAAACGCGCTTGTATCAAGCTTTTTTCAATTCTAGTCATCTTTGCCGGGGCGGGACTACGAAATCATTTTATTCAAATTAGATTTCTGTCCCGCTCCCTTTGTTTTAATGATATGTGAATTAGCACAACGTTACGTATTCCTTATTTATTGATGCTATGAAGAATTTTCCGCTAACTATATTAATTGAGCATATCCTAAATTATGCGTAAGTTGTCTCGATAATGTAGTTTATTGGTATTGATTAGAAGAGACGAAAGAGGCTGGAACATAAAGGTCTTTGACTAGAGAGAAAGAGGCTGGGACATAATGTAATGTCTCAGCCTTTTTCAGTATCTTGGCAGTAGATGACTGATTTGAAAATGCGCTTGTATCAAGCTTTTTTCAATTCTAGTCATCCTTGCCGGGGCGGGACTACGAAATCTTTTTATTCAAATTAGATTTCTGTCCCGCTCCCAACAGAGAGAAACCGATGAACGGCGTCCCAAATACAAAGTTGTCGGCAGAAACGCTCACGATGCGACAAAATTTGTAAAACAATTTTTGCTCATCATTCGGTTCTGATCAAAGCATACAAGCTTTCGTCCGACCACTAGTTTTCCGGTAGGCGATATGACAGTTGATTAGATTGCTCTCTTTGACTCATGAATCACTCAGCGGGTTCTCTACTTTTCGATAAATGTAATCATCTGCTTCGTCTATTAAACGCATGGCAGTGACACATTTATAGTCGATAGTATGTGCAAAAATAATAGATTTGATATCCTCTATGCGCTGTTGTTGTTCAGGCATAGTAGAACCAATGCGTGTTATTTGTTCGTCTATTAGTATACGTATAGTTGACCACAAGTGGTGTTCCAGGGTGGGATCTTCATCATATTTGCTTAAAGTTAATACAAGTTCACCTAAATGGTTCTGTATCGTCGAATAAAACATTTTATTAAATACGGTAGTAGGGTCTGAACAGAGTATAAGTGACTTATCATGAAAATGGTCTGTAGAATGCCCCATTACATCGAGTTGTTGAGAATCAATGCGTAATCCTTCAAAATCTCGAATAATAATTTTTTTAATTTCTCCATCCTTGTTAAATACAGCGATCGTATTTTGTAAATGAGCTTCCATTGAAATACCGTACTTAACATATAGAGATAAAGTTACCGAAAGCAGAAGACGGGCATACTTTTCAAACCATGTAATGATTGTGCTACGTTCTATTTCACTATTCTGAGACGTTTGATATTGCTTCAATAAAGATATGATGAGAGGAGTCTTATCGCCTATACTTGAAATAACTAAGCTAGAGCTGATAACTGGCAAGCTATCAGACGGAGCATCTAGTAACTGATAAACATTAGTTCGATACAACGTGCCTAATTCTTCGCTTCTTCTCGTTTGTATTTCACCTGTAAGCTGCGTATCAAAATAATGAGCTCCTGCAAATTCATCTAATATGTTAAATTTAGCAGATGAGAATAAGGAATCGTTATTCATTATATTTCGTAGCATTTCAGTCACTAATGGACCGTTAAACGTCGTTTGTTCTGACAGCGTACGTATCTCCCCTGTAATATGAACATTGACTGGTAGTTTAATATGCGGCTCTAAAGATGGTTGCATAGGCATTAGTGTTCTGAAAGATAAACCCGAGTAATACGTAGGGCTATAATTTATTAGTATATAATCTACTTCAGGAACGAGTAACTTCAGATCCTGTTCTAACGCGTATTGATACTGCCAAGGATGCATCGCCAAGACAACATAGTCATCTAATATATCCTCTCCAAAGCGATCTATGATGGAAGCTTCCAATTGGGGGAAGGAGCGCAAGATATTCGCGTTGTAAGAGTTACCAATAGTTTGCAATTTCACTTTGTCTTTACTCATCAACATGAACTTTAGGTGAATAGGCTGACTAAACTCTGAGGAGTAGCGAATAGTATCAGCTATGGACATGCCTTTGCGTAATTTAGCACCAGGGTGCAATGGATGCCCTTCAATTACACTTTGCTCTGATGTTAAAAAAGGATCTGTTGAATCTGCAATTTTTTCATACATTGATCGACTATCACGATCGGCTTTCCAGAGGCTATAGCTTAGACTTAAAGCTAAATTGGTTGTACTGTTCTCCAGATCTGACTCAAATTGATCGCTAGCTGTATTTTTATAGTCTGGATGCTCTGTAAGTATGTAAGTTAATATTTCCGCTGAATGTTTCACACGACGAAAGTGCTTTAAATGATTTATAGTGTAAAAAGGACCTTGCACTTCTATGCGGTCGAATGCATGAGTACTAGTAATATTGGCATATAGTGTGACCTTGCTTCTTTCAAAAGGTAGAGCGAGGAGCAAGTCACTTGTTAAATAAGATTTTAATTGTCTAGGGCAATCATCTAGCGGTATAATCTTGCTGTGATAATAGGTACCAACGATGTTCTCACGATATACTGAGGCTATGATCCTCTGAGTAATCTTGTCTCTAGCTACCATTATAGATTGAGTAAAATAACGTAACCAGCTAGACGATACATGTGATAAATAGTTATGCGCTTCTTGTTCAGTTGGAGTTAAAGTTAGTTCTTCGTTATCTAATTTAATTTTATTATTCATAAAGCACCTCAATGATTATTTTACAAATTTATATAATCTTTGTATAATAAAGCTTATTAGTAATTGATAATTATTATCAATTGAATTAAACTGACCTTTGCTTATCTTTTATAATAACAATATTAATTATAGAAACGGTGGAGGAAAGCACTTAATTTAGAGAATTTATAACTCGTCCACTATTAAATGAGTGCGCTTTTTTAAAAAAGATGGAAGGAGGTAGTGAACATGGAGGATATGATATGGACCCAGGGAGATTTGAGCGAGCAATATCGCATAATAAATAGTTTAATCAAAGAGCAACTCTTTCACGAATCAACATTGATAACTGAAAATAACCATTACATAAATATACAATACCGAGCACACATCTTACAAATTAGAGTGAAATATAAAGGAGCATTAGCGCGATATACCTTTTCTGGAAAGATAAAATATCGTCGAGGTCATCAAGAAACAGTGATCGACAATTGTGAAGAACTGCTCGAGGTACTGCGTACACGCTTCGATCTAAACATTGCTAAAGACTTATATGACGAGCTCATTTCGAGTCGGGATGGTTTCGTTATGACTTATCGTCAATTTGAAAGTCGTAAATCTACGATACAAGCAACAATGAAGTATGCGCGCTTACCGATGGCTTTAAACTTTATTGGCTGGTTACACCACATGCAACATACGAATAGTTTAGATACGTTAACTTATAGTGAAAGCCTTGGCTTTGAAGGTCATCCTACCCATCCATTATCTAAGACTAAGCTTTCTCTAAGTGAACAGGACATTAAAAGGTATGCTCCTGAATTTGAAAGGGTTATCCCGTTAAATATCATGCTTATACGTAAAGATGTGGCACACGCTTCTAGTATGAGAAGTGATGAGCAATTTATACTTAAATATGTTATTCCTGACTATCGTTATAAATTAAGAGCCTTTATAGAGCCTTTAAATAAAGATTTAGAGGATTACTTTGTCATATTTGTGCACCCGTGGCAATATCATAACATCATCGTGAAAAGATTTATTTCATGGATGGATCAGTGTAAATTAATTCCCACGCCGTTTACAATTGATAGTAAAGCTACTTTAGCATTTAGAACGATGTCCCTCATAGACCGTCCGTATCATGTGAAACTTCCTGTCAATATACAAATGACTAGTGCCGTGAGAACAGTAGGAGCAGCGACCACGATGGATGGTCCACGTTTGAGTTATCAATTACAAGAATTGGCGCATAGCTATCCTAACTTTCAAATAGCTAAAGAACCATACGGTATACACGCTGTTACCAAAGATGATGACGAGCGACAGCTAGCTTGTATAATTAGACAAAAACCGTCGTTTAATCAACAAGGGATAGCGCTTGTTAGTGCCAGTCTTGTTAATATTAACCCTATCGACAATCGAAATATTTTAGAAAGCTATTTAGAGTGGGTAGGAGATGGTGTATGTCAGAGAAGTGTGGAGCACTTCATTCAGACATATGCCCAACAATTAATTAGACCTCTTATCGCCTATATTCAACGCTATGGGGTAGCACTTGAAGCTCATATGCAAAATACTGTAGTTCAGTTAGGCCCGAATTATGAAATGGGATTTTTAATTAGAGATATAGGTGGGGCGCGCATTGATTTAACTTCACTTAGCAAAGTAGTGAGAGATGTTAAATTAAACAACCAGAGCTTAATAGCGCATGATATTAAAGAAGTTATTCAAAAGTTTCAACACGCAATTATTCAAAATCAGTTTGGCGAGCTCATTCATCATCTTGCTCAATATGACTATATAGATGAGAGAAAGTTGTATCGAATCGTACAAGAAACAATTGATCAAGCTATTGATGACTCACGGCCTCATGCCCAAGCTTTAAGAGCGTATTTATTTGGACAGACAATCACAGTGAAATCTCTACTACGTATGAGAATGGAACAGCGAGTGAAAAAATATAAAGTCATCGACCTCGACAATCCTATTAGAAAAGAGGTGTAATAGTTGGCTCACGTTGAAATAAATCTATCTAAAATACAATATAACGCTTTAGTAATAGGGAAGACACTGGCGCGTCATCATATCCATTTTACTCCTGTATTAAAATGTGTAGCGAGTGACTCACGAATTGTGAGTAAGCTCAATGAGATAGGTTTAACACATTTTGCAGAATCACGAATAGACAATATAAGCCGCTATGATGAAACAGAGAATTCATTTACAATGTTGCGCGCTACGAGTCAAGATGATCTTGAACTACTCGTGCAAAAGTGCACTATGAGCATACAAACTGAACTGGCTACAATTCGAGAAATTAATGAAATAGCTAGAAAGCAAGGAGTTAAACATCAAATTCTACTAATGGTTGATTGGAAAGATGGCAGAGAAGGCGTGCTGACTTACGACCTAATCAATTATGTTAGAGAAATAATAAATATGCATTATATTAACCTACAGGGCTTAGCTTTTAACTTCATGTGTTTAAGTGATATCGCACCTGATGAAAATGACGTGAAGATGATGACTGATCTGATAGAAGCGGTTGAATCAGATACTCAGTATCGTTTTCGTCTTATCTCTGGGGGTAACTCAAGCATGCTTCCTTTGTTGATGTATCGAGATTTAGAGCGCATCAATGAACTAAGAATTGGTGAAAGTCTGTTTAGAGGCATCGAAACTACGACAGAAGGTAAAATCGCTTCCTTATATCAAAACTGTATTACACTCAAAGCTGAGATAATTGAAATAAAACCACGAATAAATATTAACTCTAATGAAAAATACTTACAAGCTATACTAGATATTGGTCGTTTAGATACAACGATTGATGAGCTAGCCCCATTAAATGACGACATTACTATAGTTGGTGCAACCAGTGATCAATTAATGGTAGATTTAAAAGCACAAGATTGCTATCAACTAGGGGATGACATTCAGTTTGGTTTAGGGTACTCTGCACTGAGTCACACGATGTTTTCACATCATTTAAAGAAGGTGTATGTGGAGGATAGCGGTATAGAGGCGATCAATCAGCACTTAAACCATCGATCCTGTACTAGTCTAAATTAGAGAGCTTAACTTCTAATGATTGAGATAGAGTTATAGGGTAGCTTATCGTGAACTATGGTCCACACCTAATTACTTTAGATAGCACTTCGTAATAGCTTAATTATTACCAGGGAGCAAGATGATGAAATTCGTTTGGTTTCGGTCTTGCTCCTGTTTTTTAGTTGTAAAGCTTATAAAGTTTTCATCTTTATAAGTTGAGTAGTATATTTAATTAAGATAGCGTAAAAGTTTTAGATAAAAGATTAAATTCGCTCAATCGCCTAATTAACGCACTTTAATAACAGTATATTAAAACACTTCTTTGGTTAAAGAGGAATTATATTTAATCATTTGTTGAATAAAGTCTTCATATCGTATACAGTAAGTAAATAAGTACACAATTAAATGTAGTTAAAAGTTTTTAATTGAGTTAAAAGTTTATAGTGTCAATACTCATATTTTTAATATTATGATTAATGACTGATGGAACTCTGAATTTCACCAATAAAGTAACTCACTTATCTTTTCTACATACTTAAGGGGTGAACTTATTGAAAAGTTATAGTAAGAAACAGGTACGCAAAGGTCGTATTAAATTTATAACCATGTCAATTCTCGGCATTATATTATTCCTCGTTCCAATTAACGTGACGATGGATGGAGAGAAACAAACTTCATTACCTGTGGCGTACTTAGCTAACTGCCTTAAGGAATTAATCGGTAATGCAATGCCTCTCCTTCTCTTAACCATCATTACGGTTTCAGGTGTACTATCGGTGGTTTGTTCGACGTTTTTAAAAAGTAAACTCAAACCTGGAACGCTCATAAATGATGGGTTTAACGTTAAATGGATTTGGCTACTCCTGCGTATAATAGCAGTTATCTTTTCATGGCTAGTATATTTAAAAGTGGGTGGAGAAATAATCTATTCTGAGGACACCGGCGGGTTAGTCTTCAACAGTTTATTACCGACGTTAGTCTCTGTATTTTTCCTTGCTGCCTTATTTTTACCGTTATTGATGGAATATGGATTGCTAGAATTATTAGGGCCGATATTTCGTCCGATCATGCGTCCATTATTCACATTGCCAGGTCGATCCACCGTAGATAATTTGGCTTCATTTATTGGGGATGGTACGGTAGGAGTGCTCATCACTAGCACCCAGTATGGTAGAGGTATTTACTCTAGGAGAGAGGCTACTGTTATCTCAACTACTTTTAGTGTAGTATCTTTAACATTTGCTATAGTCATTGCTAAGACTGTACATATGCAAGCACATTTCTTTTACTTTTATTTTGCGGCAATCGTTTCATGTTTAGTTTGTGCGGTGATCTTACCCAGAATATGGCCACTAAATAAGGTTCCTGATGAGTATGCTAAGGATGTTCCTGAGAATGAACGTCACGAATCTTTACCTAAAGGAACAAATGCTCTGAAATATGGTTTTGACCAAGCAACTCGCGCTGGGATTGAAGCGCCAAACTTAGTTAATTTCTTTAAATCTGGACTGAAAACGGTTGTAGATATGTGGTTCGTAATATTACCTATCGTGATGAGTATAGGTACAATTGCGACGATTATTGCTAATTACACGCCTATATTCGAGTGGATTGGTAAACCCTTTGTACCTTACCTCGAATTGCTTCACATCCCAGAAGCTTCTCATGCTTCAGAAACGATGTTGATTGGCTTTGCCGATATGTTTCTACCATCCATTTTAATCGATGGGGCACAAAGTCAGATCACTTTATTTACTGTTGGGGTGTTAAGTATAACGCAACTCATTTATCTTTCTGAAGTTGGTGGGGTCATCCTAGGTTCTAAGATACCTGTTAGTATATTTAGATTGTTTGTTATCTTTCTAATCAGAACAATTATCTCTTTACCTATTATTTCTTTAATGGCTCATCTTTATTTCCGTTAAATGAGACAAGGAGTTTCTGTTGATATATCTTCTTCAGTAGGAGCTTGACGAATATAGCTCATTAACATTTAAAGTTGTTACTAACATGGCTTCGTCATAATTCAGCCAGCACTTTTTAGTCATGCTTGTCTGAGGATATTATCTCTAGGGTGAGCAGGCTGAGTGCTGGCTTTACTCGAACTATACAGAGGTGTTTAGTAGTTATTATAGTGTCTTACTATATATATTGTGGCAAGCACCTTAAAATTAGAATATCATGCAGTTTACTTCAGCTGCTCTAGTACATCCGCTTTCACAATTTCATTGCTGAGAACAGGAGATTCTTCAGAGTCAGGTTTAGATTTACGGTGAGCATTTTTGAATGCATCACTGTTAACCCATCCCTTGAAATCATCTTCACTTTTCCACCACGTATTGACGTATAAATCTTCATAATCATTGTCAGTTTGAACCTTCCACACTTCTATTCGAATAAATCCTTTCATTTCTTTGATTCCGTTATTTTTGGTGAACATGGGTGCCATCTTTGTAGCATAACCCGTTTTTACTTGTAGACGATTAGTTACAACAAACATATCGTATCCTCCTTTAACTAGATTAGAGTTTGATAGCTACATAAAACAGGGAGCGGGACAGAAATCTAATTTGACTAAAAAGATTTCTGTCCCGCTCCCTCCTTTAAAGTTACCATCTATTGTCTAAACAATTACTTGGTCAATTCATTATATACTTTTTGATCATTGTGTGTGTAAATAATGTATTCATGGTCGTCAGTGTCAATAATAACGCGATTTGTTTTGCCGAAAGTAGAACCAATACGTGAAACTTTGTCAGCATCTAATTTTGGCACAGCGTGAATATTTTGATCTTGAGAAATGTTAGTAATATCACTAGTAGGAATTTTAATATCAGCTACACGCCATTGAATCTTAACCTCATTATTATCTTTTTTAACTGTCATTGCCATAAATAGAACACATCCTTTATTCGTTTTATAATTCCATGTTAAAAGAATATGCAATCGGTTTCAAGCAAATCACGAGATATAACACAAAGATTTCACACTATTTAGAAATACTATCAAAACGGTATTTAAATAATGAATAAAGGTTAATTAATAGACTTTAAACGAAAGTATGTTCGTTTTTAGGTAGTGATGTGGTAAAATGAATTTATTACTCAAAGGAGTTCTCATATGACAGGTAAGACACACTTTTCATTAGGAATCCTAGTCGGAGCTTCTGTCGCTACGTATTACCAAGAGGATGTATTTGCAACGATTACGATCGTAGCTCTATCAGCTCTAAGCAGTATCTTTCCAGATATTTGTCACACTAAAAGTAAAATAGGTCGACGCTTAGTACTCTTAAGTGTTGTCTTCAGTTTATTAGTTGGCCATAGAACGCTAACGCATTCCTTATTATTTGTGATATTAATAGGGGTGTTACTCCACATTTTGAATACTCCGATCGATTTCTTTTTAGCGATTACAATTGGGCTTTGTTCACATATTTTTCTCGATATGCTAACCCCTCGAGGTGTTAAATTATTGTACCCATTACCGATAAATGTTAAATTTCCAGTGACTTTTAAAACTGGAGGAATAGTAGATTTATCTCTAGCTACTGCGCTTATGATAGGCTCATTGTACCTCTTGTTTACTTCATATTGGCAAGGGATATTTATTAATATGTTAAAATAAAATCGAATTTAAATAATTAAGTATATGACTCTAAAAGGAACGAATGGATAAGGAGAGTTTGAAAGTGGATAAGAAAGAGTTAGAGAAATATGGTCAAAGTCACTTAATTGAATTTGCAAAGCTTATGAGTTCCAATGAAAAAGAACGCTTAGAAGAAAAAGTAGATGAAATTGATCTAGAAGAGCTTAAACAATTGTACGAAGAATTGTATGTCAATCAGGAGAAGATTGAAGATGTAGCTGATGTTTCAGAGGTTCAATTTGAAGCTAAAGATCAACTTACTGGTGAAGAAATTCGTAATTATGAAGATATCGGACTAGGTGCGATAAAAGACGGTAAGTTCGCGGTTGTATTACTCGCTGGCGGACAGGGCACGCGTTTAGGCTACAGAGGGCCTAAAGGTACTTTTGAAATCGAAGGAGTGAGCTTGTTTGAATTACAAGCGCGCCAACTGATTCAACTATCAGAAGAAGTAGGTACTAAAATTCACTGGTACATTATGACTAGTGATATCAATGACAGACAAACGCGATTATATCTAGAAGATAAAGAATATTTTGGCTATGATCCAGCTTACATACATATTTTCAAACAAGAAAATATGGTAGCTTTATCAGAAGATGGCAAACTTGTATTAGACGAGCAAAATAATATTTTAGAAACACCAAACGGTAACGGTGGTGTGTTTAAATCACTTAAAGAAGCAGGTTACTTAGATCAAATGAACGAACTAGGTGTTGAATACCTATTTTTCAATAATATAGACAATGTATTAGTGAAGGTTTTAGATCCGTTATTCGCAGGGTATGCTTATCAACACAGTAAGGATGTTACAACCAAATCTATCTTACCTAAAGATGGAGAAAGTGTAGGACGATTGGTGAACGTCAATTACAAAGACACTGTGTATGAGTACTCTGAACTCGATGCAGCGGTTGCTAACCAACTCAAGAATGCTAATATAGGTATTCATGCTTTTAAATTAGTATTTATACTTAATGAAGTGGAGAGAACGCTACCGTTCCATTTAGCTGTGAAGAATCTCAAACAATTAGATGAGGACTTTGGTGTAATCGAAAGGCCGACGTTGAAATTTGAGCTCTTTTACTTCGATATATTCAGATACGCGAATAGTTTTATAACGTTACAAGTACCGAGAGAGGAAGAATTTTCTCCGCTAAAAAATAAAGAAGGAAAAGATAGTGTAGAAACTGCTACAACTGATTTAAAAAGACAAGAAATATTATAAGTGAAAAGGTGGAGAAAGTATGAAAGAAGTGAGAAAGAGCGTGCAGAAAAGTAAAGTTAGATCAACTTTTAGAGACATTATCCCCCTTTCTTTTGGGGAGGAAATAGGAAATACTGTCTCCCATGGTGCGGCCGCTTTAATTACGCTGTTGCTATTACCCTATGCTGCTGTGCTCAGTTACATTAATGGAGGGATATTACAGTCGTTTAGTGTTTCTGTATTTGTGATCAGCCTCTTTCTTATGTTTCTTTCATCTACTATCTATCATGCTATGGCTAACGATTCATCCCATAAATTTATTATGCGAATTATAGATCATAGTATGATTTACCTCGCTATATCTGGCACTTACACGCCTGTTTGTTTAGTTGTAGTAGGTGGTTGGCTAGGTTGGCTCGTAATGATCATATTATGGAGTCTGACGTTGTGGGGGATACTCTATAAATCACTAGTCAGTCATGTAAATCATAAGCTAAGTATGGTTATTTATCTCGTTATGGGTTGGATCGGAGTACTGTTGGTTCCCTTTATCATTTCGCATACCTCTATATTATTTATGCTGTTTATCTTGTTAGGTGGTTTGGCCTATACGATAGGCGCTTGGTTTTATGCTCAAAAGGAACGAGCATACTTTCATATGATTTGGCATTTATTCATCGTTATGGCTTCAGCGTTTCACTTGATAGCCATCGTATATTTTATTTAACAATGATTAGTGTTGAACAGAGGTCGGGACAAAAACGTTGAGGATTTGGGCCGGGGCCCCAACAAAGAGAAACTGATAATTCAGTTTCTACAAGCACTGCGAGTTGGGGTGGGGCCCCAACACAGAGAAACTGATAATTCAGTTTCTACAAGCACTGCGAGTTGGGGTGGGGCCCCAACAAAGAGAAACTGGGACATAAATCCCAGCCTTTTCAACATCTCGGCAGTAGATGGCTGATTTGAAAATGCGCTTGTATCAAGCTTTTTTCAATTCTAGTCATCCTTGCCGGGGCGGGACTACGAAATCTTTTTTGTTCAAATTAGATTTCTGTCCCGCTCCCTCAACATCTCGGCAGTAGATGGCTGATTTGAAAACGCGCTTGTATCAGGCTTTTTTCAATTCTAGTCATCCTTGCCGGGGCGGGACTACGAAATCTTTTTGTTCAAATTAGATTTCTGTCCCGCTCCCGAATCGTGAGCGTTTCTGTCGTCAATCCTGCTATTGGTACGCCGTTAATCGGTGGCCCAGAGCAAAGAATCTTTATGTCTCCTCATCTTCACTATGTGCTCGATTTAAATATTTATGGAGGTGTTCTATGAAACTCAAATCAATTGGAGTAGTAACAGCGCTTGTATTGATTATGTTTATGTCAGCAATAGAAACTTCAATTGTTTCTCTGGCCTTGCCGACTATTCGCAATGATTTAAATGTTAAAGATTCTATTTCATTGATATTTGCTATATATTTTATAGCTATCGTTATAGCCAATCCCATTGTAGGCGAACTGTTAGATAGGATAAGAATTATATATATTACTATAAGTGGAATTTCACTGTTTTTAGTCGGAAGTTTATTATCAGGTTTGAGTCCTGATTTCGGGTTTTTAGTTATATCGAGGTTTATTCAAGGATTAGGCGCTGGAGTTATGATGGCTTTAGGTCAAATCGTGCCTAAGCTCGCATTTGAAATTCCTTTGCGTTATAAAATTATGGGTGTGGTCGGCAGCGTTTGGGGTATCTCAAGTATTATTGGACCATTGCTTGGAGGAGCAATTCTAGAATTTGCAACTTGGCATTGGCTATTTTTTGTTAATATTCCCATCGCTCTCGTAGCTATCATATTAGTGTTCATAACCTTCCATTTCGACAACGAAGCTAACAATTCACATCACAAACTTGACGTTAAAGGACTAAGCATTTTTTACGTATTTATCTTTTTCTTACTCATAGCGTTGATGGGTCATGGTCCAGCGTATTTAACTATAATCTCTATTGCGTTGGCTATCATTACAGTAGTCATATTAGTTAAAGCAGAAAGCAACGTAGCAAGACCTTTTATACCCGTTAAAGAATTTAATTCTATGATTGGATTAGTATTTGTAACAGACTTTTTATACGCTATTATGCTGATGGGTTATAATATTTACATGCCTATATATCTGCAGGACAAACTGGGTTTAACACCGCTACAAAGTGGTTTCGTAGTATTTCCTATTTCACTAGCTTGGCTTACATTAAATTTTACATTAGATAAAATTGAAGCTAAACTCACTCGCAAAGGTTTATATTTAGCAGCTTTTACAGCGTTATTCATTTGTGGTGTGTGCATCTATGTTGGAGTACACCTACCGTTGTTTATAGCGGTCAGCTTCTTATTAGCGGGAGCGAGCTTCGGTACTATATATACTAAAGATAGTGTGATAACCCAAGAAGAAACAGATCCTAACAACATGAAGCGGATGATGTCCCTATATACCTTAACTAAAAGTTTAGGCAACTCTATTGGCTCTACTGTTATGGGGGCGATATATGCGCTCTCTATTCCGTTTATCTATTTAAGCATACAAAATATCATAATTGCTACACTCATTATTCTGTTAGCTTTAATGATTATTTGGGCGTTCTTCTTTAGAAAGTCTAATATTTTTAGATCATAATAAACTATGAAAAATAAGGTTTTTGAATTTAAGCTATAATTACTAGGTGTTAGAATAGAATAAGCAATATCTTCGAAAAATTATGGAGAGGTGGTTAACTTTGAATGAAATATATTAAATATTTATTCTCAACGTTAATCATGCTCTCTATTTTTGTAATATCAGGTGGCATTTTTTTAGCATTTCTTGGATTAGGTATGTACGGGTTAAGCCGTATTCTGATTTATTTACATTTAGCTGAATTCACTTATAATAAAAGCTTTTATGATAATTCTTTCTACTATGGTAGTTATATCGTATTAGGTTATTTCACATTATTTGTAGTTGAACAACTGATGGATTATTTTAGAAAGAAAGCTCCGGATAGTGAATATTTGCGAGGGAGTACGTTTCATTTAATATCTTTTTCGCTAACGACCATCATGTTTTACTTCGTAATTCATGTACATTACCAATACATTCATATCGATTTTTGGGTAGTTCTTGTTATCATAGGTTTTCTCTACATATGTAAAGAGATCTTTTACCCTGATAGTGAAAACCTCAATCGAAGAAAATAAATTAATGCTACTACTGTGGGTGTTAAATGCTAAAGAATGAGCTAACTTTTTTTTAATCTCGTATTTAGCATATATACTAAATACGAGTGTGATAGATTAATAACAAACTTTGTTAATATACATAGGATAAATACATTTAAGAGGGGGAAAGCAAAGTGCTAACTGAAGATAAAGTGAGTGAAATTGTCGGGGAAATTAAAGACCCTATTATAGATGTTCCTCTAACTGAAACAGATGGGATTATCAATATCTCTATTAAAGAGGAGATAGAACATGTCAGTGTTAAACTTGCAATGGCACAGCTTGGAGGGCAACCTCAGTTAGACTTACAAATGAAGGTAGTGCAAGCCTTAAAAGATAATGGGGCAAAAACAGTAGGCATTCGTTTTGAGGAATTACCACCTGAAACAGTTGAAAAGTATACTGGGAAGAAAAAGGATGAACCGCAAACTATTGAAGGGCTACTTTCAAAAGATAATCCAGTAGAATTTATAGCCATTGCATCCGGTAAAGGTGGTGTAGGTAAATCTACTGTTGCGGTAAACTTAGCAGTTTCTTTAGCAAGAGAAGGTAAAAAAGTAGGTTTAGTAGATGCTGATATTTACGGCTTCAGTGTACCAGATATGATGGGTATCGAAGGTAAGCCAGCTGTTGAAGGTAAAGAAATTGTTCCAGTTAACCGTCACGGGGTTAAAGTTATCTCAATGGCGTTTTTTGTGGAAGAAAATGCCCCGGTGATTTGGCGTGGCCCTATGCTAGGAAAGATGCTGACAAGTTTCTTTACAGAAGTTAAATGGGGTGAGCTTGACTACTTGCTTCTCGACTTACCTCCAGGCACTGGAGATGTAGCATTAGATGTGCATACGATGTTACCTTCTAGTAAAGAAATCATCGTTTCAACACCACACCCAACTGCTGCGTTTGTAGCGGCTCGCGCTGGGGCTATGGCGAAGCATACTGAACACTCGATTTTAGGTGTTATAGAAAACATGTCATATTTTGAAAGTAAAGAAACTGGAAATAAAGAGTACGTGTTTGGTAAAGGTGGGGGAGAGAAATTAGCTGACGAGTTACAATCAGAACTATTAGGCCAACTTCCGTTAGAGCAACCATCTTGGGATCCTAATGACTTTGCACCATCTATTTACCAAGCAGATGATCGCCTAGGTAAAATATATAAAAATATGGCTCAACGAATTATTGAAAAAACTTCAAGTGATTAATTACTTTATGAGGTCGTGACAAAAACGTTTAGGATTTGAGCAGGGGGCCCCAACAAAGAGAAACTGTTAAACCAGTTTCAACAAGCACAGCGAGTTGGGGCGGCCCTATAAAAGCGAAGCCGGAGGCGGGATATAAAGGTCTTTGACTAGAGAGAAAGAGGCTGGGACATAATGTAATGTCTCAGCCTCTTTCAGCATCTCGGCAGTAGATGACTGATTTGAAAACGCGCTTGTATCAAGCTTTTTTCAATTCTAGTCATCCTTGCCGGGGCGGGACTACGAAATCTTTTTATTCAAATTAGATTTCTGTCCCGCTCCCTTTTTTACTGATTACAGAATCAATGTCGGAGTAAAAAGTCATTGATAGGGAAAGTTTTATTTAATAGTAAAGATGTTTGTATAAAGTGAAATATAGAACTGAAATTAATTAACATTGGCCCTTGCAAAATAAGGAAAAAGTGTTACAATATCTTCTTGTGAGTTGAAATAAGGCGATGTTAAAAAAGTTAAATTTAATTATTGACATCAAGGTATTTCATTGATATTATATAAAAGTCGCTAAAAAGATATATAAATTATAATATTGGATTGCAAATTAGTGTAAAAATTATACTTGCAAAGTTCACTAACATAATTTATTATTGTAAAAGTAATGTTAAAAACTTTTAACTTTCTAAAGCTTATATTGACATTCTGTAAAAGTAATGATAATATAAGTTAGCGATTGAAATGAACATTGAAAACTAAATGACAATATGTCAACGTTAATTCCAATAAACACAACATGTTAGTAATAACGCAATCAATTTACGAGCTAATCAAACGCTTTTTATGGAGAGTTTGATCCTGGCTCAGGATGAACGCTGGCGGCGTGCCTAATACATGCAAGTCGAGCGAACAGACGGGGAGCTTGCTCCCCCGACGTTAGCGGCGGACGGGTGAGTAGCACGTGGGTAACCTACCTATAAGACTGGAATAACTCCGGGAAACCGGGGCTAATGCCGGATAACATGTGGGACCGCATGGTCCTACAGTGAAAGGCGGC
>NZ_JAOPKZ010000019.1 GCF_025519785.1 Staphylococcus marylandisciuri | reverse complement strand
AACACAGAAGTTAAGCTCCTTAGCGCCGATGGTAGTCGGACTTACGTTCCGCAAGAGTAGGACGTTGCCAGGCAATTGAGCCCGAAAGGGCTCTTTTTTTATAGCAGTTAAGCCCGAAAGGGAGGCTAGGACATAATGTAATGTCTCAGTCTCTTTCAGTATCTTGGCAGTAGATGACTGATTTGAAAATGCGCTTGTATCAAGCTTTTTTCAATTCTAGTCATCCTTGCCGGGGCGGGACTACGAAATCTCTTTATTCAAATTAGATTTCTGTCCCGCTCCCTTAACTTCTGAAAATTAGCTTCATCGAGGTCAACATGCCTAGGATCGATGAGACAAGCGAAAGACGAAACGAGCTTACTCGGGGTAAGTAAGTTGGGGAGGGGCCCCAACACAGAGAAACTGAGTAAACAGTTTCCGCAAGCCATGCAAGTTGGGGCGGTTAGAACTATCCCCCTAGTAAATCTAAGTCATGCCATATGAAGAATTGGCATAATAAGCGCTAAGACGGTTTTTATACAAAGAGATCGTCTTAGTGCTATTTACTTAATGAGAGGAGCAAATACTTCAGTTAACCATAATTTAAACGTAAAGTTTAAAATGTTAAAAATTTGGAACTGCGAACAGACGATGATGAAAAGATCTTCCGGTCGCTGAAAAAGTGAAATATTGTTAATTGATTAAGCCAAGCATCTGTATGATTTGAATAAAAACATCCATTAATAAATATCATGTTCAAACACAAAGAAGATAAAAGTGAGATAAAATAATATCCTGTTAAAAGAACCTTCTAAATTAACTCAAAACGATTATCACAAAATTGGAAATCATTTTTAAAAGTTATAAAAGTGTAAAAAAGTCTAATAATATTATTATTTTTACGTTTATTGCACGATACTTCGGTTATTAAATGTAGGGTGAAAGTATATTTTATAATTATAGGTAATAGAAGGGAGTTTTTTGGATGCAAATGTTAATAGGCGGAGGTACATTGCTATTGCTACTCGTAGCAATGATTTTATTCCTAAAATTTGCTCCATACGGAAAGTCGGGACTTGAGGCATTATCTGGTGCAGCTTGTGCCACCTTTTTACCTCAAGCCTTTTTAAGCTACGTGATTGGCGGTATATTTAATATAAGTCTGATGCAACACATAGGAGAGACTCTTGGTAGTCTCGGTGGTGTTGCAGTCGGTGTGCTCACATGTTTAAAGATGAAAGTATCTCCTGTTTATGCAGTCATTATAGGATTAGTTTTATACGATTTTAGCTTACTACCTGCTTTTATTGGTGCGTATCTTATTTCATTCTTACTTAAATTTATTGATAAGAAGGTACCAGAGGGACTAAATTTAATCGTAGTTATCTTAGTGGCTCCAGCTATTACATATGGCATTGCTACTTTAATCAACCCGGGTATAACGATGATGCTACAAGGTATTAGTAATGCGATTTCAACTGTCGGCGATAGCAACCCTTATCTACTAGCAGCTATTCTAGGTATTTTGATGCCTGTTACCGGAATGACACCACTCAGTTCGATGGTAGTTGCAAGCTTCCTAGGTATTACAGGCAACCCTATGGCTATCGGAGCGCTTACTTGTATGGGAGCATCATTTGTAAATGGTGTCTTATTCAAACGTTTAGGTATAGGCGATTGGCCGAAGAGTATATCAGTAGGTATAGAGCCTCTTACGCAAATTGATCAAATTGTTAAATACCCGCTACAGTTATATAGTGTTAACGCGCTAGTAGGTATTGTTAATGGTTGTATTGTAACGTTTAGTGGTTTAATCATTGATGCAAAAGGCGTAGCTACCCCAGTGGCCGGACCTATCGTGCTATTTGGCTTTAATAGTCCAATGGAGTCAGTCATAACGATAGTTGCCGTAGCTATTAACAGCTTTGTTTGGGGTTTTGTCTTTAGTATCATTATTAAACACTTTAACTTGATAAATATTGATTTTAAATCACTATTTAAAGGTAAAAGTAAATCTTCAAGTAATTAAGCGCTATACAGGACAATGACTCAATATAGGATAATCTCCTTAATATAAAGGGGATACATTTTCAAATCTTGTCAAAAGATAGTTATCCAAATATCAACATTAGTGAGAGCGAAACTGAGAAATCAAAGTTATTTCTGTTTTGCTCTCATTTTTGTTAATTTTAGTAGTGAAAGAAAGTGCTATAATAAGAGAAAAGTATATTGAGAGTGTGAGGATGAATGAAACAACCTCTGAATAGGTATATGCGCGCTTTACTAGAGAAAGACCCTATTTCACTGCATGTGCCTGGTCATAAAAATAATACGATAGGTCATTTAGCACAACTGGATTGGGCAATGGATATGACTGAAATAACCGGTCTAGATGATCTCCATCAACCAGAAGGTGTTATTAAAGAGAGTATGCAAGGATTATCTAAACATGAAGATTATGAAGCGTTCTATCTCGTCAATGGTACGACGAGTGGTATCTTGGCAGTAATTCAAGCATTTGCTAACCAGGATGGAGAATATTTAATTGCTCGAAACGCTCATAAATCTGTGTTTCATGGGCTCGAAATAAATCAGGCTTCAGCCGCGTTAACTAAGATGGAATTGAGTGATGCGACACATCAGTATGTGACACCACAACTATCAGAGCGAATTCTATCTAATAAGAAACTGGCAGTATTTACCTATCCGAACTATTACGGAGAAACATTTGATATCGAATCTACAATAGAGCGTTGTAAATCATCAAGTGTGCCGACGCTGATCGATGAAGCGCATGGGGCTCACTTTGACTTGGCGGGGTTTCCTCGAAGTGCGCTAAACTATAGCGCAGATTATGTGGTTCAGTCCTATCATAAGACTTTACCTTCTCTCACTATGAGTTCAGTCTTATTTATACATAAAGACGCACCTTTACGTCATTTAGTTCGTCGCTATCTAACATTCTATCAATCCTCTAGTCCTTCGTATTTACTTATGACAAGTTTAGAGGCTGCTCATCATTTTTATCAAACATATGAGAGTACAATGTTTTTTAAAAAGAGAGAAAAACTTATTCAGCAACTGAAAAGTAGAGGTTTTTACATCGAAGAAGTAGAAGACCCTCTTAAATTGAATGTGTCTTTACGAGGGTATACTGGACACGAGGTGCAGAGAATATTCGAGGATGAAGAGGTGTACTGTGAGTTAGCCGATGATCAGCAGATGCTGCTTATTCTTCCGCTTTGGCACGAAGGAGATTCCTTTCAATTTGAGAGTCTGCTGTCTCGAATTGAAAAGTTAAAGGTTGAAAAAAGAGCTCCCTTATCAAAGCGAGCACTGAACGTTAGGACACAAGAGGGACGCTTTCGACCCACTTTAATTCGTGCTTCAAAAGAAGTTGCTATAGAAAAGGCAGAAGGTGCCATCCTAGCAAGCTCTATCGTTCCATATCCGCCAGGCATTCCGATTATGTTTAAGGGAGAGGTCATCACGTCAAATATGCTAGAATTACTAAAGCAATGGTCGCATTCAGACTTTAGAGTTGAAGGAATTGTAAATGATAAAATAATGATTAAGGATGAATAGTATGTCAGCTTTTATAACATTCGAAGGCCCTGAGGGATCAGGTAAGACAACTGTGTTGCAAGCAGTAGCTAAACGGTTAGAGAAAGATTATAATGTGGTACTCACACGTGAACCTGGGGGCGTTACAGTTGGTGAAGAGATAAGGCGAATCTTGCTGGAGGGAGAAGCAATTGATAATCGTACCGAAGCGTTATTATTTGCAGCTTCACGACGAGAGCATTTAGTGGAAAAGATCCTTCCTGCTTTAAGTGAAGGTTCTATCGTGTTATGTGATCGTTATATAGATAGCTCACTGGCTTATCAAGGCTATGCTAGAGGGATAGGTCTAGATGAAGTGCGTCAAATCAACGAATTTGCAATCAACGGTAAATACCCTGATCTCACTATATATCTAGATATTAGTGTTTCTACAGGACTAGAACGCATCCTTAAGAATCAACGTGAACAGAATCGTCTAGATCAAGAAAGTATTAATTTTCATGAGAAAGTGGTTGAAGGTTATCAGAAAATTATCCATAATGAACCTAACCGTTTTAATATTGTAAATGCGGAGCGAAGTATTGAAGATGTAATAAACACCGTGTATGAATCAATCATCAAATACTTAGAAGAAATGTGATATAATGTTATGAAGAGGTGTTTTATAGTATGAAAATGATTATAGCGATCGTTCAAGATCAAGATAGTCAGGAACTCTCAGATGAACTCGTTAAGCATAATTTCAGAGCAACTAAATTATCTACAACTGGTGGTTTTTTGAAAGCAGGTAACACTACATTTTTATGTGGTGTAGATGACGATCGTGTTGATGATATTCTTAAAGTTATAGACGATACTTGCGGAAATAGAGAGCAACTCGTTTCCCCAATTACACCTATGGGCGGAAGTGCTGATTCTTATATCCCATATCCGGTAGAAGTAGAAATTGGGGGCGCAACTGTGTTTGTAATGCCTGTTGAAGCTTTCCATCAATTTTAATATTAACGTTTGGGAGCGGGACAGAAATCTAATTTGAATAAAAAGATTTCGTAGTCCCGCCCCGGCAAAGATGACTAGAATTGAAAAAAGCTTGATACAAGCGTATTTTCAAATCAGTCATCTACTGCCAAGATGCTAAAAGAGGCTGAGACATTACATTATGTCCCAGCCTCGTGTTAAGACATCATCGTTTCATACGATATATTTTTTAGCGTGGTGCATATATCGCAACCTTTTTACATAAAGGAGCTATAGTGATGGATGAATTAAAGATGTTGACGGCAGCCTATCAATCGAATCGCCTCTCGCATGCCTACTTATTTGAAGGTGATGATGGCGAGTCAATGAAAGAAACCGCTATAAAGTTTAGTAAGCGTATTCTTTGCGCTGACAATGAACAATGTCACTCGAAAGTAGAGCAACATAATCATCCAGATTTTCTATATATATCTACAGAGGAAAATACTATAAAGAAAGAACAAATCGAGCAACTAGTACGTCATATGAACCAATTGCCTATCGAAAGTCAACATAAAGTGTATATCATCGAATCCTTTGAAAAACTTACGGTTCAAGGTGAAAATAGTATATTAAAGTTCTTAGAAGAGCCGCCAGCCAATACTATAGCTATCTTGCTTACTACGAAACCAGAACAAATTCTTGATACTATTCACTCTCGGTGTCAACATATATACTTTAAACCAATTGACAAAGAGCAGTTTATTCGTCGTTTGGAAGAGAACGAGCTATCCCGAGGTGTAGCTGAAATGTTAAGCACTTATACGACGCAAGTAGAGACTGCTTTAGCACTTAATGAAGAAGCAGATTTATTAGCTTTACGTAAACTTATCTTAAGATGGTGTCACTTAATGATTAATGACTATTCTATGGCATTAATCACAATAGTAGACTTATTGAAACATGCGAAAAACAGACGTTTACAGCTGCTAACTCTAGCTGCTGTGAATGGCTTTTTTGAAGATATTATGCACGTCAAGGTGGGTTTAGATCAACGCCTTGTTTATTCAGATTTAACTAGTTATATGGCGCAGTATGCTCAGAAATTGGACACTACGCAAATCATTTTAATGTATGATCAAATCACTGAAGCACATAAAAAATTGAATCAAAATGTGAACCCAACACTCGTATTTGAACAAATCGTCATAAATGGGGTGAAGTAAGGATGCAAAATGTGGTAGGTGTGTATTTTAAAAAAGCTGGAAATCTAGAATACTATTCTCCACAACACTTTGATCTAGAGGAAGGTCAGTATGTTGTCGTAGAGTCTCAACGAGGTATTGAAGTAGGTTACATTAAACATGAGCCACTCGATGTAGCGGATGAAGATGTGACTTTGCCTTTAAAGAAGATCGTTCGTGTGGCTACTGAGGAAGATATGGCTCAGTATCGACAAAATGAACTTGATGCCGCACGAGCTTTCGATATTTGTAAAGCAGTGATTTCTCAGTTAGATTTAGATATGCGATTGGTCAACTGTGAATACATACTCGATAAATCGAAGGTGATCTTTAATTTTACTTCTGAGGATCGAGTAGATTTTAGAAAGCTGGTTAGAATATTAGCTCAAAAGCTGAAAACGCGTATTGAATTACGTCAAATTGGTGTTCGTGACGAAGCTAAATTGTTGGGCGGCATCGGTCCGTGTGGGAGATCTTTATGTTGCTCAACATTTTTAGGAGATTTCGAGCCAGTTTCAATTAAGATGGCCAAAGAACAGAATTTATCGTTAAACCCTACCAAGATTTCTGGTGCTTGTGGACGGTTAATGTGCTGTCTTAAATATGAGAATGAGCACTATGAAGAAGCACGTGCTCAGCTACCTGATGTAGGCGACGCTGTTGCAACGCCTGAAGGTCATGGTGAGGTTATTGGTCTCAATATTCTTGACATTACTATGCAGGTCAAAATTGAAGGGGTAGAGCAGCCTTTAGAGTACAAAATGGAAGAGTTAGAAGCATTGAAATAGGAGGCGTATGAGCGTTGGATCGTAGTGAAATGTTTCAACGATTGACGTTGTTGGAGAAAGATGTTGAAAGCATCAATCATAATATCAGTGAGCTTAAAAATATAGCTGTAGAGCTCATTGAAGAAAATGTAGCGCTTCAAATTGAAAACGACAATCTTCAATCATTAATAAACAAAGCTGATGGCATAAAAGGATCACAAGCTGGTAATACCAAAAAACCTAAAAAGCCTCTCCGTAGTAAAGACAATTTAGCGATGTTGTATAAAGAAGGATTCCATATATGCAATGGCGAATTATTTGGTAAGCATCGTAAAGGGGCAGATTGTTTATTCTGTTTAGAAGTACTAGATGATTAAAGCTATAATGTTACATGATGAAGGATAGGATGATTGCGATAGGCTTAGACGATGATAGGTATCGCCATTCTATCCTTTTTCTAACTTAAAGGTGGTTAAGTATAATGTTAGCAGAACAGGAACGCTTAGATTACTTAATTAAAGAACAACTAAGGATTATCCAGAATGATGAGGTGTTTTCTTTTTCAACGGATGCCGTTCTACTCGGGCACTTTACTAAGATTAAAAATAAAGATCGAATCATAGATTTGTGCGCAGGTAATGGTATCATCCAACTACTCCTGAGCGCTAAGTCAAGTCAACTTATTGAAGGCATAGAGATACAGGAACGCCTCGTAAACATGGCGGAGCGATCATTTCTCTATAACCACCTAGAGGACCGCCTTAAGATGCATCACCTAGATTTGAAGAATGTGTATCAAGCATTTCAGCCAGCACAGTATGATGTTGTGACTTGCAACCCACCCTATTTTAAAACAGATCAGCGGCATCAACATTTAAAAGAAGCGCACAAAATCGCACGTCATGAAATAAAGTGTAACTTAAGTGATGTGTGTAAAGCCGCTAGACACTTACTTAAACAAGGCGGGCGCCTGGTTATGGTACATAGAGCTGACCGTCTAATGGACGTCTTAACGACGATGCGCGAGTACTGTTTAGAGCCGAAACAGCTCAGATTCATCTACAGTAAACCTGGGAAAAAAGCTCAAATGATAATCGTTGAAGGAAGGCAAGGTGGGCGTGGTTCACTCGCTATTGAATCGCCTTTTTATATCTATGATAATGAAGGAAAGTACACGGAAGAAATGAGAGAGGTTTATTATGGATAGCCACTATGTGTATATAGTGAAGTGTAAAGATGAGAGTCTCTATACCGGTTACACAAAAGATGTGCCACAGCGCGTGATTAAACACAATAAAGGTCTAGGTGCTAAATATACCAAAATAAGACGACCGGTAGTGTTAGTTTATCAGGAAATGTATACGTCTAAATCGAAAGCATTGAAGAGAGAATATGAAATCAAACAGTATTCACGTGAAGAAAAGCTAGCGTTAATTGGGGAGGGATCGCAATGAGCACATTGTACTTAGTAGGCACGCCTATAGGTAATTTAAGTGATATCACATATCGTGCTGTAGAGACTTTAAAACGCGTCGATTTAATCGCTTGTGAAGATACACGAGTGACTCAAAAGCTGTGCCAGCATTATGAAATACATACGCCTTTAAAGCCTTATCACGATCATAATAAAGAGAAAGAAACGATGCGCTTAATCACTAAATTAAAAGAGGGTTGTTCTATTGCTCTTGTCTCAGACGCAGGTTTACCGTTGATAAGCGATCCGGGTTATGAACTTGTAGTAGCTGCAAGAGAACACGGTCTCTCTGTTGAAACCGTTCCTGGGCCTAATGCAGGTTTGACTGCCCTTATGGCGAGTGGGTTACCCTCTTTCACTTATACATTTATAGGATTTCTACCGCGCAAGGAGAAAGATAAACTGAGCATACTCAAACAGAGAATGTATGAAGATAGTACACTCATTATTTATGAATCGCCTTATCGAGTAGAAGATAGTTTAAAAGCGATTATGAAAGTAGACGAAACGAGACAAATATCGATAGGTAGAGAGCTAACTAAAAGATTTGAACAAGTAGAAACAGGCCAAGTAAACGATCTACTAGATGCTGTAAAAAGTCACAATATTCCTCTTAAGGGAGAGTTTGTTATCTTAGTAGAGGGTGCTCCAAATCAGAAAGACCATCAATGGTTTGAAGAGATGAGCGTAACGGAGCATGTAGAATTCTACAAAGCTCAAAATATGAAGCCTAAAGCTGCTATTAAAGCAGTAGCTAAAGATCGAGAGGCAAAAACAAGTGAAATTTACAACATTTATCACGAAATATAAGTGACTTAATCAGCATATGCGCGTTCACATTTAATAGTAAAAAAGTAATTTAGAGCCCATAACTATCATATTTTATGGTATTGTAAAAAAGATAGGGCATATTGATATGACCACTGATACAGAACTCTAAAGGAATTAAATTAACGTTATAAAAAAGGACGATGGATGGGCGCTCAAGTGTATAGTTAAGCAATTTAAGTTCATTGATATGAGCTCGAATGTTAGCTATCATTTAAAATGTAGAAACTGAGGAGGAACATTAATGGCACAAGAAACTTTTTATATCACTACTCCAATCTATTACCCGAGTGGTAATTTGCATATTGGGCATGCTTATACAACAACCGCGGGTGATGTTATCGCGCGTTACAAAAGGATGCAAGGCTATGATGTTCGTTATTTGACAGGAACAGATGAGCACGGCCAAAAAATTCAAGAGAAAGCCTTTAAAGCAGGCAAAACAGAAAAAGAATATTTAGACGAAATGATAGCAGGTATTCGAGCGCTATGGGATAAGCTTGAAATTTCAAACGATGACTTTATTCGTACTACAGAAGAGCGTCATAAAGAGGTTGTGCAACAAATCTTTGAACGTCTCTTGAACCAGGGAGATATCTACTTAGGTGAGTACGAAGGTTGGTATTCAGTACCTGATGAAACGTATTATACAGAAACTCAGCTAGTAGACCCAGTGTATGAGAACGGTGAAATTGTTGGAGGGAAAAGCCCGGATTCAGGACATGAAGTAGAACTTGTTAAAGAAGAAAGCTACTTCTTTAAATTATCAAAATACACAGATCGCTTATTAGAATTTTATGATGAGAACCCTGACTTTATTCAACCCCCTTCTCGTAAGAATGAAATGATTAACAACTTTATTAAACCGGGACTTGAAGACTTAGCTGTTTCTCGTACTTCATTTAACTGGGGTATACGTGTGAAATCAAATCCTAAACACGTGGTCTATGTGTGGATAGATGCGCTCGTTAACTATATTTCTTCACTAGGTTACTTATCTGACGACGATCGTTTGTTCCAAAAATATTGGCCGGCCGACATCCATATTATGGCTAAAGAAATCGTCCGTTTCCATTCGATTATTTGGCCGATCTTACTCATGGCTTTAGACCTTCCACTACCTAAAAAAGTCTTTGCTCACGGTTGGATATTGATGAAAGATGGTAAGATGAGTAAGTCAAAAGGCAATGTTGTTGACCCTAATGTACTGATTGATCGTTACGGCCTTGATGCTACGCGTTACTACTTGATGAGAGAGTTACCATTTGGTTCAGATGGTGTCTTCACACCAGAAGGCTTTGTAGAGCGTACTAACTATGATTTAGCCAATGATTTAGGTAACTTAGTTAACCGTACGATTTCAATGATAAACAAATATTTCGATGGTGAATTACCTGCTTACCAAGGGCAAAAACACGAAGTAGATGCTGAATTAGAACAGCTTGCTCAAAATACAGTGGAAGAATTCCATGAAAATATGAATGATCTACAATTTTCAGTAGCATTATCTACGATATGGAAGCTGATCAGCCGTACAAATAAATATATTGATGAAACTACACCGTGGATATTAGCTAAAGATGAAGCTCAAAGAGATATGTTAGGAAATGTGATGGCACATCTCGTTGAGAATATTCGTTACATCGCTATTTTACTACGTCCGTTCTTAACACATGCACCTAAACAAATATTTGAGCAACTTAACATCAACACGCCTGCATTGTATGAGTTAGATAGTTTAACAACGTACGGCGCTATAACAGAACCTATCATTGTAACTGAAACACCAAAACCGATCTTTCCACGCTTAGAAAGTGAAAAAGAGATTGCGTATATCAAAAAATCTATGCAACCACCAGCACAAGCAACTCAACAAGATCATGCGCCTGAGGACCAAAAGGAACGCATCGATATCAAACAATTTGATAAGGTGGAAATTAAAGCAGCGACGATAACAGATGCTGAACAAATTAAGAAATCAGATAAGTTATTAAAGATTCAAGTGGAGCTTGAAGACGAATATCGTCAAATTATTTCAGGAATTGCTAAATTCTATCAACCTGAAGACATTATTGGAAAGAAAGTAGCTGTTGTCACAAACTTGAAACCAGCTAAACTGATGGGATATAAATCAGAAGGAATGATATTATCAGCTGAGAAAGATGGCGTACTTACTTTAGTTAGCCTGCCTAATGCTATCCCTAATGGTGCTGTTATTAAATAACTGACTCAATTAACTACGAATTTGTGCTAACTGTATAAGGAGAGATTTGATGCTTATAGATACTCACGTACATCTCAACGCTGAGCAATATGACGAGGATTTAGAAGAGGTTATTCAACGAGCGAGAGATAACGGTGTGGACCGTATGTTTGTCGTAGGGTTTGATACTCCAACTATTGAAAGAGCGATGGAATTGATTGATCAATACGAATTCTTATACGCTATTATTGGATGGCACCCTGTCGATGCAATTGATTGTACCGAGGAACGTCTAGAGTGGATAGAGAACTTAGCCTCTCATCCTAAAGTTATAGGTATTGGAGAAACAGGATTAGACTATCACTGGGATAAGTCCCCTAAAGACGTGCAACAAGATTTATTAAGAAAACAAATCGCTTTAGCTAAACGAGTTAACTTGCCAATCATCATTCACAATCGGGAAGCTACTCAAGACTGTGTAGATATCTTATTAGAGGAGCATGCAGAAGAAGTAGGCGGTATCATGCATAGCTTTAGTGCTTCGCCTGAAATTGCTGATGTAGTTATAAACAAGTTAGGCTTCTACGTCTCATTAGGCGGGCCAGTGACGTTTAAAAATGCGAAGCAACCTAAAGAAGTAGCCGAACATGTACCATTTGATCGTTTGCTTGTGGAAACAGATGCACCGTTCCTTTCTCCTCATCCTTATCGTGGAAAACGTAATGAACCGGCTCGAGTAACACTTGTGGCAGAGAAGATCGCAGAGTTAAAGAATGTGAGTTATGAAGAAGTTTGTCGTCAAACAACTCAAAATGCAGAACGTTTATTTAATTTAAACTCATAGTTGAAATATGGGTGTCGGTGTTAACCAATGGGTCTACGTTGTATTGAAGTTTGCTTGTGAAACTTTAATAGTAAGAACGATTGGTGTTATACCGACGCCCTTTTTATAGGTTGTTAAAAAGAAAAATAAGAAATTATATAATGGGAGTGGGACAGAAATCTAATTTGAATAAAAAGATTTCGTAGTCCCGCCCCGGCAAAGATGACTAGAATTGAAAAAAGCTTGATACAAGCGCATTTTCAAATCAGTCATCTACTGCCAAGATGCTGAAAGAAGCTGAGACATTACATTATGTCCCAGTCTCTTCAAGGAAAACTCAAGTAGAAGAGTTGGAGCTAACTGTGTTTCTCAACATGGCTACTACATAGAGGTGTTGAATACTTGTTTAGAGCAATATCGCTTTCACTAACACTTGCTACATTTATTTATCGGATATTGAATGATAGCGCTCATTGAATATATAAGTAAAAGGATGTCCTAGATTTGAAGATTAAAGAGTTTATTGTGGTCGAAGGTAGAGATGATACCATGCGCGTTCAACAAGCAGTTGATTGCGATACGATTGAAACAAATGGTAGCGCGATAGATACTATGACTTTAGACATCATAAGAGAAGCGCAGCGTGCCCGCGGCGTGATTGTATTTACAGATCCGGATTTCCCGGGTGATAAGATAAGGAACACTATTGCAGAACATGTCGATGGTGTTAAGCATGCCTATATAGACCGGAAATTGTCTAAGAACAAACAAGGTAAGATTGGGGTAGAACATGCTGGACTCGAAGCGATTCGAGAGGCTCTAACCCATGTGAGCAGCCCTTACGAAGAGGGGCATGAAACGATAAGTAAAGCAACACTTATCGATTTAGGCTTAATCATAGGGAAGGATGCGCGTCGACGTCGAGATTTATTAGGAAGCCGGTTACATATCGGCCATTCAAATGGTAAGCAATTGTTGAAAAAGTTAAATGCGTTTGGTTATACAGAAGAAGATGTGCGTAAAGCATTAGAAGAAGGGAGTGAATAGCAACTATGGAGAACAAAGATATCGCGACGCCTAGTCGAACACGAGAGTTACTGAATAAATATGGTTTTAACTTTAAAAAAAGTTTAGGTCAGAACTTCCTAGTAGACGTCAATATCATTCAGAAAATAATAGACGCAAGTGAAATTGATGCCACTACAGGTGTGATTGAGATTGGCCCTGGTATGGGATCATTAACAGAACAACTTGCCAAAAGGGCTCAGAGAGTGATGGCTTTTGAAATTGATCAGCGTTTAATCCCAATATTAAACGATAGTTTAAGTGCTTACTCCAATGTCAATATCATTAATGAAGACATCTTAAAGGCTGATATAGCACACTATATTCAAGAATATTTGAGTCACTGTGAACGTATTATGGTGGTCGCAAATCTGCCATATTATATCACCACGCCGATATTGCTCAATTTAATGCAGCGGTCCCTACCTGTAGATGGCTATGTAGTCATGATGCAAAAAGAAGTAGGGGAACGACTGAATGCTCAAGTGGGAACGAAAGCATATGGCTCCTTGTCCATCGTCGCTCAATACTATACAGAAACAAGTAAAGTCCTGACCGTACCGACAACCGTATTTATGCCTCCACCTAATGTCGAGTCGATAGTAGTTAAATTAATGCAAAGACCTCATCCGGAGGTAGCTGTAGATGATGAAGAGACATTCTTTAAAGTGACTAGAGGGGCATTTACTCAAAGACGCAAAACGATCTATAACAATTATCAGAGCTTATTTGTCGATGGTAAGAAGCATAAAAAAGTAATAGCGGCTTGGCTTGAAGCGGCTAATATCGACTTCAGTAGACGTGGAGAGACGCTTTCTATAAACGAATTTGAGCAACTGTATTCAGAGTTGAAAAATTTCCCAGAACTAGAAATTTAAAATATTGACAATAATTTATAAGGTTGATAAAATAAATTGTTTATTTGACAATATGCTACAAATTATGTTACGATACAATTTGTAGTGAGGTGGAATAATATGCCAAAGAGTATTGGAGATATTAAAAATTCGCTTGATTGTCATTTAGGGAACCGTATCGTTCTTAAAGCTAATGGAGGGCGTAAAAAGACGATTGAACGTTCAGGTGTATTAAAAGAGACTTACGCTTCTGTCTTTATCGTTGAACTTGATCCTGACAAACATAATTTTGAGCGCGTATCTTACACATATACAGATGTTCTCACTGATAACGTTCAGGTTTCTTTCGAAGAAGGTAATCATCAAGAAGTAGTTGCGCACTAAGGTATAATAAAGAGTTATAGTGATATACATAGTTGAGTAGCTCTTGTCGTGGGTTATTCTAACTTCATGAATTCAGAACGATGGTTTAGAAATAAACAAGCTGCAATTTAAAGGATAGGTAAAAGAGATATGTTGGTACAATCATTGCCAATATATCTCTTTTTATATTCGTCATATTTACTGCACTTAGACTGAAGAAATTAGGCTCTTTGTCAGATAGGCCTGGTTATGGAAATCCAGAGGTTAAGCAGTATTGCGCTGCTTAATCTTTTGTTCGCCTGGCATGGGCAACAACTTGACGGTGAAAGACCTTAAACTTATTGTAAATAAGGAAAAGAGTAAAGTAGGTACTGTCACACGTTTAACGTTCTTGAGTTGTCTAATGACCAGAGTAGATGGCATTTATCGTTTCAGACCGACTCCGGCTGCAAAAGAAAATTTAAAACGCACCTTAAGACGTCTAACGAAACGAAATAGACCAGGCACCTTCAAAGAGATTATAACAGAAATTAATCAAGTAACTCGAGGATGGATAAACTACTTTGGGAGAGGGTTTACTAAAGGTTTCATAACGAAATTACAATCATGGTTAAACCGACGCATTAGACAACTCCTACTCAAGAGATGGAAACGAACAAGAACAAAATATAAGATGCTGCGCCAATATGGACTTGATAAACAGATTGCATTGAGAGTAGCACAATTACGTAAGAAATACTGACGCTTATTGTCTACGCACGAGGTTTATAGTGCACTTACAACAAAACAACTCTACAAGTGGGGACTAATACCTTTAGTCGAACTTGCAGAGCTGGCTTACGCAACATATTGAGCCACCAAGTACGGCCCCGTATGCTTGGCGGCGTGAGAGGACGAATAGTCAACTAATGGCTCTTCTCCTACTTGATTTATATTCATTAAGTTAAGAAAGGGAAAAGTTATGACATTAGACAGATAAGAGTGTAAGTAAAGTGTATGTCCACGTTATATAAAAAAGAACCGTAGGCCAGTAAAATCTACGGTTTTCACCATGTCATGAAACTAGCACTATGTTAGTTATTTTCCAAATTTTCAACAGAGCACATTAATAATACTCTGAGTATTTATATATGAAGTTAATTAAAATAAGAGCTATTACTATATATACCATTATACTAATATTAAAGATTAGAAAGTCAGAACTCCATAATTTTGAAATAGGTTGATTGAAATAGTTTAAAAATCCACCTACGGAAGGGACAATAATTAAAATATATTTTAAAATATGTTGATTGTTAACTAATATAAATTTAATAATTGATAGTAAAGTAAGTAGCATTAATAATAACCAACTATACTTTCTAGACAATATAGTTTGTATGCGACTAAACGTTCCGAGAATAACACCTAACATAACTACGATAATATGTAAGTATATGCTTAGGAAGAGGTATTGGAAAGTCATAGCTTCAGAAAACCTATATGTAATAATAGGAAAGATGATAGAAATAATTATTAATGGTGTTGTAGAAATAAAGGAGAAAAATATTTTCAAATTCAAAAATTTAAGTTTGGAATTTAATTGTACAAAGAGTAAATGTTTTTCACTATTTAGTTCCAAATCAAAAATAGTAACCGTTATCCACGACGAGATTAAGAATAAAATGATAGTAGATGCAGCATAGCTAGATAGTATATTTTGATTATTATAATAGTAAAAAATGAAAATCCATACTATATGAGTTACATATGGAGGTATAAATGAATAAGAGCGGAAAAATTTTTTGAATTGATAAGTAAGAAAACTCATTCATTATCCTCCTCATTCTTTACAGTGTCTATTATTGCCCCTTTTTGAATTAGTTCATATAGCACTTTATTTGTTATAGTTAAAGGGACACAAATTTTTAATTTTAATTTATTGTCTTCTTCAATTATATTGTAATCAAAGTCACTATTATTGACAATTTCGGATGGTTCAATATTGGAAAAGTTATCTAAAACTATAATTTTTTTATTTTTACGTTGATTTTGTACTGAAGTATGTAGTTTTGTTTCTATATTTATTATATCAGTTACTAATCTTTCATTAATATACCTTTCATGGGAACTTAGAACGATGGTAGCTGTTTGTTTCAAATTAGATAAATAATCTATTAAATAATCTATAGAATTGTTATCTAAACCAACAAAAGGTTCATCGAAAATATAAATGTCTGCATTTTTTATTAGACATTGTGCGAGGTTTACTTTTTGTTGAGTTCCTTTAGAGCAATTTTTAATTTTATAATTTAGAAAATTATGTAAATTTAAGCCTTTAATCATTTTTCTTAATTTATCATTGTTAAATGACATTCTATAACATTTTGAGACAAATATTAAATATTCTTCAACTGTTAAGTTTAAATAATCAGGAAAATGATCAGGAGCATAGCTTATTTGTCCATTAATATTTATAGAACCCCTCGTTACTTTATATAACTGTGCAATTAATTTTAAAGTTACACTTTTTCCTGAACCATTACTTCCTTTTATAAGAGTGATTGAATTTTTAGGTATGTGAAAATTCATATTTTCTAATATACATATATGATCTAAATCTTTAGAAACATTATGAGCCTCTATTGACGATTTCATAATTATAGTCTCCTTTCAAATTTTATATAGAATACATTATAAATTTATTTTTTCTGTTTTTGGAAGAGTTCTTAACTCTTTAATTGTAAACCATATTATAGAGACAACTAAAAATATGATTGCACATATTAACATAATTAAATGAGAATTTATATATTTAGATATAATACCTGAGAATAAAGAACCTACAGGCATTACAGCAACACTTAAACTGTTAATTACAATGTAAACACTTCCTATTTTTTCAATACTTATTATTTTCTGAGCTGTAGAAAGTAGCAAAACGTTAGATATACCAATAGGCACCCAAGTTAGAGAAAAAAATAATATGGAAAAAGTAATATTAGAATATATTGTGAAAATAAAACATAATGAGCTAAAAAAAGAACATGAAAATATGTAATTTTCCTAAAGGAAAACGATCAAAATATTTTGATGATAATGCTCCTAATAATGCTCCAATTGATAAACTAGCTAAATATAAACCATAATAATAAGATTCTCCTCCTTTATTAAAAGAAAATTCTGGCAGTACATCCAATGTCATACCTGAAGCAAAGTTTAACAAAAGAAATCCGACAAGTAATTTGATGATTATAAAAGAAAAGACAAATCTGAACCCATCGTATCTATCTAGGAAAAATTCCTTCAGTGTAAGAGATGAGTTATCTTTTGAAAAATCAGGTACTTTTAGAAAAAAAAAGACATGCTGCAATGACGAATAATATTGAATTATATATATACATAGAAAAAAACTCCAACTAATGATATTAGAATACCTGAAAGAGAATTAAATATTGTATCAGTACCTTGATAAGCTATCGTTAGTAACGAGTTAGCTTTTGTAATATAACTTTTTAGTACTATATATGGTAATAGTAGAATGTGTGCTGAATTATTAAATTGATTCAAACAACTTAATATGAAAATAATAGATAGTAATACGAATTAAGGCAATAATTTCACGATTTAGGTGGATTTTTTCAAGAAAACACTTTAATTACATTTTAAATATGTTACCCTACTTATATATAACTTTATAATGATACATTTATAAAAATTCAAAGAAGTTCAAACTAAAAGCTTGAATAACGGATGGACTATGGGAGCAGGAGTAGTAGTTGGCGCTGGAGCTGCCATAGTTGGCCGATTATTAATAGCTACATAAAGGGAGGAGTGATTTTGTGAAATTAAGTAATCTTGCTTTACTAAGTTCCATTATGATCTTAATAGCAATAGGTTTAATAACGTACAATCAATCAGAGAATCCTAATATATATATAGTTGCTACTTTAAGTATAATCTTGGGAATTATTTCTATTAATATTTTTTCTAATGTTTTAAAGCATAAATCAAAAAAAAGAGGAAATTATTAGTTGAAATTTGAAGAGGTAAAACAACAGAAGTTAATGGATCTACATCTGATGTCGTAATAGGCGTATTAGTTGTAGCAGCTACTATAGCAGTATTAACTTAAAGCCTCTATGCCTTTAAGAAATTTGAATATGTAATTTTTATTATAAAGTCAAATTTTTTAATTTTCCTACAATAGGTATTCTGGCAAGAGGGGGAGCGGGACAGAAATCTTTTTATTCAAATTAGATTTCTGTCCCGCTCCGATTTTTGTCGGCGTGGCTATATGTCACCTATTTCTGAGGGCCTATACTAAATAGGACCGGTTGAAGTAGCCAGTCCTATTCAGTATAGATCCGGTTTCTAAATGTAACATTGCAGTAGATATAACTGAATCTAAAAATTATTCTTTACATTTATTTCGTCAAAAGAAAAAGGTAATGTGTTAGCATCGAATTCTTTAAGTTCGTTATACATAGAAAAAACAAATTAATCTTAGTGGAAGTGAAATTTCTTATTTATTATCTTGAACGTCACTTATATATTTTGTAGTGTTATGTTACATATTAAAAGACCCCCAGTAGTTGTTTATTGAATGATTGATTTAATCATACTACTAGTTTTTTTAAGTAAGATTTCTTTTAATAATTAAAATAGAGTTATTTTTATATAGTATCAAGATAAGAAAAAACTCGGTTTAAAAAACATGAAAAAGGAGTCATTTATGCTAAATATCAAAGACCAAAAATATTTCGAAAGAGCATTAAAAACCTTTATAATAGTTACAACTTTGTTATTAATAACAATTATCCTTGCTTTTTTCTTTCATCCCACACAAGAATTCATAAAAGAATTAAGTTTAAAATCTCCCAAGAGAGTAAGTGAAACCCATGGATTAACAAAAGTTTGGGGTTTTATAAAAACTAATGGATTTTTTGTGCCAATACAAATGTTTATACTCTCTTTAATACCCATACCTTTTTTATATACTTTGAATTTAATAGCCACAGTAGTAGTACCGGGTATAATGTTTGGTTTTTTTATCAATTTTAATACATATAAAGGTTTAACTCATTTTATCGCATTTATTCCACATTATACTTTCGAAGTTATGAGTTACTGTATAATTGTTAGTGGTCTTTATATGCTAAATAAATCCTTAACACAAAAGATAAGCAATTTATTTAGAAAGGAAAAAAAGTATACCTACTCTTTCAAAACGAGTTTACTTAATTTATTAAAGACATATTTATTTATATGTTTACCATTGGTTATTTTAGCTGCATTCACTGAAACATATATAGCTGATTTTCTAGCAAATCTAATGAATTAAAAATATGTAATGGCTTTATTTTTTTCTAGAACGAGTAATTATCATATAACTAAAAAGACCACTAAATAAAATAAATAAGAATATACGCATTTTCTATCTCCTTTTTAACAATCTTTATCACAAAAAGTTATTGCTTTACAAGACTGTTATCCGTCGTTGTAATCTGATTAACTCTCATAAGGACGCACTTATGCGTTCTAAAAGATTGTGTGCAAATTCGTATCGACCTACGTCGATTTTTTAAAATGTTCTTTAAAGAATCAAAGGTGTAGCTTAGATATAAGAATTGAAATATCATCAAAATTAGGCTTTTTATCACCTAAGACTAATGATTGTAAATGGGAGAGGCTGGGACATAAATCCCAGCCTCTTCAACATCTCGGCAGTAGATGACTGATTTGAAAACGCGCTTGTATCAAGCTTTTTTCAATTCTAGTCATCTTTGCCGGGGCGGGACTACGAAATCTTTTTATTCAAATTAGATTTCTGTCCCGCTCCCTCTTTCAACATCTCGGCAGTAGATGACTGATTTGAAAACGCGCTTGTATCAAGCTTTTTTCAATTCTAGTCATCCTTGCCGGGGCGGGACTACGAAATCTTTTTTGTTCAAATTGAACTTCTGTCCCGCTCCTTTTTTTGTGCTCTATTTAGTATCGAGCCGAAATGAATTAACGTAAAGTAGACTTTTCCCTGAGCGATATGGCATTAATTGTTTGAATATAACTAAACTGAAAAATATATTATAAAGAGATTAATAATGAGTGATTCTAAAATGATAAAGTATAACGTAAACTACGAGTTTATGTTAAAATCGTCTTAATAGCGTTTCGTGAATGAAAGAAGGTGGGAAGATGATTTTTGAAACAGCGCCAGCGAAAATTAATTTCACACTGGACGCCCTCTACAAAAGAGAAGATGGTTATCATGAAGTGGAAATGATCATGTCCACAATAGACTTAAACGATCATTTATCTTTCGAACTTCGTAACGATAAGAAGATTGTTGTAGAGGTCGAACAAAATTATGTTCCTACCGATGAAAAAAATTTAGCTTATAAAGCAGCTAAGCTCATGACAGAAACTTATAACCTGGCACAAGGCGTAACGATAACATTGGATAAAGACATCCCAGTCTCCGCAGGGCTAGGAGGCGGTTCTTCAGATGCTGCTGCAACATTAAGAGGGATGAACAGGTTATTTGATCTTAATCGTTCAATGGAGGAATTAAGTGAGTTAGGCTTATGCATCGGTACCGACGTTCCTTTTTGTGTTCAAGGTCAAACTGCTTTTTGTACAGGTAAAGGGGAGCGGATCCAACCATTAAACAAACCACCATCTGCATGGGTGATTGTAGCGAAGCCTGACCTTGGTATTTCGTCGCCAGATGTATTTAAAACGCTTAATTTAGAAGAAAGTTACCAAGTACACACTCAAGAATGTTTAAAGGCACTGGCGTCTCATGATTATTTAAAGTTGTGTCAGAATTTGTCTAATAGGTTAGAGACAATTTCAGGTGCGAAACACAAAGAAATTATGAAGATAAAGTCAAACATGCTCCGCAGCGGAGCGGATGGAGCAGTGATGAGTGGGAGTGGTCCTACTGTATTTGCCCTAGCTCAAAAGGAAAGACAGGCGAAGAAAGTGTATAATGCTGTGAACGGCTGCTGTAATGAAGTATATTTAGTGAGATTGTTAGGATAGAAAGGGTGAATGAAATGCGGTTTAAGAGAAGTGAACGTATAGTTTATATGACACAATATTTAATGAATCATCCGAATGAACTCGTACCTTTGACTTTTTTCGTACAGAAATTTAGGCAAGCGAAATCTTCTATTAGTGAAGATGTTCAAATTATTAGAGATACGTTTCAAAAAGAAGGGCTTGGCGTAGTTAAGACAGTGGCAGGTGCTAGCGGAGGTGTAATGTATAAACCAGAAATGGGGAAAGAAGAGGCTCGTGAGGTAATAGAAGAAGTTATAGAGCTCCTTCAAGAGAAAGATCGCCTACTGCCAGGGGGATACTTGTTCTTATCTGATTTAATGGGTAACCCTACATTGTTAAATAAGATAGGTAAACTCATTGCTACGTTATACGCGGAAGAGGATTTAGATGCAGTAGTAACTATCGCTACGAAAGGGATATCTTTAGCTAATGCAGTTGCAAGTGCTCTCAACCTACCAGTGGTAGTTATCCGTAAAGATAACAAAGTGACTGAAGGGTCTACGGTTTCAATTAACTACGTTTCAGGATCCTCTCGTAAGATAGAAACTATGGTGCTTTCTAAGCGTACGTTACCAGAGGGTTCAAATGTATTAGTGGTTGATGATTTTATGCGCGCTGGTGGTTCTATCAACGGCGTAATGAATTTAATGAATGAGTTTAAAGCTACTGTAAAAGGGGTATCTGTACTTGTAGAATCCAAAGAAGTAAAACAAAGATTGATTGAAGATTATACTTCCTTAGTAAGGCTATCGGACGTCGATGAGTACAACCAAGAATTTACAGTTGAAAAAGGCAATAGTCTAGATAAGTTTTCACAAAAGGAGAGATAACAACATGAATTTAATAAATACTTCTAAGGCACCGGAAGCATTAGGTCCTTATTCGCATGCTACTAAAATAGATAATTTAATTTTCACATCTGGTCAAATTCCATTAACAGTGGAAGGCGAAATTGTGAGCGATGATGTGAAAGTACAAACTAAACAAGTATTAGAAAACTTGAAAGTTGTTCTTGATGAAGCAGGTTCAGATTTAGAATCTGTCATTAAAGCAACTATTTTTATTGCGAATATGGATGATTTTCACTTAATTAATGAAGTTTACGGTAGTTACTTCGACAATCATCAACCAGCGAGAAGTTGTGTTGAGGTTGCTCGACTACCAAAAGACGTTAAAGTTGAAATTGAACTTATTGCTAAAGTAAAATAGTTTAAGGAATATAATTTTAATTAAAAATTGTTAAGCTTCTATACAAAGAGATACTAGGGGGGCTCACTACATGAAAGTGACAGATGTAAGACTTAGAAAGATACAAACAGATGGTAGAATGAAAGCACTTGTTTCAGTTACGTTAGATGAATCATTTGTTGTGCATGATTTACGCGTAATTGAAGGCAACTCAGGTCTTTTCGTCGCGATGCCAAGCAAGAGAACACCCGATGGTGAATTTCGTGATATCGCACATCCAATCAACTCAGATATGAGACAAGAGATACAAGATGCAGTAATGAAAGTTTATGATGAAACTGATGAAGTTATTCCTGATAAAAATGCGAAAACATCAGATGAGAACTCAGAGTCTGAGGACGCAGAAGAAAACGACGCTTAAGCTGTTAAAGCTGAAGTGCTAAGTTAAAAATAGATTGAACAAACAACACTATGTTACCCTCTGTGTTTAGCGAAGGTAACGAGTGAAATTACGTGATTGAATTGGCTATCAGACGCTTCTAACGAGGTGTTTGATAGCCTTTTTATGGGCTCTTTGTCAAATAGGACTGGTTGGGTCGCCAGTCCTATTTAGTATAGACCCTTTTTATGTGATTGACTTTAGCGAGTGATGATGGACAATCACTCAATTATTAAACAATCTCTATACTAGCTCACAAATTGTAATTCCATTTTAGTAATTAAAGTAACTACGGTCTGGTTGCTAAAAAAGTAAGATCGAACATGAAATGATCGTCCGATAGTTGGCTGAATTGTAATTGCACAGGTAAATATTTTTAAAACGGTACCGATGTTTTTCTCACTTCTTTTGAAGAACAAACAGCGTTAAAGGTCAAATTCTCAATCACTGAGGTTTGAACGGTCTTCTCATTCAAGCAGCAACGCTGGTAATTAACGTAGTCGTGATTAAAAAGAGTGAACAGAGAAGGTGAATGTTACGCCTCTGAAAAGCGGGGAAAGGTTCGACCTTGAAACTACGTGTTGCGTTAAATTATAATAAGGTAGAAGTGTAAATTTAATGGAGGGTTAGCATTCATGCATAGACGTGCAATCGTACTCGCAGCGGGCAAGGGTACACGTATGAAATCAAAGAAATATAAAGTGCTACATGAAATTGCTGGTAAGTCAATGATCGAACATGTTGTTAATAATGTAAATGCATCTGGTGTAGAGGAATTAGTTACAATTGTTGGTCATGGTGCAGAGAACGTTAAAGAAACTTTGGGGGAACAGTCATTATATAGTTATCAAGAAGAACAACTTGGTACCGCGCATGCCGTTAAGATGGCTGAAGAACATTTTGCAGACAAACAAGGTACAACATTAGTGGTTTGTGGAGACACGCCTCTCGTGACAGCAGATACATTCAAATCATTATTAGAGCACCACGAAGCTCACCGTGCACAAGCGACAGTTCTTACAGCTACAGCACCTAATCCTTATGGTTATGGAAGAATCGTTAAAGACGAAGCAGGGCGTTTAGTGAATATAGTAGAGCAAAAAGACGCCGATGAAGCTGAAAAAGCCATTACGGAAATAAGTTCAGGTATCTTCGCTTTTGACAACGAAACTTTATTTAATAAACTGACTCAAGTGAAAAATGATAATGCTCAAGGAGAATACTATTTACCTGATGTGTTGTCACTTATCTTAGAAGATAATGGGATAGTGGAAATCTATCACACTAACGACTTCGACGAAATAATGGGTGTAAATGATCGTGTAATGTTGAGTCAAGCAGCGAAAGCTTTACGAGTACGAATTAACGAAGCGCATATGAGAAATGGTGTCACTATTATCGATCCAGAAAATACATACATTGAGTCTGATGTAGAAATTGGAGTGGATTCTGTTATTGAACCGGGCGTGAAGTTATCTGGGAAGACTGTGGTTGGTGAAGATACAGTCATAGGGCAGTACTCAGAGGTATCAAATAGTCGAATTGGTTCTAATGTCTCTATTAAACAGTCTGTCATAGATGAGGCAACCGTGCAGGATAACGCAAAGATAGGCCCATTTGCTCAACTGCGTCCAGCATCTCATATCGGAGAGCATGTTAAAGTTGGAAACTTTGTTGAAGTTAAGAAATCTGAAGTGAGAGCTGGAGCTAAATTGCCACACTTAAGTTATATTGGCGACGCTGTGATTGGCGAACGCACTAATATAGGATGCGGTTCTATTACTGTAAACTACGATGGTAAGAATAAATTTAAGACAATTATAGGCAAAGAATCATTTATTGGCTGTAATACTAATCTTATCGCTCCGCTGACGTTAGGTGATCGAGTGACTACAGGTGCTGGTTCAACTATTACAGATGACGTTGCCGATAACAGCCTTGCACTAGCACGGTCTAGACAAACTACTAAAGAAGGGTATTTTAAAAAATAACTTGTAGTGTAAGTGAATATATTAGAGAATAATAATATGATATATGTAAGCGTTTGCTTACATTTGGGTATAGTATATATAACTTAAACTGCGTAAGAATTGAAAGCTTTATTTCAACGTGATTAGCGTGGTAGAAATTGAATCAGATCCTGTAAAGCGCAGAGAGACTTCAGAGGGTATGAGACTACCATCTTTTATATTGAGAAATGACCTTTAACTTTCGCAAAGAATAACAAGAAGTGAACAAACTAATTGGAGGACTCTAAATGTTAAACAATGAATATAAGAATTCATCTCTTAAAATCTTTTCTTTGAAGGGGAATGAACCACTGGCACAGGAGGTTGCTGACAAGGTAGGTATTGAATTAGGTAAATGTTCAGTCAAACGTTTTAGTGATGGTGAAATTCAAATCAATATAGAAGAAAGTATTCGTGGTTGTGATGTGTTCATTATCCAACCTACATCATATCCTGTTAACTTACATTTAATGGAACTACTCATTATGATAGACGCATGTAAACGTGCTTCAGCTGCGACAATTAACATTGTAGTACCTTACTACGGTTACGCACGTCAGGATAGAAAAGCGCGTAGTCGTGAACCTATTACTGCGAAATTAGTGGCTAACTTGATTGAAACTGCTGGAGCAGATCGCATGATTGCTCTTGATCTACACGCGCCTCAAATACAAGGTTTCTTTGATATCCCAATCGACCACTTAATGGGCGTACCTATCCTAGCTGATTATTTCCAAAATGAAACGGATATCGATCCAGAAGAATGTGTAGTGGTTTCGCCAGACCATGGCGGTGTGACACGTGCGCGTAAACTTGCAGACATCTTGAAAACGCCTATAGCGATCATTGACAAAAGACGTCCTAAACCTAACGTAGCTGAAGTGATGAACATCGTGGGTGAAATTGAAGGACGCACTGCAATTATCATCGATGATATTATCGATACAGCTGGTACGATCACGCTAGCAGCGCAAGCTCTAAAAGATAAAGGGGCAAAGGAAGTATACGCTTGTTGTACTCACCCTGTGCTCTCTGGTCCAGCGAAGGAGCGCATTGAGAACTCAGCAATAAAAGAACTCGTGGTAACAAATTCCATCAATCTTGATGAATCGCGTAAACCTGACAACACGAAACGTTTATCTGTAGCAGAATTATTAGGACAAGCTATTGTGCGCGTCTACGAGCGTGAATCTGTCAGTGTGCTATTTGACTAATCATTTTTGAACGTGTATAATAAATTCGTTCGTGATTTTGCGGACAAATAAACACTTGCAAGCAACGAGACGTTGATGGGCAAGTGAGGAGCTCTAAAGAGAGCAAATTGAAAGGTGGAAATAGAGATGGCTTCATTAAAGTCAATCATCCGTCAAGGGAAACAAACGCGTTCAGAATTAAAAGCGTTAAGAAATGCTGGTAAAGTACCTAGTGTTGTATATGGTTATGGTACTAAGAACGTTTCAGTTAAAGTTGATGAAGTAGAATTCATCAAAGTTATTCGTGAAGTTGGCCGTAACGGTGTTATCGATTTAGGCGTAGGTTCTAAATCAATCAAAGTCATGGTGGCTGACTATCAATTCGATCCTCTTAAAAACAAAATCACTCACATTGACTTCTTAGCGATCAATATGAGTGAAGAACGTACGGTTGAAGTACCTGTACACTTAACTGGTGAAGCTGTTGGCGCTAAAGAAGGCGGCGTAGTTGAACAACCGCTATTCGACTTAGAGGTTACAGCTACTCCAGAAAATATTCCAGAGTACATTGAAGTTGATATTTCTGAATTGAATATTAATGACTCTATTTCAGTAGAGGATCTTAGAACTAAAGGTGACTTCACTATTGAGAACGAAGGCACTGATTCAGTCGTAACTGTCGTACCACCAACTGAAGAACCTTCTGAAGAAGAAATCGAAGAAATGGAAGGCGATTCAGAAGCTGAAGAACCAGAAGTTGTTGGTGAAAGTGATAACGAAGACAACGACGAAGATGGCAATAAAGACGAAGAGTAATTTGTACTGCTAGTATAAATAGCACATTACTTATCGCTGGTAACGATGGGGGAGCGGGACTGAAATCTTTTTATTCAAAATAGATTTCAGTCCCGCTCCCATCTTTATCTATCCTTTTATGAGCGGACGACTTCTCCTTCTGTATAAGAAGTGTACGCACATCAATCCACTGCGTAATGCCTTCACTTTTCTCCTCGTATCTTATATTTCCTAGAAATTAAAATAAAATAACAAAGTACTTATAGCTGATAGACATAAAATAACAAAAGTAATTAGAGTTAGAGTTGTATAAATATATACACCCATTTATACATTATAGTTAAAAAAATAAATTCTTATCTAAAATGATTTTGATGAAGTAAAAACTTATTACTCAGAGCTTAAAAATATTATCAATGAAAAAATTGACAATATAGCATTTATAGATTACAGTATAATAAGATTTATAAGTGTGTAAATTTTTAATCTAGTAAAGGTAAAGGAAGTCGAAATGAGTAAGATACAAAATCCCTATTTAAAGGTTGCGTTACTAACAATTTTCTATCTTGTCATCATGGTAGTCTTGTATTTGATATATGGTTCAGGCCAAGCTGAAAACACATTTATTTATAACGAATTCTAATAAACCTCAAGGAGAATATGTCATGAAAGATATTTTACAAATGCTAAAGCAGCATAGTGAATCTCGAGGTGAAACGCATGCTGTGCAACATGAAGACGAAACGATGACTTATGGAGAGTTGGAAACATCTTCAAGTCTTTTAGCTCACATGATAAGACATACTACTAAACCGATCATCCTATACGGTCACATGTCTCCTTACATGATTGCTGGAATGTTTGGAGCTTTGAAAGCAGGATGCGGTTATGTGCCGATCGACACTTCTATTCCTGAACAGCGCGTTCAAACTATTATTAAAAAGGTAGACCCTGATGTCATATTTAATACTTCAAGTGAAGAACTAGCTGTTGAAGGCGTAACGATACTAAACATTGAAGATTTGAAAGCAACAAATACATATAAAGAGCAAGAGCCTCAGATTCAAGATGATTCCATCGCTTACACGATATTTACTTCTGGTTCAACTGGAGAACCTAAAGGAGTGCAAATCTATTACGATAGCTTAGTGGAGTTTGCAAATTGGGTGGTAGAGTTAAATGATAACCAACTAGGACAGCACTGGTTGAATCAAGCGCCACTCTCTTTTGACCTTTCAGTGATGGCTATTTATCCTAGCATCCTCTCAGGAGGGACATTGCAACTAGTAGATAAAAAAATGATAAACAAGCCTATGTTACTCCATGAATTATTTGCTCGAGAACCTATTCATGTATGGGTTTCTACACCTTCATTTATGGAACTGTGCTTGATGCTACCTGAATTCGACGCAGGTTCCCAACCTTCTATGGGAACGTTCTTATTCTGCGGAGAGATTCTAGGACATAAGACGGCATCTATGTTATTGAAGAAATTTCCTAATGCCAAAGTATACAATACGTATGGACCAACAGAAGCAACTGTAGCAGTGACTAGTATCCAAGTTACTGAAGCGCTTTTAAGTAAAGAAAAGGTAATCCCTGTAGGTGCTCCTCGTAAAGGCACTTCTTTGAGCCTAACAGACGACAATGAATTAGTAATAACTGGTAATAGTGTAAGTGCTGGTTATCTCAAAGATCCAGAGCGAACTGAGAAGGTCTTCTTTGATAACGAGGGTCAACGTGCTTATTATTCTGGTGATAGTGCACAATACCGTGAGGGACAGTGGTACATTCAAGGACGCGTAGATAATCAGATTAAGTACAATGGTTATCGGATGGAACTTGAGGAAATCGAAGCTAAGTTAAAGCAATTAGATCACGTTCGAGAAGCTATAGTAGTGCCAGTCTACAGAAGAGGGAAAGTGGCGCATCTACTTGGCGTAACCATGACTACCCATCAAATTGAAGATGAAGCTCAGACGACACATGATATGAAAGCTGAACTTAAACATATTCTGCCAGAGTATATGATTCCTAAGAAGTTTGTGTTTGTAGATCAATTACCGCTCACGCATAATGGTAAATTAGATCGTAAAAAAATAAATGAGGTATATGGCTCATGACACCGTATGGTAACTTTCATTTCTTTCTCATAGCGTTGATAGTACTAGCTCCTATTATTATTATGGGGTTATTCGGCAAACGCTCTAAGATTTATAACTTTATAAGTACAGCAGTTATGATTGTACTCATATTCTCTGATCACAAACACAATTTATTTGGCAATGAATATTTAAGCTATCAACTCTTTAGCTTTATTCTCTATATTATTTGGCAAGTTATCGTTATTAAGGGATATGAAAAAGTGCGAGTATATTCAAATGCTACATCTTTGTATGTCGCATCTTTCGTGCTCTCAATCCTTCCGCTTGCCGCTGTTAAGATCTTACAAAGTTCTTGGTTGGGCCACGGTCAATTGCACATGCATAGTTCGCGAATCGTCGAATTGTTTGGCTTCTTAGGTATTTCATATGTAATGTTTAAAAGCGTTCAGCTCATTATGGAATTACGCGATGGTTCGATTAAAGAAGTATCAATTTTTAAATTGGTGCAATTTATTACTTTCTTCCCAACCATTTCATCTGGTCCGATTGACCGCTATAAACGTTTTGTTAAAGACGATGATAAAGGGCTAGATCGTCACAAGTATCGCACCTTGCTTGAAAAAGCAGTACATTATATTATGCTCGGCTTCTTATATAAATATATTGTCGCGCATTTAATTCATAGTTATGCGATTGTTCCGTTACAGTTGCATCATTTGAATTCATTCTTAGATTACTTAGGATATATGTATGCCTACAGTTTCTATCTATTCTTTGACTTTGCTGGTTACAGTTTGTTTGCTGTAGCTTTAAGTTACGTCTACGGTATTGAGACACCGATGAACTTCAACCAACCATTTAAAGCAAAGAATATTAAAGACTTCTGGAATCGTTGGCACATGAGTCTTTCTTTCTGGTTCCGTGATTGCGTGTACATGCGTCTCGTGTTCTATATGACTAAAAATAAAATAATGAAGAAGCCTTTGAACATCTCTAATCTCGGCTTCCTTATCAACTTTGGTATTATGGGAATTTGGCATGGACTCGAATCATTTTACATTATCTATGGGTTATATCACGGAGTCTTGTTCATTCTTTATAGTTATTATGAAAAGTGGCGTAAGAAACGCTTTGGCAAGTTGAAACATCCTGTCTTTAACGTCTTGAGTATAGTGATTACATTCCACTTTGTAGCATTTGGATTCTTAATCTTTTCAGGAAAATTATTTAATTAACATAAAGGAGTACGTATATGGAATTTAGAGAACAAGTATTAGATATATTAGCCGAAGTAGCAGAAGACGATATAGTGAAAGAGCAACCAGATATTGAAATCTTTGAAGAAGGCATCATCGATTCTATGCAAACGGTAGGTCTGCTATTAGAGATTCAAAATCAATTGGGTATTGAAGTATCTGTCATGGACTTTGATCGTGATGAATGGGCAACTCCTAATAAAATAGTTAATGTATTAAATGATTTAAGATGAAGAAATACCCTGCAATAATAGCTTTAGTTGTAAGTGCAATAGTGTTTATTGGGTTTCTCTTAACGCCCGCCCAATGGTATAAGCAACATTGGACTACATCTAAGCTAGAGAAAGAAAGCGTCTCACTGACTGATCATGTGCTTAAAGGTACAGATATTCAGAGTGCAATGATGCGTAATAAGAACTTCTATCCTATTTATGGGTCCAGTGAATTAAACAAGAATGATCCTTTCCAACCGGCGATGTTACTTAAAAAGAACAATCAAAATATGTTTTACGTCGGGAAAGGTGGTTCTACAGGTTTACTTCAAACCCTAGCGCTTGGTTCCCAATACTCCAATTTAAAAGGGAAGAAGATGACTGTACTCATCTCGCCGCAATGGTTTTCAAAAACAGGGATGAGTGAAAGCAATTACCAAGGACGCGTTTCTAAGTTACAGATCAATGAAATCTTTGAGAATGAAGATATTCCTATGACTGTAAAGAAACGTTTAGCTCGTCGGTTATTAGACTTCAAAGATAATAAAGATAATGCGTTCTTAAAGGGATACGTAAAAGGTGACACGTCAGGACATTTTGTTAATCCTTGGCAAGCTGATAGCTTACAAAAAATAGAAAGAATCAAAGCATTTAAGCCGGTGAAGCGGTCACCGTTGTCTAAACGCGTAGCTAAACAATCAAGAAAAAATAGAGCGCTTGAACCGCTTGAGAAGAAAGCGATTCGTTACGGTAAGCAGCACAGTAAATCAAATGAATACGGTATCAAAGATCCGTACTGGAAATTGTTAAAGAAACATAAACGTTACATTTCACGTAATCATGAATTCAAGCTCAATTCGCCTGAATTTAAAGACTTGAAGATCCTGACAGAATTATTAGATGCTTCTGGCGCAGATGTACAATATGTAGTCTTGCCAGTGAATGGGAAATGGTACGATCACATCCATATGCCTAAAGATAAACGGTATAGAGTTTATGATAAGATCGATCGTATTATTAAAAAGAAAAACCCACGTGCCAGCATCTATGATATGAGATCTGAAGACTATACGCCTTATGTGATGAGCGATACTGTGCATATTGGTTGGAGAGGTTGGGTCATCCTTTCTCAACATATCCAAGATCATATTGACGGAACTAAAAAGCATCATCAAGAACACAAAGTTCAAGATTGACGTCATTAATTCGTTTATAGTAGAAATATCATCATTCACTTTAACAGATGAAGTTGAAGCGGTCGTTTGTGCTAGACCTGTGAGGGAGAAGGTTCAGCGCTGCTTCAATTTCATCTTTTTACTTATAAGCAATTAACGACTTAGATTTAGAAGTTATGTTATGATAAATAAGAATGCTAAAGGAATTAAGCTTCTTTGAAATTCGAACGCCTGGAGGGAACACGATGAAATGTATTGTCGGTCTCGGTAATGTAGGTAAACGATTCGAGCTAACTAGACACAACATAGGATTCGAAGTTATCGATTACCTTATTGAACGAAACCACCTTAAATTAGACAAACAGAAATTCAAAGCTGCTTACACTATTGAACGTGTAAACGGTGAGAAAGTCATGTTTGTCGAACCGCTAACGATGATGAATTTATCAGGAGAAGCGGTGGCCCCATTGATGAATTATTATAATATTGAAATAGATGAGCTTTTAGTACTATACGATGATTTAGATCTACCTCAAGGTCAAGTGCGCTTGCGTCAAAAAGGAAGTGCTGGGGGTCATAATGGTATGAAATCAATCATCAAAATGATTGGTACAGATCAATTTAAGCGTATTCGCATTGGCGTTGGCAGACCGACGCAAGGTATGTCGGTGCCTGATTATGTCCTACAGAAATTTTCACAAGCTGAAATGCAAACGATGGATAAAGTAATCGAACATTCAGCTAAAGCGGTTGAATCGTTTATAGAAGCTAATCGTTTCGAAAATGTAATGAATAAATATAATGGTGAGGTCAATTGAAATCTTTAATAACGAACTATATACAGAAAGATAAGCGTTATCAAGAATTAGATGATGTATTTGGTAAGAGTAATGTGCTTGTATCGGGTTTATCTGCATCGGCAAAAGCGGCTATTATTGCTTTGAAGTTTCTCAATAGCCATGAACAGATGGTAGTAGTTACCAGCAATTTATATCAAGCTGAAAGACTCGAGCAAGATTTACTTCAATTTGTGGAATCTACAGAACTATACAAATATCCTATGCAAGATATTATGACTGAAGAGTTTTCAACTCAAAGCCCTGAGTTCATGAGTGAGCGTGTTCGTACTTTAACAGCACTTGCTCAAGAGCGAAGAGGGTTATTTATCGTGCCTTTAAATGGGTTGAAAAAATGGCTTACACCCGTTGAATTGTGGAAAGGTCATCAAATTGAATTATCTGTTGGTGAGGATATTGATGTAGATGACTTCCTCAATAAGCTTGTCAATATGGGTTACCGTAGAGAGAGCGTAGTGTCCCATATCGGAGAATTCTCACTTCGCGGGGGTATCATTGATATTTATCCGTTAATTGGAAATCCAGTCCGTATCGAATTATTTGATACTGAGGTGGATTCAATACGAGATTTTGATGTTGAGACTCAGCGTTCTAATGAGAATTTAGAAACGGTACATATCACTACCGCAAGCGATTATATTATTACACCCGATGTGCTCAAACATATGAAGGCTAATGCTAAAGCAGCATATGAGCGTACACGCCCTAAGATCGATAAGTCCGTTCGGAATGATTTGAAAGAGACGCTAGAGAGCTTCGAATTATTTGAGTCTGATTTCTTTGATCATCAAGTTCTGCGACGTCTCGTCTCATTTATGTATGATAACCCGGCTACGTTAATGGACTATGTCAAAAACAACGCGATCATTACTGTGGATGAGTTTAACCGAGTGAAAGAAACTGAGGAAACCTTAACGCTAGAAACAGATGACTTCATGTCAGGGCTCATTGAGAGTGGTAAGGGCTTCATCGGCCAGAAGTTTTTATACGATGATAATTTTGAGTACTTGTTGGATGGTTATCCCATCACTTACTTCACATTATTTACTTCGTCAATGACTGCTAAGATAGAGCATTTAATTAAGTTTTCTTGTAAACCGGTTCAACAATTTTACGGTCAATACGATATTATGCGTTCAGAGTTCCAACGCTATGTTCAAAATGACTACACCGTCATTGTACTTGTTGAAACAGAGTCTAAGAAAGAAAGGCTCCAATCAATGTTAAATGAAATGCATATCCCTACCTTTGTGGATTCGGTTGGTAACGAGATAGAAGGCGGGCAAGCTGTCATTACGCAAGGGAGCCTCTCAGAAGGCTTTGAACTCCCTTATATGCAACTGACAATTGTGACTGAACGGGAACTGTTTAAGACACCACAGAGAAAGAAACGGAAACGTACGAAGACGATCTCAAATGCTGAAAAGATTAAATCTTATCAAGATCTGAAAGTAGGCGACTACATCGTGCACGTCCATCACGGTGTAGGAAGATATCTAGGTGTTGAAACGCTAGAAGTTAACGGGATCCATAAGGATTATATTAAGCTACAATACAAAGGGACGGATCAACTGTTCGTGCCTGTTGATCAAATGGATCAAGTCCAGAAATATGTAGCTTCTGAAGATAAGTCTCCGCGCTTAAATAAACTGGGTGGTTCAGAATGGAAGAAGACGAAAGCGAAAGTTCAACAAAGCGTTGAGGACATTGCTGATGAGCTCATCGAATTATATAAAGAACGCGAAATGGCAGAGGGGCATCAGTTTGGAGAAGATACACCTGAACAACACGATTTCGAACTTGACTTTCCCTTTGAGCTCACTCCTGACCAAGCGAAATCCATTGAAGAAATTAAAGGTGATATGGAAAAAACAAAGCCAATGGATCGACTGTTATGTGGCGATGTAGGTTACGGTAAGACAGAAGTAGCAGTTAGAGCAGCTTTTAAAGCAGTAATGGAAGGGAAACAAGTGGCCTTTCTCGTCCCGACCACTATTCTTGCGCAACAACATTACGAGACACTCATTGAGCGCATGCAAGACTTCCCTGTTGAAATTCAACTTATGAGTCGCTTTAGAACCTCTAAGGAAATTAAAGAAACAAAAGATGGACTTAAATCAGGCTACGTGGATATCGTAGTCGGCACGCATAAGCTCCTCGGCAAATCGATAGAATATAAAGACCTAGGTTTACTAGTAGTGGATGAGGAACAGCGTTTTGGTGTGCGTCACAAAGAGAAGATTAAACAATTGAAGACTAACGTAGATGTCTTAACACTTACTGCTACGCCTATTCCGCGGACCTTGCATATGAGCATGTTAGGAGTACGTGATCTGTCGGTAATTGAAACACCACCAGAGAACCGCTTCCCAGTTCAAACTTATGTCGTTGAGCAAAACTCAAACTTCATCAAAGAAGCTTTAGAAAGAGAATTGTCTAGAGATGGGCAAGTATTCTATTTATACAACCAAGTGCAATCAATTTATGAAAAACGTGAACAGTTACAAATGCTTCTGCCTGATGCCAATATCGGAGTCGCTCATGGTCAAATGACTGAACGCGATTTAGAAGAGACGATGCTAGGATTTATCAACCATGAGTTTGATATTTTAGTGACGACCACAATTATTGAAACAGGCGTGGATGTGCCTAATGCCAACACGCTCATTATTGAAAATGCAGATCGATTCGGCTTAAGCCAACTTTACCAGTTACGTGGTCGCGTAGGTCGTTCTAGTAGAATCGGTTATGCCTACTTTTTACACCCTATGAATAAAGTACTCACTGAAACAGCTGAAGACCGATTACAAGCGATCAAAGAATTCACAGAACTTGGTTCAGGGTTTAAAATTGCTATGCGCGATTTGAACATTCGCGGAGCTGGAAATCTTTTAGGCAAACAGCAAAGTGGATTCATTGACTCAGTTGGATTCGATCTATACTCACAGATGCTAGAAGAAGCCGTCAATGAAAAACGTGGTATTAAGGAAGATAAAGCAGAAGCACCTGAAGTTGAAATAGACTTAAATGTTGATGCGTATCTTCCGGCAGAATATATACCAAATGAGCAAGCTAAGATAGAGATTTACAAGCGCTTACGTCAGTTAGATTCACATGAGCAACTCATGGATGTGAAAGATGAACTCATCGACCGCTTTAATGAATATCCGCAAGAGGTCTCACGTCTATTAGACATTATGGAAATTAAGATATATGCGTTGCAGGCTGGGATTACCTCCATCAAAGATCAAGGTAAAGCGGTAGAAATCTTGCTCTCAGAAAAAGGGACAAGTGAAGTCAATGGTGAGCAACTGTTTAAAGATACCCAACCATTGGGTCGAGCGATGAAGTTAGGCGTTAAAGAAGGCCAGTTAAAAGTGAGTTTAACGAAGAGCGCTACAATGCTCGACAATCTTAAATTCTTAGTGAAATCTGTGGAGGAAAGTATGGTTCATGCGGATGAAGAGTGAGTCACAGTCAGCTTTTAATGGCGTAGTGATCTTAACGGCCGCCTTAATCATCGTTAAGATATTAAGTGCGTTATATCGCGTGCCTTATCAAAATGTATTAGGAGATTCAGGGCTTTATGCATATCAACAAGTGTACCCTTTACTTGCCTTAGGTGCGATACTCTCTGCGACAGCCGTTCCTAGCGCGTTAACCCAAACGTTAAATGCTGATGCATCCGCCGTGAAGTACACTAAAATACTGGTTTGCCTTCAATGGATGAGCCTCAGTATTTTTGTGGTATGTTTAGCCGGAGCACCTTGGATAGCTAAACTTATGGGAGATGAGCACCTCGCACCTATTATAAGAGTGGCGAGTACAAGCTTTTTATTCGTAGGGGTATTAGGTGTGTTACGCGGTTACTACCAAGCTCATGAAAACATGACACCACCTGCAATTTCTCAAGTTATAGAGCAGCTCATTCGAGTGATAATTATATTCGTTGCTATCGGTATGTTCGTGTTTAAGGGATGGAATATATATCTTGCGGGTGCGTTATCCATCGGGGGTTCAGCGTTAGGAGGTCTTGGGGCTAGCCTATTCCTAGCGGCGCATCGCCCTTTTAAATTAACATGGGATAAAGAGAGCGATGATATCGATTGGAAACAATTCTTCTTAGCTATCGTTATATTTGCCATTAGCCAATTGATTGTCTTACTTTGGCAAATAGTCGATAGCTTCACAGTGATTCACACCTTAAAAGTGGCAGGTTTGAGTTTCAATCAAGCGATTACTCAGAAAGGCACTTATGATCGGGGCGCGTCCTTTATACAGGTAGGTCTTATCATAACTACCTCGTTCAGTTTCGTGCTTATACCGCTGCTCGCGAAGGCTGTACGCAATAAGGAACAATATCTCATTAGCCGTTATACGAACGCTTCGCTCAAAGTCACGGTCGTCATAAGCACTGCGGCTGGCATAGGTCTTATCAATTTACTACCGTCGCTAAACATCGTCTTTTTTGAAAATAACAATTTGGCATTAACGTTGAGTGTGTATATGCTTACAGTGATCTTTGTCTCTCTTATCATGATGTATATTGCACTCTTACAAGTTATGCACTGTGAACGACGTATTGTTAGTGGTTTAGCTACAGGTTTGGCATGTAAAGTTGTGCTTAATATCACTCTCATTCCATTCATGCACATACTCGGAACTAGTGTGAGTACTGTCGCTTCACTATTATTGTTCGCTTGTATCTTACACTTCAAAGTGCGCCAGCTATACAATTTGAATTCTATGCGTCGGTTTACTCTAAAGTTAGGGGTTGCTATGCTTATTATGACGGTAGTTGTGCAATGCCTTATGTTCTTACTGCCTATTCACGGGCGGATCAGCGGTTTAGTGACTCTGCTGATTAGTGCCATTATTGGCATAGTAATAGTTGTTATCACAGTAGTGAAGTTGAAGATATTATCTTATAAAGAAATTAAACATCTGCCATTAGGTGATAAAATTATAAATATGAAGAGAGGAAGACGTTAATTCATGCACAAAATTTCAATCGTAGGTCTCGGTAATTATAGTATAGATGAACTGCCTTTAGGGCTATATCGCTTCCTGATAAAGCAATCTCTCGTATATGCTCGCACGATACATCATCCCATTATTCAAGAATTGAAATCTGAGATTGAAATCAAAGGGTTTGATGAAGTCTATGAAAGACATGATCAATTTGAGCATGTTTATCGAGAAATAGTGCAGCGATTGATTGAATTAAGTGAAGACAAAGCTATCGTCTATGCAGTCCCCGGACATCCACGGGTTGCTGAAACTACAACCCAACTTTTACTAGAGGAAGCGAAAGAAGATGAACAATTAGAAGTTCAAGTGCTCGGGGGTAAGAGCTTTATCGATGACGTCTTCCAAGCTGTAAATATTGATCCGAATGATGGGTTTAGTTTACTTGATGCAACAGATTTAACTGCCGCACAACTTAATATACGCAATCATACAGTCATCACTCAAGTCTACAGTGATCTCATCGCTTCCGATCTCAAGCTCACGCTGATGGAACGCTATCCGGATGATCATTGCGTTAGTATAGTAGAGGGTGCTCAATCGAAGGGCGCGAATGTTTACGAGGTGCCGCTATACGAGCTTGATTTTCACAGTAGTTACTTTACTAATTTAACTAGCGTCTTCCTCCCTAAGGTTGAAGAAGATAAAGCCTACTATAGTGATTTCACTTACGCTACGGAGATTATAGACTTGCTAGTTGATGATGAGAAAGGGTGCCCGTGGGATAAGAAACAGACGCACGATACTTTAAAACGTTATTTACTTGAAGAATCATTTGAGCTCTTTGAGGCGATTGATAACGAAGATGACTGGCATATAATAGAAGAGCTCGGTGATATTATGTTGCAAGTCCTACTTCATTCAAGTATTGGTAAGAAAGAGGGGTATTTCGACATTGATGAAGTCATTGCTTCTCTAAATGATAAGATGATTCGTCGTCACCCTCATATCTTCGGTGATGCACAGGCACAAAATGAAGAAGATTTAAAAGAAATATGGGCAACTGCTAAAAGTAAAGAAGGTAAAAAAGACAGAGTTAAGTTTGAAAAAGTATTTGCAGAGCACTTCTTGAAATTGTATGATGATACCAAAAATAAAGTATTAAGTGAAGCGGAGTTAAAAGAGTATCTCACGAGAGGAGGAAATGATGGATGAGATTAGATAAGTATTTGAAAGTGTCACGTTTAGTTAAACGTCGCACATTAGCTAAAGAAATGAGTAGTCAAGGTCGTATAATGATTAATGGAAATGTAGCTAAACCGGGATCAGAAGTTAAAGAGGAAGATGAACTCATCGTGCGCTTCGGTCAAAAAGTAGTTACTGTTAAAGTGAAAGGTTTAAATGAGCATGCGAACAAAGAAAATGCAAAAGGTATGTATGAGGTTATAAAGGAAGAAAAAGTGAGCGAATCATAAGGAAGAGGGGCTAGGCATGAGTAAAAAAGTACAAGGCATAGGCAATCGTTACACCTCTGACGAGAATAAGAAGAAACAACGAATTCAAGCCAAAAAACGCGTTGTGCGCCGTCGTATAACTCTCATAGGAGGCTTGTTGCTACTCGTTATTATTGTCTTGTGCATCATGATTGCCGGACAGAAACACCAGAATACTCATGATGCACATATTCGCCAGCAAAAAGAACAAAAGTACCAAAAACAGCAAGATGAAGAGCTCGCTTTAAAAGAGAAACTGAATAACTTAAATCAGAAGAGTTACATTAAAAAAGTTGCTCGTGACGATTATTACTTAAGCAATGATGGTGAAGTAATATTCAAATTGCCTAACGATAAGTCTGGTTCGGAAGATAAGGGTTCTAAAGAAGATAAAGTTAAAGAAAATTGATTGGCCCTCTAAAGCATTGTATATAGGAAAAAATCAATTTTTTGATTCATTATACCATTGTTAAATCAACTCAACGAGCATATAATAGTGTTAAGTTGAAATCATACCAGGAGGATTTATATTAAATATGTCAATCGAAGTAGGAAACAAGCTTAAAGGTAAAGTCACTGGAATTAAAAAATTTGGTGCGTTTGTTGAATTGCCCGAAGGAAAGAGTGGCTTAGTACATATAAGTGAAGTAGCGGATAACTATGTTGAGAACGTGGAAGATCATCTGTCAATAGGCGATGAAGTCGAAGTTAAAGTTCTTTCAATAGCTGACGATGATAAGATTAGCCTCTCTATTAAAAAGGCTAAAGATCGCCCTCGTAAGCAGAGTCGTAGACCGCATCATAAATCATCTCATAATAAAGAAGTAGACTTTGAGAAAAAATTAAGTAACTTCTTAAAAGATAGCGAAGACAAATTAACTTCAATCAAACGTCAAACTGAATCTAGACGTGGTGGTAGAGGCGCGAGACGCTAGCTTAAAATTTTGAAATTTGAAGTGACGCACTTCTGCTCAAACCATAGATTATATTCAAGCTCAACGTTGCAGTGGACATAATTGAAATGATTTAAGAGTTGAGTATGATTAAGGATGGCTGAGAATCCGATTTAAAGTCATTGGATACTCTACCATCTTTTTTATTTGTTCAAAATGTAATAAGAAAGAATTCTTAAGTTGAGTTGAACGCAGAGGAGGTAAAGTAAAGATGAAAGTAAACACGCCTTTATGGACTGAACAAGATCACGTTGTAGTAGCTGTATCATGTGGTGTTGATAGTATGTGTTTGCTTCATTATTTACTTTATGAAGGACGAGATAGTTACCGCCAGCTCACTTGTTTACATGTGAATCACGGGTTGCGTCAAGAAGCGGATGAGGAAGAAGCTTTTCTCATTGAGTATTGTAAACGGCATCATATCGCATTATATACGCATCACTTAAATATGAATGATAATCGTCAAGATAATCATATTGAACAATTAGCGAGAGAGGGCCGTTATCAATGGTTTGATCGCATGATGAAAGCGTGTGGCGGGGATGTATTGTTGACCGCTCATCATCAAGATGATCAAATTGAAACTATATTCTATAGATTATTTACAGGACGCTCAACGCGTAATAGTTTGGGGATCGCTGATATTCAAGAACGTCAAGGCTACTTGTTAGCACGACCATTATTAGATACAACGAAAGATGAGATTCGACGCTATCAAGCGACAAACAACATCCCTTACTTTGAGGATAAAAGTAATGCTTCGAATGATTACGTACGTAACGATATTCGTAATAGAATATTGCCTTTTATAGAGAAGAATGAGCAACTTGAGAGTTCACAGTTATTGAGATTAAAAAGATGGCATGATGAAGAGATGGATCAAATTCATCGAAGCGCTCATCATTTCATTCATCGTTCCACCTATGTAGAATTACTTCCTTCAAAAATAAAAATTGATCGTTCGGAATTTAATCACTTAAATTTCAACTTAAAAGTCTCAGTACTTGATCAATTGTTTGCTATGGAAGGAAAGCATGAAGCTATCTCAGAGAAACTGTACAGTGAAGTTTTTAAACAACTTAGCAGTGAAACAGCTCAAACAGATATTACGATTTCTGCTCAATGGATAATTCGAATTGCGTATGATAAATTTATACTAATGGCTCGTACAGGAACAACGCCACGAACTACAGCTCAAAGCGTTTCAAAGCCTGGCGTGTATCATTTTAATCATTATAGGATAAATATTCATCAAACTTTCCCCGAACATTTATTTCCGCTAGTCATCCGACTAAGAAAAAATGGCGATAAAATAAAATTAAATCACCGTTCAGGGCATAAAAAAGTCAGTCGTCTGTTTATCGATCATAAAGTCATGAGAGGGGAGAGAGAGCACATCCCTCTTATTGAATGTGCTGATAAGCAAATCATAGCAGTGGGTTCATTATACACTCATGCAAAGTATATTAACGATATAGATATAAAGGATTTAGGAGAGGAATAAGAAATGAAAAGCGATTTAAAAAATATCCTACTGTCAGAAGAAGAGATTCAACAACGCTGTAAACAATTAGGAGAGCAAATTACTAAAGACTATCAGGATAAAGATTTAGTGTGCGTAGGTATACTGAAAGGATCAGTTATGTTTATGGCAGATTTAATTAAACATATCGATACGCATTTGGCCATTGATTTCATGGATGTTTCAAGTTATCACGGAGGCACAGAGTCAACTGGAGAGGTGCAAATCTTAAAGGACCTTGGAAGCTCTATCGAAGGAAAGGATATCTTAATCATCGAAGATATTCTGGAGACTGGTACGACATTGAAATCGATAACGGAATTTTTGAAAGCGCGTAAAGTGAACTCTTTAGAAATCGTAACATTGCTCGATAAACCAAATCGTCGTAAGGCTGAAATTGAAGCGAAATACGTAGGTGAAAAGATTCCAGACGAATTCGTTGTAGGTTATGGTCTTGACTATGGAGAACATTATCGTAACTTACCTTATATTGGCACTTTAAAAGAAGAAATTTACACAAAATAAGGCGTTAAGATTTAATCATTTTCTATGATGATATATACTTAACTATTAGGGCAGTATTTACATATTAAGAGCTTAGCTCAAGGCCGCAGAGTCCAAGGTTAGTTTAAAAGCGAATAAATTGCCTCAAATTGAGTGTGTTTGAATATGTGTTATGTCTTCATAGTTTTAAGTAAATTTAAAGACTCAAGTGGATCAAGGTCGCAATGTAAATAGTTAAAGCTTAGGTTTCGCTATAAATTTGTGCACTCTAGTATTGTTGTTAAATGAATGGGTAGAAGTTCGTAATAGATTTATAGAGAGTAATAAATTTCTAATTGCGCATTGCTAAGTATGACTTAATGGAGTTAGAAAAGCTTTAACTCTGTATCAATTATTCATTTTGCGCAAGCTATATGCTAATGAGCTAGCTGTCATTTAAAGTCAAGAAATATTTAACATGCGAGATTAACATACCTCATTGAGCAATTAGAATGCGACATCATTTTAACTCGTCTGCTAGCAATAACCTCAATTGTCGTAGTCCTTACTTTGATGGGAAGAGTTAGAAACCATCAAGGGGAGTAAGGGATGTGAGATGTTGTTTGCTAGCTTGTAACAGATTAACTATGTTAAAATTTTTGTTAGTTTTACTATTGAAGTAGGAGGAAATTACACATGCAGAAAGCCTTTCGCAACTTGCTCTTCATCGCAATTGTAGGCGTTATGATCTTTGGCTTATTCTCATGGATTAATGGTAACGGTAATTCACCAAAACAATTAACTTATAATCAATTTGAGAAGAAGTTAAACAGCGGTGACTTGAAATCATTAGAGATTAAACCAGAGCAAAATGTTTATTTAGTAAGTGGTAAGACGAAGGATGATAAAGACTATTCTTCAACTATTCTTTATAATAATGATAAAGAATTAGAACATATAACTGATAAGGCGAAAAGCCAAAAAGGGTTGAAATTAACTGTTAAAGAAGAGGAAAAACAAGGCGTTCTTAGCCAAATTCTAACGTCTCTTATTCCTGTCGGTGTCATCTTTATCTTGTTCTTGTTCTTTATGAGTCAAGCACAAGGTGGCGGCGGTGGCGGTCGTATGATGAACTTTGGCAAGTCCAAAGCAAAAATGTACGATAGCCAGAAAAAACGCGTACGCTTCTCTGATGTTGCAGGTGCTGATGAAGAGAAACAAGAACTTATAGAAATCGTTGACTTCTTAAAAGACAATAAACAATTTAAACAGATGGGTTCACGTATACCTAAAGGTGTTCTTTTAGTTGGACCTCCAGGGACAGGTAAGACTTTACTAGCGAGAGCTGTAGCTGGTGAAGCCGGTGCTCCTTTCTTCTCTATCAGTGGTTCTGACTTCGTAGAGATGTTCGTAGGTGTAGGTGCAAGTCGTGTACGTGATTTATTTGAAAATGCGAAGAAAAACGCACCTTGTATTATCTTTATCGATGAAATAGACGCAGTTGGACGTCAACGTGGTGCTGGCGTTGGCGGCGGTCACGATGAACGTGAACAAACGCTAAACCAACTTCTTGTTGAAATGGATGGCTTTGGTGAAAATGAAGGTATTATTATGATCGCTGCTACTAACCGTCCAGATATCCTCGATCCCGCGCTCTTACGTCCGGGTCGTTTCGATAGACAAATCCAAGTTGGTCGACCAGATGTTAAAGGTCGTGAAGCAATTCTGCATGTTCATGCTAAAAACAAACCATTAGATCAAACAGTAGATCTCAAAGCCATTTCTCAAAGAACGCCAGGTTTCTCTGGTGCAGACTTAGAGAACTTACTGAATGAAGCGTCATTAATTGCAGTACGAGAAGGTAAGAAGAAGATAGATATGCGTGATATTGAGGAAGCTACAGATCGAGTTATTGCTGGTCCAGCTAAGAAATCACGTGTTATTTCTGACAAAGAACGTAACATCGTCGCTCATCATGAAGCTGGACACACGGTTATCGGCATGGTCCTAGACGAAGCGGAAGTGGTGCACAAAGTGACAATCGTACCGCGTGGTCAAGCAGGTGGCTATGCAATGATGTTACCTAAGCAGGACCGCTTCTTAATGACAGAACCCGAACTCTTAGATAAAATTTGTGGTTTGCTAGGCGGGCGTGTATCTGAAGATATTAACTTTAATGAAGTTTCAACTGGCGCATCCAATGACTTTGAACGTGCTACTAATATCGCACGTAAAATGGTTACAGAGTACGGTATGAGTAAGAAACTTGGACCGCTTCAATTCTCTAGCAGTAATAGTGGACAAGTGTTCTTAGGTAAAGATATGCAAGAGGACCCTGATTATTCAGGTCAAATTGCTTATGAGATAGATAAAGAAGTTCAACGTATCGTTAAAGAGCAATATGAACGTTGTAAACAAATCTTATTAGAACACGAAAGCCAATTGAAACTCATTGCGAAAACATTATTAACAGAAGAAACGCTTGTTGCAGAGCAAATTCGCTCGCTATTCTATGATGGTAAGTTACCTGAAGTAGATTACGATGCAGCTGAGGTAGTTAAAGATGAAAATTCTGAGTTCAGTGATGGAAAATACGGTAAGTCTTACGACGATATCCGTCGCGAGCAACATGAACTTGGTAATACTAAGACTCAAGAGGATGAGAAAGAAGAGAAAGATATCGAGAAAGACCGTCGTCACGAGTCTAATGATCAAGGTCAACGCTCAGATGAAGGTGAAACAACGGGTCATGAGCAAGCACCTAATATCGACAAACCAAGCAACCCAAGTGATCCAAACGATCCTTCAAATAGAAATGAATAAAGCAAACTACTTGAAAAAGTCTCTTTCCGCTATCAGTATTTGATAGTGGAAAGAGTTTTTTAAATTGAAATGACAGATGAAAAGAATGAACATGTTAAGTGGATTGAGAATAGAAGATCGATGGCACGTAGATCTCAAACTAAAGTCACATTGAGATTAAGTCTACGACGCTACTGTACTACCTAGTAGTAAGGGTATGCGCTTTAACTCTATGAAGTGCGAAGTGTTAGGATTCAACCGCTTAAGATTCAATTCACATCATTAAAGAATAAAGAAAGACAATAGGTGATATATGATGACAAATGATTATATTGTAAAAGCACTTGCCTTTAATGGCCAAATCCGTGCGTATGGGGCACTTACGACTGAAAGTGTCCAAGAAGCTCAAACAAGACATTACACTTGGCCGACAGCCTCTGCAGCATTAGGACGTACTATGACAGTAACCCTAATGATGGGGGCGATGCTAAAGGGCGACCAGAAACTAACTGTCACTGTAGATGGTCATGGGCCCATAGGAAAGATAACTGCCGATGCTGATGCTAAAGGGCATATCCGAGGTTATGTCTCACACCCTCAAACGCATTTTCCACTAAATGATGCAGGTAAATTAGATGTACGTCGTGCAGTTGGTGTAGATGGGTCGCTTACGGTCATTAAAGATGTGGGTATGAAAGATTATTTCTCTGGCTCAAGTCCTATTGTATCCGGAGAAATAGGAGATGACTTTACTTATTATTTTGCTAAAAGTGAGCAGGTCCCTTCATCTGTAGGCCTCGGGGTATTAGTTAATCCGGACAACTCTATTAAAGCTTCAGGCGGATTTATACTCCAAGTTATGCCGGGCGCTGAAGATAAAGTCATCAGTCAGCTTGAAGACGCCATATCTACTATGACTCCAGTTTCGAAATTAATCGAGCAAGGATTGACGCCTGAGGAAATTCTAGAAGACATCTTAGGTAAAGATAATTTACAAATACTCGAAACTATCCCTGCTGAATTTGAATGTAGATGTGGACACGATAAGTTCTTAAATGCTATTAAGAGCTTAGGTGAAAGTGAGATTAAAAGTATGATAGAAGAAGATCATGGGGCTGAAGCTCAATGTCATTTCTGTCGTAATAAGTATCAATATAGCGAAGAGGAATTGCGAGAATTATTGCCAAATTAGGCTTGTAGAGTAATATAGTTGTATTTACTGAAAAATCTGATAGAATTAAACTATATCCGAGAGAAAAAGTAAGCTTTAAAACTTTTAATGATAAAGGGGTTAATAATTATGGCAAAAAAACCAGTTGATAACATTGTAGAAGTTATTGGTGACACACCTGTAGTTAAGCTTAATCGCGTTGTTGGTGAAGATGCGGCTGATGTTTACGTTAAACTAGAATATCAAAATCCTGGCGGCTCTGTTAAAGATCGTATTGCGCTAGCTATGATTGAACAGGCTGAGCGTGACGGAAAGATCAAACCGGGCGATACGATTGTAGAACCTACAAGCGGTAATACTGGCATAGGCCTTGCGTTTGTATGTGCAGCGAAAGGTTACAAAGCTGTATTCACTATGCCAGAAACGATGAGTCAAGAGCGTCGTAACCTCTTGAAAGCTTATGGTGCCGAGTTAGTCTTAACTCCTGGTTCAGAAGCGATGAAAGGTGCTATTAAAAAAGCGAAAGAATTAAAAGAAGAATACGGTTATTACGAGCCTCAGCAGTTCGAGAACCCTGCTAACCCTCGCGTTCACGAATTAACAACAGGTCCAGAACTTGTCGAGCAATTTGAAGGTAAGACGATTGATGCTTTCTTAGCTGGAGTTGGTACAGGTGGTACTTTAAGTGGTGCAGGTAAAGTCTTAAAAGAGAAATATCCTGACATTGAACTCATCGCTATTGAACCAGAGGATTCACCAGTATTAAGCGGTGGAGAACCAGGGCCTCATAAACTTCAAGGATTAGGTGCAGGTTTCGTGCCAGACACATTAAACACAAATATTTATCAAGAAGTTATTAAAGTTGGAAACGAAACAGCAATGGACATGTCACGTAAAGTAGCTAAAGAAGAGGGCATCTTAGGTGGTATTTCTTCAGGTGCAGCTATTTACGCGGCAATTCAAAAAGCTAAACAATTAGGTAAAGGTAAGACAGTAGTTACAGTACTTCCTAGTAACGGTGAACGCTACTTGTCTACACCGTTATATTCATTTGACGACTAATATTTAAGTGGTGTCGAAACTAGAGAGCGTGTCATAGAGATAACGATATCTCTGATACAAGCAGTAGCTGACTGGATGGCAAGGTGTTTAAGCTGAACACCTAAAGGTTCAAGTCAAGCGTGTTGGGAGCGAGTCGAGAAGCCTTAGTGGTTTCTGGCTTGCTCCTGTTTTCTTTTTTAATATAGCTATTACAAGGGAATGACTTTTCGCTATAACAAACAAATAATTTTATTTAGTAGGCGCTTTTCATAATAGAGCTTGATGTTACGAGCGTGAAAGTCAATTATTAAGAAGGTAAGTCATCACTAATAATTTATTACTGAAAAATAATGTGAATCAAGTTATCATAAAAGTGAAGGTCATACTGAATTACATATTAGAGTGAGGTGCAATCGTTTGGCGCATACTAAAATAATGGGGATCTTGAATGTGACCCCAGACTCGTTCTCGGATGGCGGTGAATACAACTCAGTTGAACGGGCTTTATCTAGAGCAAACATAATGATTGAAGAAGGTGCTGATATCATCGATGTCGGCGGCGTTTCAACTCGCCCTGGTCATGAGGATGTATCGGTTGAAGAGGAGATGAAGCGTGTCTTGCCGGTGGTCGAAGCATTGTCAGAACTCAACGTACAATTATCTGTTGATACCTTTCGCAGTACTGTTGCTGAAGCAGCTTTAGCTAGAGGTGCGACAATGATCAATGACCAATGGGCTGGTCTGTATGATGAGAACATGTTTAAGGTAGTAGCACGCTATGATGCTGAAATAGTGCTCATGCATAATGGTGATGGACATAGAGACGAACCTGTTATGGAGGAGATGCTTGTCGCTTTACTCAGACAAGCGCATGCAGCTGAGTTAGCAGGGATTCCTCAACACAAGATCTGGCTTGATCCGGGTATAGGTTTTGCTAAAACTCGCCAAGAAGAAAAAGAGGTTATGTCACGTCTAGATGAATTGGTTGCTACGGGGTACCCTGTGCTTTTGGCTACGAGTCGTAAGCGTTTTATTAAAGAAATGATTCCCTATGAGACTCAAGCGAAAGAGCGTGATGAAGCTACAGCTACAACGACAGCTTATGGTATCATGAAAGGTATAAAGGGCGTGCGAGTACATAATGTGGCTCTAAACTATAAAATAGGTCAGGGTATGGATTATTTAAAGGAGAATGATGATGAGCGACATAATTTTTCTTAATGGATTAGAATTCTATGGCTATCACGGGGCGCTTGAAGCAGAGAACGACCTTGGACAGATCTTTACGGTAAATATAGAGCTCAAAGTAGATTTGAAACGTGCTGGAGAAACGGATAATGTGGAGGACACGGTTAATTATGGCGAAGTTTACGAAGATGTGAAAGCTGTGATGGAAGGCGACCCTGTTAATCTCTTGGAGCATCTTGCTGAACTTATTGCAAAACGTATAAATTCACACTATAATCGTGTAGTGGAAACGACTGTCAACATCACTAAGCAGAACCCACCTATCCCAGGACATTACCAAGGCGTAGGCATAGAGATAGTGAGGGAGAATGATCAATGGTAGAAGCATATTTGAGCTTAGGAAGTAATATGGGAGAACGTGCCTACCATCTTCGTGAAGCCTTGAGCTTGCTCGATCAGATAGAAGGAATTAATGTTACGAAAGTATCCTCGATTTATGAAACAGCTCCTATAGGTTATACTGACCAAGATCCATTCTTAAACTTATGTGCGAAGGTCGAAACATCGCTTGCTCCTCATGACTTGTTGCATCGTTGCCTTGACGTGGAACGACGATTGCATCGTGTGAGGGAAATTCGCTGGGGGCCACGGACTTGCGATATTGATATTATTTTATATGGTGACGAACAAATAGATGATAATGAGTTGACTGTTCCGCATCCCCGTATGAGGGAGCGTGCGTTTGTAATCATCCCCTTACAAGAAATTGCGCCTCGTGCCGTTGAGCCTGTGTTACACCAGGCCATTGGAGAAATACAGGCACCTGATGATGAGGTAGAGGTCTATCGTGAGGGGTAAAATGGCTTTATAACATTGACGTAGTCTAGTAGAATTAACAACTGTGAAAGTTGATGAGAAAGATATACTTGAGCATACCTCTGAGTAAACTGTTAATAATACTGTTGATAGAGAGGTTCGGGGCAAAAGCGTATAGGATTTGAGCATAACCGAACGATGAGCACAATCATTGCCCAAATTTTGTCGAGCCGTGAAAGTTTCTATCGATAATCCTGCTTTTAGGAAGCCGTTAATCACTTCCCTAGAGCACAAAAGCGTTATGTCTCACCTCATCTTTGAGGGAATATAAGTCGCTATTAAATCTGGAGTATAGCACGGAATTAGGAAATAATACAACAAGTGTAAAGGAGAGAAAGAAATGTCAGAAGAAATGAATGACCAAATGCAGGTGCGTCGTCAAAAGCTACAAGAATTATATGATTTAGGTATTGATCCATTTGGTCATAAATTCGACCGTACAGCTATGGCTGAACCCTTACATGATAAATGGGATCAATTTAGTAAAGATGAATTAAAAGAAAAAGAAGGCGAAAGCAGCGTCACAGTTGCAGGTCGCATTATGACGAAGCGCGGTAAAGGTAAAGCAGGCTTTGCTCATATCCAAGACTTATCAGGTCAAATTCAATTATATGTTAGAAAAGACCAAGTTGGAGAAGACCAATTTGCCATTTGGAAGAGCGCAGATCTAGGTGATATTGTCGGAGTAGAAGGCGTAATGTTCAAGACAAATACAGGGGAACTTTCTGTAAAAGCTAAAGATTTTACGTTATTGACTAAGTCGTTAAGACCTTTACCAGATAAACATCATGGACTTCAAGATATTGAACAACGTTATCGTCAACGCTACTTAGATTTAATCACTAACCAAGATAGTACTCAAACTTTTATCAATAGAAGTAAAATACTACAAGAAATGCGCAACTTCTTAAATAAAAAAGGTTTCTTAGAAGTAGAAACACCTATGATGCATCAAATCGCTGGTGGTGCAGCTGCTCGTCCATTTGTAACCCACCATAACGCGCTAGACGCAACGCTGTATATGCGTATAGCTATAGAATTACATCTAAAACGTCTCATCGTCGGTGGTTTAGAAAAAGTCTATGAAATTGGCCGTGTCTTCCGTAATGAAGGGGTGTCAACACGTCATAATCCTGAATTCACTATGATTGAGCTTTACGAAGCGTATGCAGATTTCCATGACATGATGGATATCACAGAATCAATGGTACGTCACATAGCGCAAGAAGTTCTCGGTAAGACGACTATCCCGTATGGCGAAGAACAAGTTGATTTAGGTTCTAGCTGGAAACGCGTACATATGGTTGATGCCGTTAAAGAGATCACAGGTGTGAATTTCTATGATGTTACTTCAGATGAAGAAGCGCGTTCACTTGCTAAAGAGCATGGTATTGAAACGACTGATCATATGAAGTATGGTCACATACTCAATGAGTTTTTCGAACAAAAAGTTGAAGAAACATTGGTTCAACCTACCTTTGTATATGGTCATCCTATAGAGATTTCACCATTAGCAAAGAAAAATCCTGAAGATCCACGGTTTACTGATCGTTTTGAATTATTTATTGTGGGGCGCGAACATGCAAATGCCTTTACAGAGCTAAACGATCCAATTGATCAAAGAGAACGCTTCGAAGCACAATTACGTGAAAAAGAAGAAGGTAATGATGAGGCTCATGAAATGGACGATGATTTCATCGAAGCACTTGAATACGGTATGCCGCCAACAGGTGGTTTAGGTATCGGAATTGATAGATTAGTTATGCTATTAACTAACTCTCCGTCTATTCGAGATGTGTTATTATTCCCATACATGCGCCAGAAATAAAAGGGAGCGGGACAGAAATCTAATTTGAATAAAAAGATTTCTTAGTCCTGCCCCGGCAAGGATGACTAGAATTGAAAAAAGCTTGATACAAGCGCAATTTCAAATCAGTCATCTACTGCCAAGATGCTGAAAGAGGCTGAGACATTACATTATGCCCCAGCCTCAGAAATAAATACATTAGAATAGAGTTTAGCAGTGATCAATTCATTGTATAGTACTAACTAACCAATCAGAAAGTATTGAATTTTATTTGGAGTGAGATGAGGAAATACCAGATGTCTTGTTAAGTAAGCACGAGATAAGTGAAAGCTTACTAAGGGATATGTGGCGTTTCTATCTCACTTCTTTTTTATGTAAATGCAATAGAATAGAGGCAGAGGAGATTAACGGCTACTTAAAACATAATACTAGCTCATAGTTATTTAAGTGAACAAGTAAAAAGCTGTGTAAAAAAGTTTAAACAAGTGTAAAATAATCGCTAGTAAGGTATGTGAGATTATGATAGTATAACTAGAGTCGAATGGCTTGAGTCTTATCGATTACTTAAGCTTTTGTTAAAAAGTTTTTAGAAAACCTATTGACTTTAAAGCGCTGATGACTTATTATGAAAAAGTCGTCTTTTGAAGAGATGATAGATATCGTTTATGTAAATGAATCGCAAAGAAATTTTAACAGAGTGTAAAATTGACTGTTGAAAACTTTACAATAACGATGTAAGATGGACTATATGAAGTCATTGTCTGGTGACGATGGCAAGGAGGTCACACCTGTTCCCATGCCGAACACAGAAGTTAAGCTCCTTAGCGCCGATGGTAGTCGGACTTACGTTCCGCAAGAGTAGGACGTTGCCAGGCAAGACGATTTTGATGTGGAGGATTAGCTCAGCTGGGAGAGCATCTGCCTTACAAGCAGGAGGTCGGCGGTTCGATCCCGTCATCCTCCACCATTTAAAAATTACATACTCGCCGGCCTAGCTCAATTGGTAGAGCAACTGACTTGTAATCAGTAGGTTGGGGGTTCAAGTCCTCTGGCCGGCACCATCTTTTGAGCCATTAGCTCAGTTGGTAGAGCATCTGACTTTTAATCAGAGGGTCAGAGGTTCGAATCCTCTATGGCTCATCAGTTCATTCTAATAGTTATTAAGCAGAAGTAGTTCAGCGGTAGAATACGACCTTGCCAAGGTCGGGGTCGCGGGTTCGAATCCCGTCTTCTGCTCCATTATTTTGCCGGGGTGGCGGAACTGGCAGACGCACAGGACTTAAAATCCTGCGGTGTGTAGAACACCGTACCGGTTCGATTCCGGTCCTCGGCACCATTATCGAATGCGCCCGTAGCTCAACTGGATAGAGCGTCTGACTACGGATCAGAAGGCTATGGGTTCGACTCCTATCGGGCGCGTCACTTGCGAGTTTATACAATTACATATCTCGGGAAGTAGCTCAGCTTGGTAGAGCACTTGGTTTGGGACCAAGGGGTCGCAGGTTCAAATCCTGTCTTCCCGACTCTTTATGGGGGCTTAGCTCAGCTGGGAGAGCGCCTGCTTTGCACGCAGGAGGTCAGCGGTTCGATCCCGCTAGTCTCCACCATTTTATTTAAATGAACATTGAAAACTAAATGACAATATGTCAACGTTAATTCCAATAAACACAACGTGTTAGTAATAACACAATCAATTTACGAGCTAATCAAACGCTTTTTATGGAGAGTTTGATCCTGGCTCAGGATGAACGCTGGCGGCGTGCCTAATACATGCAAGTCGAGCGAACAGACGGGGAGCTTGCTCCTCCGACGTTAGCGGCGGACGGGTGAGTAGCACGTGGGTAACCTACCTATAAGACTGGAATAACTCCGGGAAACCGGGGCTAATGCCGGATAACATGTGGGACCGCATGGTCCTACAGTGAAAGGCGGC
>NZ_JAOPKZ010000018.1 GCF_025519785.1 Staphylococcus marylandisciuri | reverse complement strand
AGGACCATGCGGTCCCACATGTTATCCGGCATTAGCCCCGGTTTCCCGGAGTTATTCCAGTCTTATAGGTAGGTTACCCACGTGCTACTCACCCGTCCGCCGCTAACGTCGGGGGAGCAAGCTCCCCATCTGTTCGCTCGACTTGCATGTATTAGGCACGCCGCCAGCGTTCATCCTGAGCCAGGATCAAACTCTCCATAAAAAAAGCGTTTGATTAGCTCGTAAATTGATTGTGTTATTACTAACACGTTGTATTTGTTGGAATTAACGTTGACATATTGTCATTTAGTTTTCAATGTTCATTTCTTTCACCGACAAGAGTTAATTATACTCTTATATAACTTTGAAGTCAATAGTAATTTTAAATTAGTTTGCGGTATCGTCTTAACAGAGGTAACATTAACTTCGTCCGACAAGTAAATACTATACATACATTTAAGTGCTTAGACAACAGTAAAATTTACACCCCAATAGCTTTAAACAAGTAGCTCCGACTAAAAAACCAAACGATAAAACAAGTGTATTTCGTCTCGTTCGTCAATAATATTAATTCTACCTTAATATCTCCTCGACAAACCACTTGCTCACTCCAATTTCCAAACTTTAATTTTTCTTAAATCCTTTAAAATCTTTTTACTCTGTAAATAAACTCACTCTATTCTCTACCGTAAAGGTAAAGAGGTCCGTACAAACGCATTTAAGATTTGAGCACGGGGCCCCAACACAAAGAAACTGGTTCATCAGTTTCCACCAGCAATGCGAGTTGGGGTAGGGCCCCAACACAAAGAAACTGGGACTCCAGTTTCCACAAGCACAGCAAGTTGGGGCGGGCCCCAACACAGAGAAACTGGAACATAAACCCCAGCCTCTTCAACATCTCGGCAGTAGATGACTGATTTGAAAATGCGCTTGTATCAAGCTTTTTTCAATTCTAGTCATCCTTGCCGGGGCGGGAGTACGAAATCTTTTTATTCAAATTAGATTTCTGACCCGCTCCCGAATCATGAGAAGTTTCTGTCGAGAATCCTGCTTGTGGGACGACGTTAATCGGTAGTCCAGAATACAGAAACTTTTTGACTCAATCTCGCCTTCTCTCATTACTTACATCATAAAGCTAAACCTCTTTAAAAAAAGCGACGCCAAGCACTAACTTGCGTCACTTCCACTTTAAATATTACATTTCTGTTCTACCCGAAATAGCCTTCGATAAAGTAACTTCATCTGCATATTCTAGATCGCCACCCACCGAAAGTCCTTGAGCGAGTCGAGTTACCTTTATTCCTAAAGGTTTCACTAATCGAGAGATATACATGGAGGTAGATTCGCCTTCTAAGTTTGGATTCATAGCTAAGATAATTTCCTTAACCCCTTCATCCTTAAGGCGTTCCACTAGCCCAGGGATGTTAATGTCTTCAGGACCTATACCATCCATCGGCGAAATTGAACCGTGCAAGACGTGATACAAGCCATCGTACTCTCTCATTTTCTCCATAGCTATAACATCTTTATCATCTTCAACCACGCATATGATAGAGCGATCGCGATGTTTATCCTTACAAATGTAGCAAGGATCCTCTTCTGTGATATGACCACACTCACTGCAATAGGTTAACTCACGTTTCACGTCAACTAGAGCTTTAGCAAACTGAACGACATCATCTTCTTTCATATCTAATACATGAAAGGCCAGACGTTGAGCCGTCTTAGGTCCAATGCCTGGCAATTTCATGAAACTATCAATGAGTTTCGAAATCGGTTCTGGATAATGCATGATATCACATTCCTGGAATGTTTAAACCTTTAGTATGTTTACCTAAACGTTCTTGAGTTAATTCATCGGCTTTATTCATAGCTTCATTAGTAGCTGCAAGAACGAGGTCTTGTAACATTTCAATATCATCTGGATCAACTGCTTCTTCCTTGATCTGAACGTCTATAACTTCCTTATGACCAGATACAGTCACTGTGACCATGCCACCACCAGCTGTACCCTCAACGCGTTCTTCTTTTAGTTTTTCTTGTTCTTGTCCCATTTTCTTTTGCATTTTCTGCATTTGTTTCATCATTTGTTGCATATTTCCGCCACCGCGCATAGCATATATCCTCCTTAATTATTTGTCTTCTATAATTATGCTTTTGTTTCATTATACATGCCTAAATAATGCTTGTCATGTTTCGGTTTTCTCCAAGCACTTGTCATTTTCAGCGCTTTTAAGAAAATGAAGTTCGGCAATCTACAGCAATACCATCATCCCACATATGAGATGGCTCAGATTGATAGCACCATTAACTCAGACTACTATCATTCCTCAGCAATTACTCTTCATCTTCAATAACACGCACCGTATCTTCACCGAATAGATCCTTCGCTTTTTGAGCTACATCGACTTCAGTTTGGTCTGCATCAGGCGTAATCTCTTCTTCCTCACTCACAACTGCAGCCTCTTTGCCTGAACCGTTTTTACGGTTCCGAATGTAATCTGAACGAACTTGCATCCACTGATTCGAAGGCACGCCAACTACGCGCACTTTCTTCTCAATAATATTGCATACCACATCTTCAATACTCGACCGTTTCTCCTCGTCATTATTAACAATTTCACAATGAATTACTTCGTCGAATTGAACCAAGACTTGTTGTTCACTGGCTGCTACTGGTGTAGAATTTTGAAGCAAGCTAACGAGCGCTTTCTGATTATTATTACGAGCATGACTGATGACTTTTTGCCAGTTGTCTTTTAATAATTTGATGTCTTCTTTATTCGCGTTATCTAACACTTTATAAATATTTTGTGTAGAGAAAGGTTTGTTTGAACCGCTTCTTTTACTAGATCTTGAACGTTGAGGTTGTGCAGGCTTGACGTCGTTCGTTACACCTTGTGATTTAAGTGTTTGAAGCTCGTTCTCAAGTTGTTCCATACGCTGCAGAAGCACTTCATTATTGGGTTCCGTCGCCACACTCGTTGTGGCCACATTTTGCACCGCTTGTGGCTGATCTTTAATCATTTCAGCTATTTTCACTAGTAAGACTTCAAAGTGAACATTTTGATTCACACTAAAACGAATCGATACCAGCGTATCGTTAATAACGTCAATCATTTTATACAATGTATCTAAGTCAAAATCAACTAACGCTTCATGTGCAAATTGGGTTTCTGAAGTCTTCGTCATAATGGTATCACGCACGAAATAAATCATATCATTAATGAGACGATTCACTTCTTTACCCTCAGCAACAAAGTGATGATATGTCTCAAAAGCAGCTCGGACGTCACTATTTGCCACGTGTTCAAAGAGCTGGTTGATCGCTGCTTCGTCTACGCTCCCCGTAACATCTAAAGCGTCTTGCAAGGTTAAGTGTTCGTCTCCAAACGCAATCGCTTGATCCATGATACTTAACGCGTCACGCATACCACCTTCAGAAGCTTTGGCTATAAAGTCTAAAGCATTGTCCTCATAATCAATATCTTGAGAGTCGGCCACATAACGTAAGCGATCAACGATTTGATCGTGACTTATCGCTTTGAAATCGAAACGTTGGGCTCGCGAAATAATAGTAGGAGGTATCTTATGAGGTTCTGTTGTCGCAAGAATAAAGACTGCATGCGCTGGTGGTTCCTCCAATGTCTTTAACAAAGCATTGAACGCACCTGTGGTTAACATGTGAACCTCATCGATGATATACACTTTGTACTTGGACTCACTCGGTGCATATTTGACCTTGTCGCGAATATTACGGATTTCATCGACGCCATTATTACTCGCCGCATCGATTTCAATAACGTCTGAATTAGTGCCACGCGTAATCCCTTTACAAATCGCACATTCATTACATGGTTCGCCATCTGTACTATTCTCGCAATTAATGGCTTTAGCAAACACTTTTGCAATACTCGTCTTTCCTGTTCCTCTTGGTCCACTAAATATGTAGGCATGAGATTGTTTACCTTTAGAAATAGCATTTCGCAGCGTTTTGGTCACATGACTTTGTCCTACCACGTCATCGAAACTCTGCGGTCTAAACATTCTGTAAAGCGCTTGATAATCCATTTGGCACCTCCACTCATATTTAAATCTACCTTTCTATTTTACTGCTTTACTATTTTAATTAAAAGAGACCGGAAATACGACTTCTCCCTTTGGATAGATTTCTAGATGTTCCCATAAGAACTTCACCATAAAGTCTTGCGGAGCTATCTTAAAAGGCACCGTAATGCCGTGATTTGCTGCTGTTTCGTAACCTAGTGAGTTATAATAATTTGGATCTCCTAATACGACTATAGTGGTGTAATCTAGCGTCTTCGCTCGCTCCTCAACAGCTTGTACTAACGCCTTTCCTATACCTTGATGTTGATATTCAGGTATTACAGATAGCGGTGCAAGCAAAAGTGCGATATAACTGTCATCCTCATTGTCAATCTTAACTTCTGATAGCATCACATGGCCGATAATAGAACCTTTATGGTCTTTAGCAACCACCTCTAACTCATAATGATATTCTGGAAGACGCCTCAGTTGAGCAACCAGTTTGTGCTCTTCGTGGTTGCCATATTCTACGCTTTCAAATGAACGCTCAATCGTTTCTAAACTCTCTTCATAATCGTTTTCAGTAATAGTACTCAAATATATTTGCATGAAGCCCTCCAATGATCTGGCATAAAATCTCTCCATCTAATACAGAAAGGGTGAATAGTAGGTTAATTACACCGTCCGCAACTACTTCTCACATCATCACCTTTGTGCAATACGTTTGCCTTTATTCTATAATAAAAAAAGAGTGACTGCTATCATTTCCAAAAGCAGCTCACTCTTAACATATCATCTATTCTCATATTTCACTTATATATCAGCATTGGTAAAAATATAAAAACCGTGCACCTTCGTGTCGAGTGTAACTCATAAACGTTACCAAAGTCGTTAGCTAAATCTCGGCTACCCTACGGCACATACGAGGATCCACTTAATGCTGCTTCCGTCAGGACCTGACATGATTCATGGGTTCGTATTGCATAGGACCGAAATCTTCAAACACTACGTATTTTGGGCAGACTTTACAAAGATACACCCTCGACGAAGGGATTAAGTCTTGCGTAAGCGGATTTCAAGTACAGGGAACCGCTACCTCCCCACCTAGCACGGCAAATTTTATCTTACTATATTTTGCTAACTAAATGCAAGCTTAACGTAAAGTTAATTTTCACCAAAAAAAGTTATAAACCGAAACGGATTAGTTACTTATTTATATACTTCTGAAAGTATTGATGTATAGTTTTTGCAGATTATTATTCAAAGTCAAAGGAACTAAGAATAGAGTACAAATACAGAAAATAAATTAATAACAGCCTTCTTAAAGATGTATAATTAACTAAATTAGGCCTCGCGAAATATATTTTTAAGGAAAGGCGAAAATAAACATTTAAATAGCAATTCTATCTATAAAACAATTAGAGAACTTTATAAAAATAAAGCAGGTAGACCTCTCTTTCGCTGTCTATCTGCTTTGCGCAATTTAAAAAGTAAAATTTATGCCATATAACACCAGAACTTACGTATTAATTAAATAGTAAATTATAAAGAACCATTAGCTATATTGTTTTTAAATTTTAAAAATCCTAGATATAAACACACACAAGTATAAACTATCGAGCCTATAAATAAGAATATATTGTTATAACCATTGTATAATGAAAAAATTAGGTAAGAGTAAAAATACATATAACTTAAATATGTGCCCATAACACCCACGAAAAAATTACCAATAATAAGCATAAAACTAATTAGAGCAGGAGATAAAAAGCTGTTAAATATAGTATTCAAAAAGTAAAGAAAGCTTATAATAGGTAAACTCATAATAAGTGATACTATATAAACATAAATATAACTTAAAGTTAGAAAAGACGTATCATATGTAATCATCCCATAGTAAAACGTCAGGAGTAAATAACCGATCGTTATCATTAAAAACCCTAACAATACAAAGAAAATGAAATTTGTAATATAATATTTTTTCAAACTACTAAAATATATTACTGTGTTTTGAAAAGCCTTATTCTTTCTTTCTATTCGAAAAAGAAGACCAATAGTTAACGTCATGGCAAAAGTAAATCCTATTTGAAAGAAAAGTTGCAAACTAGAAACACGGAAAATTTCAAAATTCATTTGTTTACCCAAATAAGAAAGAACAGTAAAAAATGTTACAAATAAAATAGGAGTCAAAAATACAATAGCCTTTATCGATGTTCTCTTAGTTTTAATGCATTGATTTTTTAAATACCACATAATTTAAAAGTCCTTTCTTTTTGTATATAAGCATGTCAGCGCGTTTATAAATAAAAAAACCAATAAACTATATATTGAATATATTATAAAACCAACATCGAACATAGTTATTCTATTTGTATTCAGAATATTCTTTGAATTTATTAAATGTTCGGGTATTTTAAAGGGTATCCAATAAGATTGAACAAGAATATAAAGGATCGATATGACGAGACTAACTCCAATAATATATACTCTATTAGGTATTGCTAATCCTAGGAAAAATTGTATAGATTGCATAGCTAAACTACCAATTAAAAAACTAACTAAAATATAAAGGTAGGATATTAAATTTGGCAAATGACCTACAATAAGCATGCTGAAGATCATATGGACTATCGCGAAAACAATTATTATAACAATGGATAGTATAAGGGCAACTATATACTTGTTAAATACTACTCTGACTTTATTTTGATCACTAACTAATAACACTGACCACATATTATTCTCATACTCTGTAGAGAGAATATACGATGTTAGCACACCAAAAAGTAAGTAAAACACTGGTGTAAACCAAGATATACAATAAATTAAATATATATTTACCGTAGGTGTTGTATTTGAAAATTTTATGTTATAAAAAAAGAGTCCAGTTGCTATAATTTCAGCAATAATTACAGAAAGTATTATTAACGTAAAAACGGACGACTTCGGCAATTTGTAATATTCAGCTTTAAATAACTTAAACATTTTTCTTAGGCTCTTTCTTTTCTGTAAGTTTTAAAAATATATCTTCTAAAGAAGTTTTTTCGTGTGTGATTTCAAAGACATCCATATTATTTGTTACTAAAATTTTATTTATTTTTGGTATTTCTGACAACTGAGTATTAACGTTAAGCTTGTCTCCTCGAATATTAGTATTATAATCTTTTAAAATATTTTTAGCAGTAGTATTATCACTAGTATTAAAGAAAACATTATGTTGTGCGTATTTATTTAATAAACTTTTTAATTCTCCTTGATAAAGGAGGGTTCCTTTATTGATAAGACATACGTAATTACACATATTTTCAATTTCAAATAGGTTATGACTAGAAACAACTATACTAATTCTTTTTCTTTGCGATAGCATTATTAATAATTCTCTCATCTTTTTTATTCCATTAGGATCTAACCCATTGGTTGGTTCATCTAAAATTAATAGTTTAGGATCATTCATCAAAGCTATAGCAATTCCTAATCGTTGTTTCATACCTAAAGAATAATCTTTTACTTTTTTATTCGCTGCCTCAGTTAACTCTACTATTGAAAGAACTTCTTGAATTTTAGTGTCATCACAATTATGTACTAATTGCATTATTTTTAAGTTTTCGAATCCGCTTAAATGCTCGTAAAATGATGGGGAATCTACTAATGCTCCCACATTGCTCAATATCTCGCTTTTATGTGTTTTTAATGACTTATTAAATAATTTAATATCACCTGAAGTTTTTTCAGCAAGACCTAATAGCATCCTAATTGTTGTAGTTTTCCCAGAACCGTTAGGCCCTAGAAACCCACTAATTTCCCCATTTGGAATTGTTAAATTCAAATTATCAACTGCTTTAAACCCCTTAAATTCTTTTGTTAAGTTTTTCGTTTGAATTACGCACATGTAGTAACCTCCTATATTTTTATATCAGAAAGTAATAATATGTCTGGGGTTTTTTCGTTATATAACCTTAACAGGTGATATTCAATACCAACATCACCAGTCATTAGCCCATGCATTCTATTATAAGTTCCTGCTTGCATTTTCCACCAATCTCCATGAAATTCAACTTCATTGTTTAATTTCTTATTAATACTAGTTAATTTTAAGTTGGGTTTTAAGTTTTTTATTTGAATTAACATATCATTAATACCTATATAACCATGACATAGACACGGTTCTATATTGTAATCAAAATTTTCCAATGTACTAAATATCTTACTGAAAAAAAGAGGTTCATTTATACCACTTAACTTTTGTTTTATTGACGCATATACATAATATATACTCAACAAACCCTTACACCACCCAAAATCTTCAGGTCGGAGCTTTTCCCATTCGCTATACAAGTTGTTTAACGTTTCTGTTTCAAAATTCAAAATTTTTCTGATTGTAAAAGTGTACTGGGTAGAAATATACAATTGGCTACAATAATAATAAGCTCCCTGAAAAGGCCTGAATATAAATCAATCCTATATAAAGAATAATATATTTTCTTACAGTATATTTTTATCTAGATTTTCAACTAGTTAATGCTCGTAGCTCATCCTCCTATTTATTTAGACTTACTTAATTTAATTGTTAAACCAGCAAGAGTTATTGTTACAACAGCATAAATAATTGCAGAGACTAAAATAACTGTTGTATTAGGATTAGATAAATTAATAGGCAATGGAGCCAAACTCATATATATATTTTGATCTGTATGTGCTAAAGCTAAAATCATTTTTATCGTACTCCAAGCTGTAATAAGTGTAACTATTCCTAAAATTATTGCAAAAACCTTTTTCATTATATTATTCATCTCCAATATATTTTCAATTTTTCCATTCTTTATATCTTCACATTTACATACTAAAACAACATCTCTTTCACACATTAATATAGTGGTAATCATTATTTAGATTGTAAAAATTATGTGATGTTTTAATCTTCATAGCTTTTATTTTTTTAGAGATTTATCTATTCCAACTTCATCTTAATATTCTGAAACACTTGCAGTTTCATCTAAAATTATACTTTGGAATTTTTATTAAAGACCACGCGCTAGTTAAACTCTGTTTCTGATCGCCAGATATATTTGTTCCAATTTAGATAGAGGTTTATTAACTTCTTATAGTATAGCCATTGTAATAATTAAATTATTCTCATAATCGTAATAAAGAAAAAATCATTGATAATGAATTTATTTCTTATTCTGTTTGACTCATACATGTCAGCAAAGGCCTTTTCTCTTTTTAATAGTTAGTAGTTTTATTCACAATTCTTAAACACTGAAACTGGTTCAACTGCTAAATCTACTCTACTAGTTACCTCAGAACTAACTATAGTTAGTAAAGATACAATACTTCCTATTTCTTATCAGATACATTATCGATTGCTACAAAGCTAATAATTCTATAATTTTACATGTTTATCACTCCTAAATTTTTATCATACTGTATTTCTATTCAGGTAAAATTAATAATTGTAAAGTTACTAACTATATTCATACTATCGTACTTTTACATAAAAGCAACCTTTTTTATATTTTATAAAATTTTGCAACTTGTTTTTTTAAAATTCCGATACTGAGTTAACTATTTTGTATCTTTCATACATAAGAGAGAAAGCTAAGGGGAATTTCCACCAAAAAAAGCAAGGTTCATTTTAAGCCTTTACACTAACTTAAAATGACCTTGCTTCTTAAAGCATCGTACTAAGTCTAATTAACGGAATAATTCCTTAAGTATTCTAAAGAAAGAACTAATGAGTTGGATTACTGTTCCTGACATATTTTTCACCCCTTATTCTTCTGTACGCACTAAGTCTTCAGCTATTTGATGATAGAAATCAAGTAATTCTGAAGAAGTGCGGTTAGTATCTGCATAGTCTTGTCCAACAAAGTCAGCATGATCCCAACCATGTTTGATAGGTGTAACTTGCCATACACCTTTTTTATTCTTCTTAGTCGCTTTTTCATGAGCTTGATTAAATGGATGTAAAGCTGAAATTGTAGAAACGAGACCGTCATTTAATCTCCATTCTTCTTCTTTAGCTTTACCAATCACGTTACCTGTAATCGTCATAGGAATAAACATATTTAAATCTGACTTGTAACGTCCAGTTAAAGATTTGTGAGTAGCTTCTCCTGTATACGTTTTATAATAGATATTTGGGTTCACAGAAGTGTGTTGATTTAAACGGTCTGCACCTTCACGAGATAAATCATATAGCGCGTTATCTTTAGACTTCCATAATTGATCATTCTTTTTCACGCGTTTTAAATATTGAACTAAGCTTTCATTTTTCTTCTGTTTAAGCCCCCACTGACCTAAACCAAGATCTACGCTTGAGTCTTTATTACCTTGGAATTTAGCGTAGTCGTAAGCTATTTGACGTACGAGCGCTTCATTACCGAGCAAATCAGAAGCATGCGTCCCGTTATGCGGTGTAGCAATAGTAGTTATTGAAGAAACCATATTATCATTCTTACCTGTATAAAGCGGAGATATCTCGCCTCCGTGTTTCTTTTGATAATCAATTTCTTCTTGGCTTCCATTTCTTAATAGCTCTTCTAATTGGCGAACAGTTTGGCCACCCATACTATGTCCAACGAGATGCACTTTCTTACCTGGTTTCCAATCTTTGTATACACCTTCATAAGTTTTACCGTAACGAGCATGACCAGTGCGCGCCGCATGTGCAGCTCCATAATCTACTGTGCCACCTTTAAGGTAGTAATAAAGTTCAACAGCTCGATCATAGTTACTACCGAAAGCACTTATACTTGCTTCAAAAGTTTTGTAACCATTCTGTTCTAAATCTTGAGTGATATTTGCTTTATCTCCACCCCAATAGTGAGTGAGTACCTCTGGTTTGATATCATCTGTAAAACCATTGAAGCCAGAAACTAACACGATCGGTTCTTTGTTTTTGTAATGTTGCTGATCGGCTTTTTTATTTAGTTGTTTCTCTACTTTACTTGCATCACGAGCTTGTTCTTCTTTGTTCGTTGTCGTAGCTTCACTGTTGTTCTTAAGTGTTTTTAAACCTTTTTGTTTATCGCGGTCTTCATCTTTATCATCTGATGTTTTAGCTTTTCTCAAATCCTTAGAGTTTACAACCGAGAACTCTGGATCCACATCAGAAGGTTGACTGTTACTTTCTTTTTTAGCTTCAACATTATTATTCTCTGATTTGTTATCTACTTCACGAGTAGGCACTTCATCTGAAGCATCCTGTGTTAGAGTATTGTCCTTTTGTGCCTCATCTCTAGAAGAATCTTCTCCTGTCTTGTTCTCACGGGACGCTTTATTATTCTTACTTTGAGTTTGATTTTTGTCATATGGACTGCGGTTAAACTCGGGATCAATATATGGGTCGTCGCCTTTAGAATTATTATCAGACTTTGCATCTTGACCTTCTGTAGATTGTTTATCGTTTGAATTAACATCTTGATCTTTTGTAGATGGTTTATCATTTGTATTCACTTCAGAAGATCCATCGTTGCCTTCATCTCCTGATGTTCTATCTGACGAAGTTTGAACATGTTCTTTCTGATCAACATCATTGTTAACTGGTGTATTATTATTTTCATGATTATGTGCTAAAGATTCAGTATCATTAGTCGTTTGTTGTTCGGAAGTTGATGGTTTATCTTTACCATCTTCATCTGCGCTTGATGAAATTTCTTTATTTTCATTATCATTAGTGGAAGGTGAGTCTGAAGTGTTACGGTTTTGCTGAGTTGATTTAGAAGTGTCATTTGAGGAAGAAGTATTCTCTTGTGAGTCATTTGCTTCTGAATTTTGAGTATTTTGATTCTCTCTTTCAGTCGCATTATTAGAAGGCTTAGACTGACTTGAGTCATCAGTATCTTGACTCATTTCTTCATTAGTAGGCGTATGTAAGCTATTAGATTGAGGTTGTTTAGAATCCTCACTACCTTGCTCATTATCATTAGGTTCGGTAGATTGAGATGTTTCTGATTGAGTTGCCTCATCAGAAGCATGTTGTTGTTCCCCGTTTGATTGTGAAGTCTCCCCTGCTGAATGATTCCCTTGTGATTGATCTTCTTGAGCAGCGTACGCTGAACCTCCAAAGAATAAGAGTGAAGCAACGACAACTGAAGAAGCGCCAACAGCTAATTTGCGTATGCTAAACTTTTCTTTCCTTTGCTTCATATTCAACACCTCTTTGTTTAATTTTAAACGTACTCTGTTAGATAAAAATGTTTACAATCATTCTCGGAATAAGTTCAAGTATTTTTAAAAAATACGTTTTAACCATATATTCAACCTCCTTTATGATTATAAAAAGACTCACACTCCCAACACTGGTTATGCATAACAATTAATTGCTAAAGCACAATATTTTGTTAAATATTAACCAATTTGCCGCTTTTTATAAAATATTTAATTTAATTATAATGAGTTAGATGATATATATCAACCTCGTATAAGAAAAATTACATATTTTTAATAAAATTTAAGTGATTATTATTACGCTTATCTGCAGATCAAGACGTGCAATTAATGATTACCAGTTTACCTATGATGAATGAAGTGATTGGCAACCCATTATTAGATAAATTTATGAAAGACTTAATTATCCAAATTTTAGCAATGGTTTCAGAACAAGAACGAAATGAAAATAAACGTAGACAAGCACAAGGTATTAAAGTTGCGAAAGAAAAAGGTGTATATAAGGGAGCCCTTTAATCTATTCACCAAATGCGAAAAATCCTCAAAAAAGTATTATCTATCATCGAGTTGTCGAAACGTTAGAAGAAGGCCAAGCACTTAGTAAGATTGCGAAAGAGGTTAATATCACAAGACAGACTGTTTATAGAATTAAACATGATAGGAAATTATCTTGATAAATGGATTGTCAATGCAAATGAGAGACTTTTACAGCGTCCTGACTTTAATGATTTTCAATAATTATATTGATGTTTGGAAAGAGCCCCCCTCATTTTCTCAACTTGTTAACTGAAAATGAAACATATCAATACTTATTAGCATGATTATACTCAAAAATATATAAAAAGAACCGCAGGTCTCTTCAGATCTGCGGAATTTTCGTCGTGTCGCGCAATCAGTCAGATGTTGGTCAGTTAATAGAAAAAATATTTCAAAAGGATAACGAACAATATTTTTCTGACTTTGCAACAGAACCCTATATAGTATCAAAACAAGAAAAAACTCGTTTTCACTCGTTTCTAAAAAAACAAAAACCCACCCATTTCTGAGTGAGTTAAAAACTCTATTTTCAAAAAATCGATATTACCATCCAAAACAAGCTGAACCAACAGCACCTAAAGAGAAAAATTCAACAACTGCTTTTCTAGTCGTTTCCGGAAAAGCCTTCATAGCAACTTTCGCACCAGATCCTAAAGCAGCTGATTTAGATTTCCCAAGAATCCTCTGGTACTTATATGCTGTACTAATTTTTCCAGCTAACTTTTGTATACCTCCAGCAGCTTTAGCTGCTTTTTTAACCTTCAATATCTTAGCCCACGGTATAGCATTTTGTGCAATAGCTGCACCAACAGCAGCGACACAAGCTCCTGCCCCATATGTAGAAATTCCATTTTTATCTTGAACTAATTGTATGTTCCCATTCTTTGCTATAAATTTATATCCTTCATAATCTTCTGTTTTATTTTTATTTAACCAATCAACTCCAGAATCAATACCTTGGTTAGCAACACTTTCTGGCATTTTTTCAATTAATCCTAAATAACTATTAATACCTTCTTCTAAGTTTGCTGATTCATTATTAATTTGAGACTCACCAGGTTTTTCTTGTTGATTTTGTTCATTTGATACTTCGTTTGCCTAAGCATAACTTTCACCAGTAAAACCTAAAAGCAATGCAGCTGCAGACGTAGCAATTACTCCTTTTAAAACAGATTTTTTCATAGAAAATCCTCTCCTTTTTATATTGTTTCATTTATTATATAATTATAATTGAAACAATATAAAAAGGAGTTTAATAAAATATGAATAAACTATACAATCTTTTTACAATTTTATTAGTCATTATTTCTTTGACTATAATAATAACCTCAATATTCGTAAACGATGAACAACTTAAAATTATAATCAATATCAGCATGTTTATCCTAATTATTATTATGGCGATTTCGGCTTTACTATTCAGATTTATACACAACAAAAAAGAGAATAATGAATAACAATATTGCTTTATTCCAATTACTTTATTGACGTTGAGCCTCGGAACCCTTAACAATCCCAAAACTTGTCGAATGGTCGGCTTAATAGCTCACGCTATGCCGACATTCGTCTACAAGTTTAGTTAAGGGTTCTTCTGGGTCTGTTGCAAAGTTATAAAAATAAATCACTAGTGATGGTTTTGATGTATTTTTTGCTATTAACTCGCCAACATGTAATTTATTTCATGACATGGTGAAAAACCGTAGATCTGAAGAGACCTGCGGTTCTTTTTATACAATCCATAAACACATTCAATACCTTTAAGTGTATTTTTAGCTGTATTTATATTTTGATATTTCCCTTTTCTTATCTTAATATGACGATGGTCTTGTTCAATTAAGTTGATGAGATATTTTAACGTACGATGACAATCTTTGATGAGGTTAAAATCTTTAATTGCTTTAGATATCGCTGCCTTTGTTGATGGTGCTTTGTCAGTGATAATCATCTTAGGTTTACTAAATTGTTTAATCAGTCGCTTAATAAATGCATAAGCTGAAACCTGATCGCGTTTTTTACGCAACCAAATATCTAGTGTATGACCATCTGCATCAATCGCACGATATAAGTAGCACCATTGCCCTTTAATTTTGATATACGTTTCGTCTATATGCCACTTATAATAAGCTTTTTTATTCTTTTTCTTCCAAATTTGATACAAAATAGGTGCATATTCTTAAACCCACGATAAACGGTGGAGGGATGAACGTTCACACCACGTTCTCTTAATATTTCAGATATATCACGATAACTCAGTGCGTATCTTAAGTAGTAGCCAACGGCTACGGTTATGATATCTTGGTTAAATTGCTTATATCTGAAATAGTTCATAGAAAATACCTCTTTTTGTTAAAATTATACTACAAAATTAACTTTGCCACAGAACCATTTTTCTTCTGAATTATTGAAGGAATTCAAATCTCAATTATAGTTTTTAAAGCTTTATATTATTACATAATTCGTTTTATAGGTAGTTAGTTTGTATAGGTTATGCATTTTGAACATCTAAATCAATCAATTCTGTACCTATATCAAAAAAGTTTTGACTGTGTGTAGCCATAATGATTGTGACACCTTGTCTATTTAAATATTGGAAAATATTGATAACATCATGAGCGTTTTTTTTATCCAAATTACCCGTGGGTTCATCAGCAAATATAACGGTAGGATTTTTAAGAATCGCTCTTGCAATAGCAATACGTTGTTGCTCTCCACCACTACAAGTATAAACTTTTCGTTTAAGTATCTCTTTCGGTAATCCGACAGATTGAATAATTTCGATAATTTTAGGCATATCTTTTTTAGAAATATTTAATGGTAACATAAGATTTGCTAATACTGTTTTATTTTCTAATAAGCCATAATTTTGATAAATATAGGCAATATCTTCTTTTTTAAACTTTCTAATTTGTGACTTTGAAGCAATAGATTGATTTTTATAAATTATTTGCCCCTCAGTAGGTGCTTCTAATAAACCTAAAATATTTAGCAATGTAGACTTTCCTTGACCACTTTTTCCTTTAATTACAACAAATGCTTTTTCTTTAATAGTAAGGTTTATATTTTTCAAAATATAGATATCTTTAAATGATTTAGATACATTCTTTAATTGGATCATGATTACTCTTTTCCTTTCAAAATAGCATTGTTATTCTTCTGATTGAGTATTAAAAATTCTATAGAGATGACGATCATTTCAAAAATAAGCAAACTAATAAAGATCAATAAACTGGTTATAGGATACTTTTGTAAAAACATACCAAGTAAAAGTATATTAACAAATGCTAATAATAGAAATGCATACTTGTGGTTATTCCAAACGGAATATCCTAGATTATATTTAATAAATATTGCATGCTTCCAATTAACAAAATATAAATGGATAGCTGTAAATATAGCAATAATAAATGAAATTAACGTAATAAGTGCTAGTAGAACATACCTAATAATTTTTTTCTTGATATCGTTAATATCATCGACCTTCGTGTCATAGACCGAATTAATAGAAATTATATCGTCCAGTAAACCATATTTTTTTAATAGTGGTTTCAAAGTATCATAAGGATTATCTTTTTTACTCTCAAAGAAATAGCAGTCATCCATATAATGTGCATTGTTTCTGACATGCGTATTACCTGTTTCAACTATCGCAATAGGAGCCTCTATTTTATTGTTCTTGCCCCCTGCATCACTATTATACGTAGGATACTTTGAACTGTTTTTTACATAAATAATATTAATATGCGCAGGGGTATGATCTTTTCGGATATCATCATATAACGTGCGTTTAAATTTAAAATCTTTTGTAAAGTTCTTTCTAATCTTATGTTCATAACGTTTGAACTTAATAGGTACCAATATATTTCTCGTATATTTATCATGTTGAATGTATCTCAAAACATCTTCACTTTGAGGCGTAACCATATGATGTCGTTTAAGATAATTGGGATCGACGATTATTGTTTTACCATCGGGTTCTATACTGTTATTTTCCTCTTCATTCATTTTATATAATGGAAGTTCTCCGTCTTCACTTGTAAAATTTTCAGTATCTATTAAAAAACCTGGATTTTCTTTACTTTTTAATAAACGATCAAATCTTTTATCCTGTGCTATTTCAATTTCCTTGTTATACACTGCCCCATTGTCTTGAACATTAGGTTGATATACATCTTTCGTATTTTTCCAACCCTTAAGTGAAGGAATTTTAGACTGAAAATCATGACTATTTTTTATGACTTGGTGTGTTGAAGTCGTTAAAAAGACACCCATTACGATGGCAAGTAAAATATAAAGATAGATTATTAGGTTGACATTAGGTTTGACTTGATTTTTATAAAAATTTTTTTGATATATCATTAAAAGAAGGATTGTAATACAACTTAGTGCAATCAATGTTAAAACCATAAAGGAACATACGACAGCTAATAATTGTAAGATATGTAAGTCTTTATAAATCGCTAAGTAAGTGATCAGCGTAGTTCCAATAGATAGTAAAACATAACTTAAAAATATCCATTTCAAATCTCGCATTACAAACATAAAGTGATGAGTTAGGTCATATCCTAAATCTGAAAGCATTTTATAATTATGTTTATTACGTTGTAAGTAGTGACAATAAACGATAACAATTAACAGACTTAATAAGAAAACTAATGCTAAAGTATATTGATCTAAAGTTAAATAAGATAGCAAGCTAGGATTTCCCTGTTTGATCGTGTCCCCCGCATATTTGTTCATGAGTGAAAGCACAGTCGCTTTATCTTTAGGATCCCCTTTTATATAATACATTCCTACTGCAGACAGATGTTTTGTAGTTGTTATATTTTCAACATCGATATGCATTTTACTATCAAATATATGTAACTGATGATGATTATCTCTTTGATTAAGTAATCTTTTTTCATTTGTATTAAAAAGAATACGATTATCGTTGAAATATGTAACTTTAGTTAAACCAACATGATGATTTTTGGCAATTTTATTAAAGTATTGAGGCGCATCCCGAGTATGTTTCTTTTCTTTTCCCGGAACATTATAAACGAAATGATCATGGTCTTTTATGATGGTTTGATAAAAAGAAAGGTTTTTCGCCGAGTTTGCGATGCCTAAACTGAATATCAACGTGATTGAGACCAATAAAAATAATAATAATTTTTTCATATGTATAAATACCTTTCTTAGCATGAATTAAGACAGAAAATTCTCTATAAAACGAATTTTCTGTCTTAATTTCTTGCTTAATTAATAATATGATTATGTGTGATCATAAAAAGCTTTGTTTCCAGACCATGTTTTTTTCACAGAAGATTTAGACCAATGACCCGGCTTCTTCCAGCCGCCACTATTTCCATTTCCACTTCCATTTATAACTGAAGCATGGCCTTTGTGTCTATAATGTTTATGATTTGATTTAACAGTTTTGCTTGTAGTCCCTCTTACCCAGTATCCTCCTGACTTTTTACCTTGTTTTATTGAACGAGTAGAAACATTATTATCATAGGTTTTTGAAGCTTTTAAACCATAAGAGTTATCTACATTTTCAGAACCTCCATGAGCGTCTGTCATAGATGCCTGTGCATAGCCTATAGTTCCTAAGCCACTAATGCCAAGAGTAAGAGCAGAAGCAAGTAAAAATTGTTTCTTCATCAACTTAATCCTTCTTTAAATTCATCACATTTAAAACATATCATAGATATATTTTACTTCAATTAATTTTACAAAATATTAATCGAATAAATAAATTTAATTAAAGATTTAAATACCTAGCGATTTGGCTAGTCTCTTTTACTGTTTCTAATTTGATTGAGCAATAACCGATCATTTTTATAACTCCCAAAATTAATATATAGTGGTGTTATCTGTATCGTGCAATTGATGCAGATGGACATACATTAGAGATTTGGTTGCGCAAAAAACGAGATCATCAATCCGCATATGCGTTTATAAAACGTCTTGTTAAACAATTTGGTAGACCCCAAATAGTAATTACAGATCAAGCACCTTCAACGAAGGTCGCAATGACTAAAGTAATTAAAGAATTTAAGCTTAATCCTAAGTGCCATTGTACAACTAAATATCTCAATAATATCATTGAACAAGATCATCGTCATATTAAGGTACGAAAGACAAGGTATCAAAGTCTCAATACGGCCAAAAATACACTCAAAGGCATTGAATGTATTTACGGATTATATAAAAAGAACCGTAGGTCTCTTCAGATCTACGGATTTTCGCCATGCCATGAAATCAGTCGTATGTTAGCTAGTTAAACGAACATTGAAATGATGAAAAAGGAAATTAGATGTTTTTTCTAACTTTGCAACAGAACCAAAATATAATTATAAAGACTCACCTACAAAATCAATTGAACATTTAAAAAAATATGGTTATGATAACTATAAAGATATACATTCTAAAAAAATATAAATGTTTTAAATACTTATAGAGCTCTCAGTCAACATGGAGGATTATAATGAGAACAAAATTAGCAATATTCAATATAATAGCAATTATAGGTATTATATTGTTTATCTTTACATTAGTTTCAAATATTGCACTTGCAACTAAATTTATTGTGTTTAGCGTGATTTTCGTTTTTCTAGTAATTAATGCTATAATATATTATATGATGACAAGAAAGCGTTGAATATAATTTATTTATATATATTTACATAATTCTTTATTAAAAATTATAGGAAAAGAGATAGCGAATAAGCTCTCTCTTTTTTTATGATTAGAACTTTATAATAGTTTATTAACATGTGTTTTAAGATGCTGTGAGAAACTTTAATTTGCATTAAAAAAGCATTTATTAAGTCAAATTATTATCATGTTTTATTCTATAAACCGTTTGTCTTGTTATATTAACTTCTTTTGAAATCTTAGTAATTGATTCACCCTCTTCTAATATTTCCACACTCGATGATAAATAATACGCTTTTGAAGATTTTTCCCATTAGGTGAGTATAGTAGTGGCCGGGTTCTGTTGCAAAGTTAAAAATCATGTAATATTTATACTGAAAAACGAAAAATAATTAATACTAACAAAACTCTTTACTGTTAAAACAATATTTGCTTTTATAGTTTTGTATAGATGTGCATATAATTTTAACTTTGCAACAGAACCGAATTTATCAATTATGCATTATCATAAACATGGATATTTTAGTTAGAATACAATATTTATAATGATATATTCTATGAACAAAATATACATATCTTCAAATTATGATATTAATTATGCTTAATATCATACATTTATAATGACTCTAATGATATTATCTTTTTGTTAGAAAATTTACTTAAAGGAGAAAATGATGAAAAAATTATTAACTACAGCTATAATTTCTACAATCGCTATTACTGGATTGGGATTATCAGAAGCAAGTGCGAATACAATAAATAATGAAGTAAAGTTAGAACAGGCAAGTACTTATCAGTCATCTTTAGAAGGTATAACTATTGGTATGCCTATCCAATCTGTATTAGATAACAATATTAAACCTATATATTCTTCTAGTGTTGATGGTACAACTCACTATTATAAATTTAGAAAAGACAACGGATTACTTGTTGTAACGGCAGATGGAGAACGAAATAAAGGTTTAGTTACAGGTATATCTATGAGTTATAATGATTTCAATGGTCCTAGCTTTGATGAAGTGAAAGACAGTTTAAATTCAATTACAAACATGAGTAAAAGTAAGGGTGCTAATGGGTACTGGGGATATATTAAGTCGGGTAACGTATCATATCAATTTGGTACAAAATCTCCGGAAGATAAAAATATAAAATTATATCGTATCGATATAAGCAAATAAAAGTAGAAAAATTCCAGTGTGCTATATTGACATACTGGAATTTTTCTACTTTTATTTTTCAAGTTGTTTGAATAAAATCTTTCTTTGTCTTTCTAATGATATTGGATCATTATATTGTGTATCTGATATATCTAGATTCAAAACTTTATTGTGCTTTACAGCTTTCAAGTTTTTCCAACTATTTGTATTTGTGAAATTAGGATGTTCTCCCATGTTAGCAAGAATAATATAGTCTCCAGTATATTTATGGAGGCTTTCTAACGACATATTAACCATATAGGCATTTTTGGTTTCTGCTTTTAATTTCTTTGGTTGTTTCATACCGTAACCATCATAAACAATTTCAGTTCCTCGTCCATAATTCTTTCCAAATGCAGTTATGCCTTTAGGTGTAGATTGTAATACGGCTATAGATTTTCCATTAATTTTATCACTCAGTTTAGCGCGGTCAGCTTTAAGCGTTCTTTCCCATTTTTTAATCCACTTTTCAGCTTTCTCGTCCTCATTGACAATAGATGCCATTTTTTTGTTGTTTCCTTATAGTTAGACTTCATAGCATCTATTTGGATAGTCGGAGAAATTTTTTCAATTTTTTTATAATTTTTATCTTCTTTTGTAGTTATAATAAAATCAGGTTTAAGTTTAGTAATAGCCTCTATATCGTTAGCGTTCATCACTTTTGATGATTTAGTAGCCTCTTTTAATGTTTTGTTCTGATTAACATAATTCGTAACACCCACAGGCGTATGTCTAAATTTTACAAAAGCACCAATGTAAGTTGGATGTAGTACTACTATCCTTTTGGGATTTTTAGGGATTTTAATTTCTGTATTATCATCTTGCTTAAATGCTTTTAAATCACTTTCTTTATCACTATCTTGCTTTCCACAACCAGCTAATATTATTATTAAAGATATGAATATAAAAATCACTTTTTTCATCTATATCACTTTTCTTTTATGATTGATAATGATTTTCAATCATAAAATACCATAACTAGACTAATAAGTAACTGATAATAATAATTTTTTATAACAAAAAACTTATAAATTTTTTATGTTAACTGTGTAGTTGATTATCAAAATTTCAATATGTCCATAGCCACACATTAGCAGTTTGATTTTCTGTAGAAAATAAATAATATAGAGTTAATTTTTAACAGAGTATTTAAAATTAACTCTATGTTATTTACACCACATTATTCAGGTCATTTTTAGGTTTGGGTATGCTCTAAATTATTTTGGTATAATATTTTTATTACTCAAATTTGACCTTTTTATTGTTGGAAATATAAGCATAATAAATAGAGTAACGATACTTCAATATCAAGTATCATTAGAAATATTAAGTGAAATTTAGCATAAGAAATTTAATTTCAGAAATAGAAGTAATGAATATATAGTTCACAGGTATTATAAAACTCAAAAGAGCGGACACTACTATAATTGTATTTAGGTTTGTAGATTCTATAAATATATAGTTAGCATTACAACTGATCTTGGTGGTAATTTCACAGTATAAGAACCTGTTTTTTGATTATACTTATTAACACTCAATTTAGGAGAATTATATTGACTCAATTTATATTTTAAAGAATCTGGAAATATTTTTCTATTTTCAATTTCTGAAGACACAATACCATCAATACTTCCATAATCACTATTTAATAACTCTTCTGAAATAATTACATCATTGGAAATCCTACTATTTTGAAAGTTTATATAAAATACATGTGTGTGCTCATCATTTTCATCTGCTATTTTACTATCAGAGTTGAATAATAAAATATTATATCCATGCATATTTTTCGTTATAATGTAACTTTCTCCATAAAAACATCTGTATTTAGAAAAATTTAATAACATAATACCTATGTGAAAAAATAGTGTCTTGTTTTCTATTTCGTCAAAAATAGAAATTTGATTTTCACTACTTTTATTAAAATGTATACTTGATCCGGCAAGATACTTCTTACTATATAAAGATACTTCTAAAAATTTCCCAATATTTTTTAAGACATCAGAAGGGTATATTTTTTCATAGTTCAAAAAAATGATGTTTTTATATGCCTGTATATTTTCTAAAAACGCGTTAAGATTTCGATGGAACTCATCGAAGTCATCATAGCTTTTCTGCATCCCATTATTGATGCTATCAAAGTTTATATGGTAATAATCAGGGTTCAAAGTGTATATTTGATGTGTAAGAATTTCTTTATTTTTTATATAGCTGTCTGTTATGTCTACAGAAATAAATACCCTTGTTTCATATAAATTTCTTTGTATTTTATTAATATCTAAGTTTTTAATATTATTAGAATCAAGTAACAAAAGGATATTTCCATTCCTTATATTAGATGATGATAAGTGTTCAGATTCTAAAAAATGTAAATCAGCTACTAATTTTTCTATTAATTTTAAACTTTCAAGACTATTAATTTTTAAAGCGATTGAAACTTTGGTTTTTAATAGTTTCCTTAATTTTAAAGATTGTTCCTCACGTTTCTCGGTTATGAAATTGTCAACTGCGTCGTTAATATATATATATGAATCTAGTTTATAGTTATCAAAATTTTTATAATTAAATATTTGTTCATCTAATATTAAGTCTAAATTTTTATATCCACCTATATCTATTAAGTTAAAATATGAGAAACTTGACTGCAGTATTTCTTCATCATTCAGAGATATATGTGTATGCTTATACAAATTTTTCTCTTCAAAATCATAAGTTTGTATAACATTCCAATCTGACTCAACTTCTTTAATCTTTAAAAATCCACTTTCGTTTGGTATCATTCTATATTTTTTAGGTGTAATACCTACGTATTTTTTAAAGTGGATAATATAGTTAGTTGCATTTGAATATCCCCTGTTCAAAGAAATAGTCTCAACATTTAACTTTGTTGTCCTTAAATCACTTATCGATTTAGCGACACGTAGCGAAGTAACATATTCATAGAAGCTTATATGAAAATAATTTTTAAATAAGCTAGATATATTGGAAGTAGAGATATAGAACTGCTTTGAAATATCTTCAAGAGTTATTTTAATATTTAAATATTCTATAATGTATTCTAATATTCCTGAGAGTAATTCATTTGATGCTTTGGTCATTTTCTTTTGATCTTTTAATAAATTATTCATTATATCATTTAATAAATTTATTGCTTTCTGTGTGTCTAAAGCTTGCTTTTTATAATAATCAAACAATGAAATTAGTTGATTTTGCAACAATACCTCACTATTAACTCTCAAATCATTTTTAAAAACATCTATACCTAATTTTTCAAGTATTATAGTACTTGAAAAATAAAACATCACCACATTGGACTCTTGTATTTGAAATAAATTACCTTCATTTATTAATGCAATGCTTATCTCCCTAACTTCTTCACCTTCTCTTATTCTAAATGAATCGTTATTCGAAATTGCTAGTAATACGCCACCATAGCACCGGAGTGGTCTAGTCATCCTATCTTTCAAATAATATATTTTCGGGAACAAGTCAATGACCTCTTTTCCATTATTGATATTTTTGTATAAATAAGATATTTATCCTTCCAGAATAAAGGGTTAATCAAAACAAAAAGATTATTTCCACTATATTTATAAAATTATGAATATACAAATAGTGTGATTTTAAATGCTATTATTTATAAACAATATAATAAAAACAGAACATTTGTTTATCTTACCAAATTATATTATTGTTTCAAATCATATTTTCTAAACTTACTTAATTAAAATATAAACAAAGGGGTGATATTACACAACTTGAAAATTGAAGAGGCGCTTATAATAACAAACGAAGTGCATAAAGTACTTAAGAGAAAGTCTAAACTTTCAACAAAAGAACTATCGCAGTTAGTTTTCCAACAATTAAACAAGTTAAAATGAGGAGAGAAAAAATGAAAAACTATAAAAACTATGACAGAAAAAAGCAGATTTTTGGCATCCGTAAGCGTTCTTTCGGTGTAGGGTCGGTTGTTCTAACTACTTTACTTTTCCTTGGAGCGACGAACTCTGCACAAGCAGCAGAAACTCAAGATACAACACAGCCTAAGACAGAAACTCAAGACACAGCACAGCCTAAAACAGAAACTCAAGATACAGCACAGCCTAAAACAGAAACTCAAGATACAGCACAGCCTAAGACAGAAACTCAAGATACAGCACAGCCTAAAACAGAAACTCAAGATACAGCACAGCCTAAGACAGAAACTCAAGACACAGCACAGCCTAAGACAGAAACTCAAGACACAACACAACCTAAAACAGAAACTCAAGACACAGCACAACCTAAGACAGAAACTCAAGACACAGCACAGCCTAAAACAGAAACTCAAGACACAACACAACCTAAGACAGAAACTCAAGACACAACACAACCTAAGACAGAAACTCAAGACACAGCACAGCCTAAAACAGAAACTCAAGACACAGCACAGCCTAAAACAGAAACTCAAGACACAACACAACCTAAGACAGAAACTCAAGACACAACACAACCTAAGACAGAAACTCAAGACACAGCAATTCGCAAAACATCAACTAATAGTTCGGAAACAACTCGTGGGAATAACGCAGAGTATACAGAAGGTAACAAGGGAGAAGATAGAAGCCCTCTTGCCAATAATGTTCGTCATATTGGTGGAGGTGGAGTTAATGTAACTCCAGGTTGTGCCAAAATCCAAAAAGACGGAAGGGTTAAATATGACTACGAAGTATCACTAAGTCCTGTCAAATCTAGTAATCATATTCAAACTGGCAGTACATTCAATATTACAGTTCCTAAATTTGCAGAAAATGTAAGGTTTAAACTAATAGGAACACGAGAAGAAAAAAATCATACGCCTCACGATGTCGAACTAGATTTGGGTCAAATTACGGAAGAAGATTATAATAACCTAGAATTTGATAAGAATGAAGCTATAGGGTTCAATAATATACCAACATATGAGAAATATTTAGAACTCCAAAAAGAAGGAGTTGATAATTTACCTAATTCAATTGTCAAGCTCTCGACTACCCCTTACGATGGGTCAGATAAAAGACAAACGTACGCATTAAATACACTTGTATCGGGACCTATTGGAATAAAAGTAGAGTTTGATATTTCAAAAGATCAATATGAAAAAACACCATATCTACCGTTAGATGCTAGGCTTGCATGGCGATCATTTGACGAGATAAACGGTATAAATAATTATAATTCGGGATCGCAATCTTTAGATGACTTTCGTTCGAACACACAATATGGTGATAATGAAGAAACGCAATACTTATATATAGAACACCCTGAACTAATAAAATTAGGTGATTTTGATGAGCATGGCCTTTATACCGAACCAAGTATAGGCGTAACCCGTAATACAGGAGATTGGTCAACAATTGGTAGTGACATAACAACAGGTGATCTTGATTATGTAAGTACATTTAATTTACACTCCAACATAGCTATCGCTTATTTGGCTCCTAGTCATGAAGATTTAGCTGATATTGCTGTAGTAACACTATGTGATTTAGACGACGATACTGATGCTGACGCTGATGCCGATGCTGATGCCGATGCTGATGCCGATGCTGATGCCGATGCTGACGCTGATGCCGACGCTGATGCCGATGCTGATGCTGACGCTGATGCCGATGCTGATGCCGATGCTGATGCCGATGCTGATGCCGATGCTGATGCCGATGCTGATGCCGATGCTGATGCCGATGCTGACGCTGATGCCGACGCTGATGCCGATGCTGATGCTGACGCTGATGCCGATGCTGATGCCGATGCTGACGCTGATGCCGATGCTGATGCCGATGCTGATGCCGATGCTGATGCCGATGCTGACGCTGATGCCGATGCTGATGCCGATGCTGACGCTGATGCCGATGCTGACGCTGATGCCGACGCTGATGCCGATGCTGACGCTGATGCTGATGCTGATGCTGATGCCGATGCTGGAGAATTACCAGATACTGGACAAAATGATAATAACGGTATCTTACTGTACAGTTCTTTATTTGCTGGATTAGGATCATTATTACTTGTTGGATTTAGACGTAGAGAAAACAAATAGGTGAAGTAAAGTCGGGTAACATCCCGACTTTATTTTTATCATTTTAGTTTGCTATATAGAATCATTTTTTATTAAGGGGAGAAATATGAATATATTAGAGTCAAAGATAAATGAACTATTGTCTTATATTGAGAATGACTCAAATCTAACAGATAGGGTGTTCATTAGTATGGGGTCTTCGCATACCAAGGCAAAAGTGTTACTTATAAAAAAATCAAAATCTCTTTTGAAAAATATACTTAAAAATTGTCAGAATTTCAAAAGAAAACATCTATCATATCCTACTTGGATCAAAATAGATATTGTTACAGATGAAACAGTATTACCTTTTACTGACATAAAGCATAAATTGTTAAATACACGCAGAAATTATGTGGATTTCGGAATCTCATTTGACAAATACTGGTACCTATCATTCTTGCCAGAAGAAATAAATTCAAATGCTTTTATAAGGCCTTCCAAAGATAAAAAGCGTTTTATTTTGTCTGAGAATAATATTAATAACTATTTAAGAAAATATACATCTTATAAAAAGAAATTTCGAGCGAAAGATTTTGATAAGCGTGATGTTATTCAGTTCCATACCGAAAGTTATATACTTGATGATTCTAATATCATTAAACTAGAAAAAAATGGTAGTCATAAACAACCTCTTAGGAAGATTGAAGATTTACATGCTGAAATAGATAGTATGATTGACAAGGGAGTTCATTTTCTTAAAGATATGCTGGAAGATTCAGGGAAATATATTTATGGATATTTTCCTCATTTTGATAAAAAGATTAACTTTTATAATATTCTTAGACATTCTTCCTCGAGTTATGCTTTAATCGAAGGTTTAACATATATAGATGAGGACATAAGTTTTATGAAAAAAGCCATAGATTATGTAATAGACAATCATATAATCTCCACAGATGATGTGAGCTATGTCTTTGATAATACTAATAATATTAATGAAATTAAATTGGGACAAAACGCTTCTTTTATTTTTATGGTTTGCGAATATTTGAAAGCATATCCTGATGATATAAATTATTTGAAAATTGCTCAAAATGTTGCCAGAGGCATCCTAAGTATGATTGATATTGAAACTGGTAATACAACTCACGTTTTAAATTACCCTTCTTTAACTGTTAAAGAAAGTTTTAGAATCGTATACTATGATGGAGAAGCTGCATTAGCATTACTAAGACTATACAAAATTGATAACAATGAAAACTGGTTAAACACAGTGCAGAAGCTATTTGAACACTTTATAAACGAAAAATACTGGCGTTATCATGATCATTGGCTTGCATATTGCACAAATGAGCTATCACAAATAATACCGAGCGAACGTTATTATAAGTTTGGTATTTTAAATGCTAGTACTCATCTAAAATACATTAAAGATAGGGAAACAACTTATCCTACATTTTTAGAAATGCTAGTAGCAACCTATAGACTAATTCAAAATGCAAAAGAGAACGGCTATCATGATCTAGTAAGTAGTTTAATAGATGAAGATGAGTTAGTTGATACAATTCATAATCGAGCAGATTATCAACGAACAGGACACTTCTATCCAGAATATGCAATGTATTTTAAACTACCTCACCGTATATTAGGTAGTTTCTTTATAAAACACCATGGATATCGAGTTAGAATAGATGATATTGAACACTATATATCAGGATATATTCAGTATCAAAAGGAGTTTAAAAACAAAAGCAGTTAGTATATATATGGTTCTGTTGCAAAGTTAAAAATCATGTAATATTTATACTGAAAAACGAAAAATAATTAATAATAACAAAACTCTTTACTGTTAAAACAATATTTGCTTTTATAGTTTTGTATAGATGTGCATATAATTTTAACTTTGCAACAGAACCGTCACGACAATATATCAGTCGTAAAAAACGCCAAAATGGTTGGAAGATCGCACATATGAAAAACCAACACAAAATGAGTATGACCCGCAATTAGAAAAAGAACGAGAGGCATTTTTAAAACAACTTCAAGTTGATTGGGAAGAATAGAAAAGTTTACAAAAGATAGTATGAAAGATATACTTAAAGTAACAAATGAATTGCGAACTAGCATATACAAAAACCCCCACAGCCTGCCAAAGCTTTGTGGGGGTTTTAATTTTATCTATTCAGTTTGTGTGAAATATAGTTCGCAACTATACTAGCTATAACTGATACGATAAAACTTGCAACAAATGAAATCGCGACTAGCATATACAACACCTCCTTTGTGCACGGAAGTGCTTCCCAATTATAACAAAACCCCTCTAATCTGTATGCAACACTTAGACATTGAGAACTGAATAAAGATACAAAAGTTCACTTGATGAAAAAGTATGAAAACGCGTGAGATCAATGATGTATAAAACCTGCATAAACGATAATTATAAGGAAAAGGCTTAAACGCTGTGAAATCAACGTTTAAGCCTTTATTACAAGTTGACATAATTAGTTATTATGGGTAGTACTTTTGTATAGGTTATTCATTTATTTTAAGTATTTTTTATATTCTTTATAATTGTATGGATTTTTTAACTTTTTACCATTTACATAAACGGTCGGTGCCTCTTTAACGCCTTTACTTTTATATTGTTCTTGATCTTTTTGCGCATCTTTCCATGATTGACTATTTTTTGTCTTATAGTCTTTCTTTATTTCTTGCGTCCTACTGTCACTTAATTTTAGTTTGTCTATTTGTTTATCAATTAATGTTTCCGTAATCCATTTATTTTCATGATTAGGTTGTTGCGAAAACATCAATTTCTGGAACATTAAATATTTACTAGGTGCTATATTTTTAACAGCATGACCCGCACGAGAACCTAAAATCGAATCTTTACCTAAAAATGCCATATTTACAAATTGATAACTTGCTTTACCTTGATCAAGATAGTCTTTTTGTAGTTTAGGCATAACGTTAGTTTCTACTTTTTTACAGTAAGGACATTTGTAGTCTCCATATTCTATAATTTCATTTTTATTAGGTTGTTCACTTTTGGCTGAACAACCTAATAAAAAAATTACAAAAATTATTAATAAAGTTACACTAATTTTTTCATATTTTCCTTTCCCTAAATATATGGCACATCAAATAATATTTATTCGATGTGCCATAATTCTGTCTTTATTCGAATATATTCAAAGAATGAATACATAAAATATAATAATTACTATTATATTAATAGGTACTAATGAATAGCATAATTTTTTTGCTTTTTCTTGTAAGGAATATTTTTTGTTTAACTTACTTTCAATAAAAAAAGTGCTTCCTACTATAACTACAAATAAAAGACAATAAAACCAAAGACTTTTAGTGAATAAATCTGTTATTGGAAATGCAAAAATTATTAAAATTGTTGCATAAGTTATAGTAAAAAAATACTCATTTAATAATTTTTTCATACTTTCACCTACGCATGATTACAAGCAATAGATCCACCTGCATATAGAGCTGCCATTCCAGTACCTACTCCCCAGCCAACAGGTCCACTAACTCCTAAAGCTGCCATCGCTCCTGTTGTAGCTGCAGTATGACCGAATCCTGCTACTGTCAAAGCATCACAAGCATCTCTATTACTTGTACTATTCTGTTGTTGTTGCTTTTCTACTTCTTTATTAAAAGCTACTAAATCTTTCTTAGCTTTTTCACCGTTTTCACCTTTCATAGTTTCATTATATCGATTCATATAATTTTCAATATCTTTAATATTAATATCTGTCCCTAATTCATTTAATTCCTTTTTCAAATTCTCTTTATCAATTATTTTTAATTCACCATTTTGATTTTTTCAAGATTAGTATAAATAATATTTGCTACATTTTGATCAATTTCATAATTTTCTTGATTAGAACCTGTGTTAGTTTGTGTTGACTCAGCATTAGCCATATTATCTCCAATAGCTACCGGAGAAATCACTAGTCCAGATACCATTAAAATACTACCTAAACCTTTAATAAATTTTGATGAATTCAACATAAATTAACCTTCTATAGTATTTGCATTATATAATAACATAATTTTTTGTATATTATAAATAATTCATAACTGTTAAAGTAAATAAAAATCTAGAAAATTAATGATTCTGTTGCAAAGTTAAAAATCATGTAATATTTATACTAAAAAACGAAAAATAATTAATACTAACAAAACTCTTTACTGTTAAAACAATATTTGCTTTTATAGTTTTGTATAGATGTGCATATAATTTTAACTTTGCAACAGAACCTATTGAAGGATCTTGGTTTTCTCAATATCCAGAAATTTTCTTTATAATTGTAGCACTATTTCTTATGATGTTTAATTACTATACTACAAATAAAAAATATACATCTAAAGATTAAATTAATGAAAAATAGAATTAGAGAATATAGAAAACAAAAAGGAATTTCTCAAGAAATTTTAAGTAAAGAATTAAATGTATCTAGGCAAACTATTAATGCAATAGAAAACAATAAATATGATCCTACATTGACATTAGCATTTAAGTTGGCAAGATTTTTTGATACAACTGTAGATGAATTATTTTCTTAACCATTCATTTATCATAAAAAGAGGGTGCGAAGTCGCCCTCTCTTTTTAAGTAGTAGTCTATTAAATTTTGTCTCAATAAAGAATATTTTTGCACACAAAATACAATAGAATTTTACGATTGATAAATAATTGGGAATACTTAACTATTTAAATTTATAAAACTGATCTTTTATATGGAATTTTAGGAAAATGACCAACTACTTCAAACTAAATATTTGGCGAATGAAGAAGATAATTAAAATTTGTATAAATAAAAAGTGTACATACTGGTGTATTAAATGGATGTAAATCAGTTTTAATAGTTACTCTCTTAATAAAAGCTTAAAATATTTTGTTAATTATCACCTAAAATATAAAGGATACAATTTTTCTTGGTTAAAGTCATTTGATAGGTCAACAAAGTATTTCGTTTGCCATCTTTGCGTACCTTTAGCAGTAGTGTTTAAATTTGATACCCAACTCGGATAAACACGCATTGCCATTTTACCTTTAGATTTATTTGACGTTATAACGCCCTTCTCTTTCAAAATATTTTTAGGAAATATAAATTGACCTATTTTTTCATTGTCTATAATATTTATAATTAATTTATCTTCTATTGTATCGTAATCAAACGGAATATTCTCATTAGACTCATTTTTTTGCCAAAAAGCAACAAAATAGCCTTTCTTTTTTGGGGTTTTTTTGGCTAATCTACTTTTAAAAGTTAATTTATCTAGCTCAAAAGTAAACCCTTCGTAATCAAAATTCAAGTTATCAATTTTAAAATTCGTTAAAGCCAAGTTACTTATTGTATTTATAGTAGAGCTTACTAATTTCTTTGATATGTAAGTGTTATTCATAATATTTAATCCTTTCTATTGAAATTCTTATAATTTAATATATCTTTTATTGCAATTTCCTTAAATCGAGTAGAAGGGAGCGAGACAGAAATCTAATTTGAATAAAAAGATTTCGTAGTCCCGCCCCGGCAAGGATGACTAGAATTGAAAAAAAGCTTGATACAAGCGCTTTTTCAATTCAGTCATCTACTGCCAAGATGCTGAAAGAGGCTGAGACATTACATTATGTCTCAGCCTCTTCTATATCAATTAGTCTTGGAATTTAATAATAATGGCGGAGGAAGAGGGATTCGAACCCCCGCGAGCCGTTAAGCTCCTGTCGGTTTTCAAGACCGATCCCTTCAGCCGGACTTGGGTATTCCTCCAATTGAACACAACCTATTATATGCTGACCCGCTATAAAAGTCAATCATCTTTTTAACAAGTTAAGTCGTGAAAAGCTCTACAGATCAGCATTACGTTTCGGTTGTTAAACTCTTAATGAAAACCTCCAAATTTTTGAATTCACTTACTTACAAGCGTATAATCACAGTGTCTCATCCATGTAGAAAAAGCGAGGTATGAATATGCATAACAGAACTATATTTAAGCAACCTTTTACTTGGGTGTTTAGTATATTCACTTTAGTATTTATCATCTTGATCATCTTTACTTTAGTAAATGATAAATTCTATTCTATTCCAATTGCTAAAGTAACAGACGTAGAACAAGTGGCGTGCAAACAAGTTACTGATGAGCACCACAACCGAGATACGAAACATACGCAAAAGCTTACTCTCAAGATGTTAAATGGTCAATTTGAAGGGCAAACTACAACAATAAATAATACATATTCAGCATCTCAAGCCGATAGTGAAAAATACTCTAAAAACAATAAATTACTTTTACACGTAGGAGAATCATTAAAGCGTCCATACGTACTTGAGAAGAAACGCGATACTTTAGTCGTCACTATGACAGGCATATTCCTACTCACTATTTTATGGGTAGGTAAGCGCATAGGGCTCTATTCTATCTTATCTTTAATCCTCACTACTTTAGCAGTGCTCTCAGCCATAGCCATTCACAATATCAAACCCGAGATCAACCTTTTCGCCATGATGGCTTTAGCAGTGATCATTGCTACAGTATCAACGCTCGTATTAGTGCTCGGCTGGAATACTCGGACGTGGGTAACTATAGGAGGTACATTGCTCGGCACATTTCTATGCGTCGGTATAATGTATATAGTCATTCAAACCAATGATGGTAACGGTCTGAAATTCGAAACAATGGGCTTCTTAACCTTACCGCCTAAAGAGATCTTCTTGGCCTCGGTGATGATAGGAACACTTGGAGCTGTTATGGATGTTGCAATTACGATTTCAAGTGGTATGGCTGAAATACTGCGTCGCAACCCTACTATTACACTTTCACGTTGGGCATTGGCCGGAAGACGTATCGGTCAGGATATCATGGGTACCATGACTAATATCCTCCTTTTCTCATACTTATCAGGCGCTTTACCGATGTTCTTAATCTATTTAAAAAATGCCAACACTATTACTTATTCAATTTCAATGAACTGGTCATTAGAGATTTCCCGGGCAATAACTGGAGGTATTGGTATCGTCTTAACTATTCCAATAACCATACTACTTATGCAACTATGGTGGCGTATGGGAGGGGCTAAACGATGAGTGTAACAACTATATTAGGAATTCTTCTCCTCATTTTGATGATTATCTTTGGTGGTAAAAAGGGGCTCGTATCATTCGCTACATTATTTTTAAACTTCATTATTTTAGTTATAACGATTATCGTCATTATATTCGGTGCACCGATTTATCTAGTAACACTCATATTTTGTGTGGCGATTGCTGCTATCAACTTATTTGTACTTGATAGTTATAATACGAAGACACAAGCAGCCTTCCTGTCCACCATAATTACTACACTCATACTGGTCATCGCTATATTTCTCTGTATATCTGTAGGCCATCTTCAAGGCTTTACAACTGAACAACAAGATGAAACGTATGTCTTTTCGATGAATATTGGCATCGATATGGTGAAATTTGGAGTGTTCACAACTATTCTCGCAGTGATCGCTGCAGTGATCGACCTAGCGATTACGATCAGTTCACCTATGTATGAACTGTACGAAACTAAACCTGATCTATCTCGTTCAGATCTAATACATTCTGGCATGCGAGTAGGCCGTGAAATCTTAGCTACCTCTGCAAACACGATTTATCTCGCTTATTTCGGTGGCCAACTCACTATTTTCTTCTGGTTCTTTAAACTAAAATATTCATTTGCACACATCATAAACTCTAAGTTATTTGCACAGGAGTTTATTTCCATTTTACTCGGAGGTATAGCGGTGGCTATGAGCATACCTATTACAGCTTGGATTACTGCATGGTTAATCAAACGCAAACAGTCTAAAGGCATCTCAACCAAAACATAAGACAAATTAAGGAAACCCATCTGAATGCTACGCAATCAACAGTCGTTAAACAATGTTTGAAGCGGCATGTCAGATGGGTTATTTCTTAAATTTCTTTGCGCATTAAGTAATTTGGCCTACCTTCAACTGTGACGTTACCTACGCGCTCATACTTCAGCTGATAATACAACTTTTGCGCTACTTCATTATCATCATTCACAGTTAAATAAATTTCGTTTATACGTGGAAAGTTTTGATAAATAAATTGGGGCAGCAACCGTAACACCTTTTTACCTAAACCCTTACCACGGTAACGCTTATCTATACTAAACGAACGAAAGAATATGGCGTGAGAATTCCGAGTATATACCGAGACACCTCGACCTACATGTAATGTAAAGAAACCGATGCATTGCCCATGATCGTATACAAGTATCGGGTAGCGCTCTGCATCTTTCTGTGCTAACTCAATATTATGTAATGGCGTGCGCGTGAACTTTCTATCCCCATCAGAGACTTCAATCTGAGCTACCTCGTTATATAATTCAGGTTGATAGTGCTTTAACTCCATTCCAGACGCCCTCCTTTAAATCAGCCTTAAACGATTTTAAGTCGTTTCATCTATCCACTGTAATACCGCTGGGGCAATTCGGGTTGCTTCGCTTTTATCAAACCATCTTAAGTCGGTAATTTCACCATGTGGTTTCACATCATCCCATTGGATTTCCTTAGTGGTTCGATAACAGTTCAACTCTGTGAGCGTGTTAGGCTGTGGGTAAGCAGCTCCTACCACAGTATTGATATATGTAAGCTCTGATGGCGCGATATCTAAATTTAGCTCTTCTTGTATCTCTCGTGAAAGCGCCTCGGTATGATTCTCATCATGATCAATCTTACCTCCAACAAAGTAATATTTATCTCGATGGTGCGCCTGAGCTAATAAGACTTGATCTCCTCGCTCAATCACTAAGCATACACACTTGATCATTTGATCCCTCCTACAGTTCTGCTAAATCAAATAATTTATCAGATGTTCAATACTTATGTTACTATTTTTCTAGTCAAAATCATATTCAGAGACTGTAGGCAATATTTTTTGAGCTAACGGAGGCGATAAACACATCGTAGCCCTCGATGTTCTAACTGGCTTCGCGCTAACAAGTATATTTTCTAGTAATACAAACAGAATATATATCAAATACTACTAAAGTGCTATAATGCTAATATAACTAAGATATATGGAGGTATATCATGGCTAAAACATCTAAACTCAGTCGCCTTTCCGGTTTATTAAATATGGCGACTATTGCAATTGATACTTACAATAATGTAGCACATCGTAAACAGAATACTAAGTTAAGCTATGCGAGTATAGCTGTCTCAACATTTGGCTCTATTCTCGATTTATACCTAGCTTTCAAGTCTCCACGCAAAATAACGAAGCTATTATCCCTCGCTACTTCAGCTACAGCTGTCGTTCGCAATGTGAGATATTTACTTCAACTTAGACAACACACTAAAACAAACGCTTAAGATCAGATAAAAGCCCGAGAGGTGAACTGCTACGATTAGTACAAATTAGAGTTCTCCTCCGGGCTTTCTATATTTTTTAGTACTTACTTCATCCTACTGTTCATAATACTTATTTCCTTTGAAATATTTACGGTCATCTTTATCGTACACCTTATCAGGATTAACTATACCTTTAAGTTTACTTCTAAATTGGTACAGGTTTAATCCATCAATAGCAACTCGATCTTGATAAACGTCATCTTTAGAAACTGTAGTAAAGTTGTTAGGTCCTACGCCTGCGATATATTTGAATCCTTCCTTATCGGTTAAATACTTATAAGATTCAGATCCTCTATCTTGAGCCCCATGAGGGAAGAAGAATAAATCCGTCTTTCCGATAATCGGCTCTACTTCGTCCTTCCAACGACGCGTATCTTTAACGATTTGATCATATGAGCTATCTTCAAAGTTAATATGGCCATAAGAATGACTACCGAATGACCAACCATCTCTCTTCATTGCATTCGCAACTTTTTTAGCTTGAGCCTTACGGTGTTTATAGTGTTTATTATGTAATTCGTTTGTGCGATAACCTAGTACGCCTTCGTATCCTGTGAGCGCAACTACGCCTTTTTGACCTTTAAATGAGAAATCTGGATGTTTATGGACATAATCATTTAAGATCGGTACGATATCGTTTGATTTAGAGTAGCTCTTATGTCCCTCTTTATCTTTGGTTTCTGAGACCACCTGATGATCTTTATTTAAAGTTAAACGATCCGCGTAACCATGTCCACGCATATAACTATAATAATTCATATCATCTATAGAAAGAATAAGCGGTTTCTTACCTTTTGGAAGTTTTAACTTTTTGCGCTTCACAGGATGGGAGTGTAAAGCATACGCATCATGCGGATCAATGATAATGTAATTACGTTTATGTAATTCTTTTAAAGCCTTCTTGAACTCAGAAGTCGTAACCATCCAATCGTTATTCCCTTTAGCAGATTGTTTATCCCCAGTAAAAGCTTTCTTCGGATTCGCTATAATTGGATGGAAGAAGACATGTTTAATTTCACCTTTATACGTAACTAAATTCTTCTCTTTAGGATGGTGACTTTTAGCATATTCGTTCCTTGTATTTGCTTTAGAGTGATTATGTTCCTCATGACCGTTCTTTTTATCCGTACTTTGTTGACAACCACTTATGAGAGCAAGGCCTAAAGTAAGTACGACGAAAAAATACAGCACTTTCTTCATAATTACTAAGTCCCCTTTTTATATATGATTGAATCAATACTTTATAGTAGCCAATCCACATCTTATCACAATTGAATAATTATTGTTATATTATTAACGAAATATTTACAGTTAATATTAAAATTATCTAATAGTTAAATTTTTATTATATGTCTGAAGATAGTAGTTATAATTATCTTTTAAATCGAATTATCCTCTGAAACTCCCTGCTTAATAGTTTAATTTCAAATCACTAGAATTATCTTATTTTTTTGAATATTCATTGGAAGTTTTTGCTATAATGTTAATATTCTAGGAGGACTTGATATGGACTTAATGACGACCTTAATAATAAGCTTTTTTGGGTTTTTAGCCTCATTTATAGATGCCGTAGTAGGTGGCGGCGGACTTATATCCATTCCTGCTTTAATGGCTGTTGGTTTGCCTCCTGCAACTGCTTTAGGTACAAATAAATTAGCGAGTTCTTTCGGATCTTTAACAGCCGCTATATCTTTCATTAGAGCAAAACAAGTAAACCTTAAATTAATGACCAAAATAGCCCCTTTTGTGTTTCTTGCCTCTATTATGGGAGCTTGGATTGCCACTATAATTCCAGCTCAGTATTTTAAGCCGTTAGCGATTATAATGCTATTTATAGTATTCATTTATACCCTCTTTAAAAAAAGTTGGGATAGTAATACCTTACTAAGTGAAACTTCTAAATTAAAATGGTTTATCGTTGGGTCCGTATTAATATTAATTGGTTTCTATGACGGATTCTTAGGTGGCGGAACAGGTAGCTTCTTTATATTTATTTTATTATTCTTAGGGTTAGACTTCTTAAAAGCTGCAGGTAATGCTAAGGTTTTAAACTTTGCAAGTAATGTAGGTGCTTTACTTTTATTTATATTATTCAATAAAATAGATTATTTATTAGGATTCAGTATGGCTTTGTCTATGATCATTGGAAGTTATGTTGGTAGCTCTTTCGCAGTTAAAAAAGGAGTGTCATATGTCAAATTATTATTTGTAATGGTTACTTTACTTTTGTTAATAAAAAACTTGTATGATTATATATTTCGATGAGTCTAAGAGTTAGTTATCTCAGTAAATGAAAACTTCGATGGGAACGGGACAGAAATCTAATTTGAACAAAAAGATTTCGTAGTCCCGCCCCGGCAAGGATGACTAGAATTGAAAAAGCTTGATACAAGCGCGTTTTCAATTCAGTCATCTACTGCCGAGATGTTAAAGAGGCTGAGACATTACATTATGTCCCAGCCTCTTTCTCTCTAGTCAAAGACCATTATGTCCCAGTCTCGCTTGTGGAAATTGATATCTCAGTTTCTTTGTGTTGGGGCCCGCCCCAACTTCCTTTGCTTGTGGAAACTGTCTATCCAGTTTCTCTTTGTTGGGGCCCCACCCCAACTTCCATTGCTTGCGGAAACTGATGTCTCAGTTTCTCTTTGTTGGGGCCCCTTTATTCACCTTCTGAGGGCTCATACTTCACTAATGTTGGTTTAGGTACCTCAATTCCTTCTTCATCTAAGAAACGTTTAACTTCTTTACGCAATTGACGTTCTCCTGGGAAATGCATACCAGGCTTCACATGTGCGAGAAGTTTAATGACCATTTCATTTCCATCAACACTATCAAGCCCTAGCAATTCAGGTGCTTTTACAAATTCTTCGTGCTTATCTGTCAGTGTTGGCAAGAAATTGACTAGTTTTTGTTCAATCTTGTCATAATCTTCATGAGGAGATACCGGAATCATAACGAGTGACGCTACATTAGTAGCAGAGTAATTGACTATTTCACTGATGGCCCCGTTGGGAATGGTATAAATCTCTCCAGTATCAGATTGGATTCGTGTAGAACGCAGTCCGATCGTACGCACAGTTCCTTCAGCAATCGTTACGCCTGACGTATTGATCTTCACATAATCACTCACATCGAATTGGCCTTCAAATATAATAAAGAAACCTGTAAGCAAATCTTTAACGATAGTTTGAGCACCAAATCCTACTGCCAAGCCTACGACTCCCGCCCCTGCTAGGATAGCTGAAATCTTAACACCGAAGTGCGAAAGGATAGTGGTTACTACAATGAACCAGACAATATAACTAATCACATTTTGAACGAGAGTAGATAAGGTTTCACTTCGCTTAATTTTGTAATGTGATTTTTTCTTAGCATTTGCTTTAAAGAACTTTTCAACTAAACGTCTTGAAATAGCGATGACGATAATTGCTAGAATAATATATATCGCTGCAATTAGTAACTTAGTTAAGATGTTTTGATAAAAGTCTACGTGCATGAGCGGATCAGCGAGATCCCTCAAAACTTTTTTAATTTGACTCACTGACTTAACCCTCCTTATATAAAGGTCTGAATCATATATTTTAATAAAAGCTACACGATGATCAGGCTTTCAAACTTTCACAGATCACGAGTTGAGATCGTAATCGCCTCCAACAAGTGAGTTAACTTCTCAGCCCACAATTTCCACTTTCATTTCAAACATGGTCACTATAACATATTTTTATTATATTGTGTTAATACTGTTATGAATAAAATATGAGATTATACAGAATAATGATGTAATTCAAATGAAGATTAAGATTATAACTATTGATTACATTTTACTCTAAAACAAGTTGCTCCCCCTCTTTTTACCTAATATAAAAAGACTTCACATTGAACTTGCTAAATGACAAGCTTTCAATGTAAAGTCATCAACTGTAGTTACTTAGTGAATATATTTAAAGCTAGATACTTGGTAAGCAGGGATTGTGCGGTATGTCGTAATACCTGGAGCAGCACTATAATTCATTTCTGAAACCAGGAGGCTTCCGTCACCGTTTATGCGTTCCACAAAGGCAACATGCCCGTAATAACCTAAATCAGATTGTAGAATAGAACCTACTGTTGCTCGATGATCCACAACATAGCCGTCTCTTAGAGCTGCGTCATCCCAGTTATTCGCGTTCCACCAATATGTACTTATACCTTTACCAATTTGGGCGCGGCGATTAAATGCATGCCACGTGCATTGACCCCAATCATATAGATTTGCATGATTGAATACAGGCGTACGGTAAGAGCTTTCTTGACTACTACTATGACTCGTTGTAGATGGCGATCCTGAAACTCTTAAGGATTGTCCTGGGTAAATAAAGTAATTATTTAAATGGTTGAGCGCCATAATTTGAGTATAAGTAGTCCCATATTTATAAGCGATCGAAGACAGAGAATCGCCTGACTGAACAGTGTAAACTGTGCTTGAGTTAGATGACGTGGATCGCTTATTATTGCTTGAACTTGTAGCACCATTTCCTCTTAAAACAATCTTTTGTCCTGGATAAATAATGGTATTTGAAAAGCGGTTGAGCCTCATGATTTGAGAATAGCTCACACCTGCTCGGTTAGCAATCCCATACAACGTATCTCCCGACTTCACAGTATACGTGTATGTCGAACTTGAATTAGAATTTCCACTGTTTGTAGGGGTAGATTGAGAACTTGATACATGTAACGTTTGATTTGGAAAAATCATATTTGAATTTAAATTATTCAGCGATTTTAATTTAGCTACGGATAAATTGTATTTACTAGCGATGGACCATAGCGAGTCACCACTTTTCACCGTGTAAGTTGCAGCTTCTGCACTCGCGCTCGCAATTGCTGCTATTGCACTTGTACCTACAACTGACGCTACTATTTTCTTCCGCATGTCGTCAGCCTCCCTTTCTATTTTTCTTATCGCCAACAGATGATTGCTTCTATATTATACACCTATAAAAAGAAAGAGAATATTTCATTATGATTACATTTTAGTAAAAGGATATATTTTACAAATATAAATTTAAGAAAATCTATTTTTATTAATAATAGTTATCGTAAAACTTAGATTTCTGAGAAAATTAACACTTTCGAGTGCGTTTCTGTCTTTCTCTACAAAAAATTATCACACTTTTGAAAGAAATATCACAACTTAGGGATTTTTAACCATGAAAGATACCATTCGTATTATATTAGAGTTACAAATTAAAAGCGAGGTGACGAAAATGAGTGCAATCATCGACATCATCAAGCAAATTGTTAAAGCTATCAAAAACAGCACTAAATAAGTTTAGTGATCATTAAAAATAAGTCGGTCTATCAGACAACACCTCAAGCATATGTTCTCTTAGTTGTCTGGGACCGACTTTTTTGTGTGCTAAATTTTATGAGTCATCTCGTTTATAGCTCTACTCCATTCTGTAAGGAACATATCTCCTCTTTTGCTCACTTAATTTTAAACAATCGCGATTTATGGGAGCGGGACAGAAATCTAATTTGAATAAAAAGATTTCGTCGTCCCGCCCCGGCAAGGATGACTAGAATTGAAAAAAGCTTGATACAAGCGCGTTTTCAAATCAGTCATCTACTGCCGAAATGTTGAAGAGGCTGGGATTTATGTCCCAACCTCTTTCTCTCTAGTCAAAGACTATTATCTCCCAGTCTCTTTATGCTACAATATTAAATTTACTAAATGAGTTGCATAATAAAGACGATAATAATCACTAGCGGTAAGATATATTTCACAAGGTAATACCATGGACGAAATAAGTTAAACCGATCCTTTCCAAAGCTTACCTTTAACGCATCTTTGTCTAGTAACTGACCGACCACTAACGTTGTGCCTAATGCGCCGAGCGGCATAAGAATGTTCGATACTACGAAATCCATACAATCGAACAGCGTTAGACCAAATATGCGAAAGCCGTTTAAACTTCCAAACGATAGTGTTGCTGGTATGCTGATTAGAAATACTAATATACTTGCAATGATTGCGACGGGTTTGCGGTGGTCATTATTATTTTTAGTAAAGTTAGACACATTAAGTTCCAACAAGGAAATTGAGGACGTTAAGGCTGCAAATAAGAATAAAATTAAAAAGATAAAGTAAAACACACTTCCTAAAGACATTTGGTTAAACACTTGCGGAAGGACTTTAAAGAGTAAACCAGGTCCATCAGTAGGTTTGAAACCGAATGCTTCGGTAGCTGGAAAGATGGCCAAACCAGCCAATAATGAAACTATAATATTCATCACTACTATGCTCAGTGCTGACGTCTTGATTGTCATTTCTTTAGAAGCATAACTCGCATAAGTAATCATACCTGTAGTCCCCAAAGATAACGTGAAGAACGATTGCCCTAGCGCAAATAGCGTCCCTTTCACAGATATATCTTTAACTCGGGGTTCTAAAATATAGCGAAGACCGCTCATCGCTCCTTCTAGAGTTAAAGACTTCGCCACGATGATGATTAGAAAAATAAATAATAAAGGCATCATTATCTTCGAGGCCTTCTCTAGCCCCTTTTCTACTCCTAACATCACGATACCCATGGTGATAAAGATAAATAGACCTTGGCCTATAATAGTAAGGGCGGGATCGGTGATGACCTCTTCAAACTTAATGTGGTCAAGACCAGGTGGTTTAATCCCTATGAGCTGTTGAAAAACTTCAACCATGTAGATGATGATCCAGCCACCAATGACACTGTAGAAGCCGAACAAAATAAAAACGGCTAAGTTACCATTCCAGCCTATGACATTTAACCACTTTTTATTAGTAAGTTTGCCATAAATTCTCGTAGTATACGTCTGTCCCATCTTCCCCACAGCAAATTCCATAATAAGAAGCGGCAATCCTACTATGATAGTAAAGAGTAAAAACATAATAAGAAAGGCCCCTCCGCCATATATGCCAGCCATGTACGGGAATTTCCACATTGCTCCGAGCCCAATTGCAGAACCTGCGCTCGCTAATATAAAGCCTGTCGATGATTTCCATTGCGATTGGTTATCCATTAATATTACATCCTCTAAATATTTACTTGAACACTTCGACGCGTTAAAGCGTTTAATTATTATAGTAACCACTATAACACGCTTGTTATAGAATTACAATCGTGTTTTTTTACAATAATAAAGTTACAGGTAATATAATGACTCGCAGATTAAGAGTTATAAAGGTCTACATGACCGGTGAAACTTAAGCCCACTCTCCACTCCTTTGTTTAGCAAATTGATAACAACGTTGATGAACTGAATCTTACCGAGTGAATCGACGCGTTCAATATAATTTTAAAAAATTGAACCCTGCAGTAAATTAAAACTTAACCTATGTATAGCCATCGCGGTACTTTTATCATAAGTATCAGTAAAGTCAAAATTCATAGTCAATTACGCTTGGAGTGAAAGCAAGTTGAGAGGTTATAGAGGTGCTGCAGTACTCTCATGCTAAGAAATTCAGTCGCATGAGCTGAAATGAACTTTAAGGTGATGAGGGATAGCATTGTTTTAATATTGAGGTAGAGGTTGAGACATAAATCCCAGAAAAAATAGCACTCAGATGATTTAATTCATTTAATCTGAGTGTTTCTTCTTGGGAACGGGACAGAAATCTAATTTGAATAAAAAAGATTTCGTAGTCCCGCCCCGGCAAGGATGACTAGAATTGAAAAAAGCTTGATGCAAGCGCATTTTCAAATCAGTCATCTACTGCCAAGATGCTGAAAGAGGCTGAGACATTACATTATGTCCCAGCCTCCGGCTTCGCTTTTATAGGGCCTCCCCAACTCGCTGTGCTTGTAGAAACTGATATACCAGTTTCTCTGTGTTGGGGCCCCGCCAACTCGCTGTGCTTGTAGAAACTGATGTACCAGTTTCTCTGTGTGGGGGCCACCCCAACTTGCTGTGCTTGTTGAAACTGGTTTACCAGTTTCTCTTTGTTGGAGCCCCTCGCTCAAATCCTAAACGCTTTTGTCTCGACCTCGCTACAGTAAGATTACTTTTACTTGTAACAACATGAAGGGTGTTAAATGTGTTGTATAAACTATATAGATGGCATTAATCGTGTATAGAGTTAAGAAAAGCGAGGATATTATCTTCTACCTCACGATGTGCTTTTCCTTGCGTCATTAGATGACCCGCTTCAGCATAACTCTGTAAGGTCTTATTCTCATGAGGCACATGATCATAAATGAATTGCGCGCTACGTTCATACGATGCTTCATCTCTTTCTCCGTATTTCACAGCAATCGGAGCTTGAATCTGGTTTAAATGACTCATGATCGTTTCTATCATATCTTGAAAGAGATCTAAGCTCTCTTCATACATCTCAATCTCACTTAATTGCTGATCTATTACATTGCTTTCTAGTCCCACGAGTTCTCCCATTCGCTGACCATAGTGCGCTAAGCGACGCTTCAGTCCTGCATGATCTTTACTATTCGGAGTAGACATGACAACTACTGAATCTACTTGATGATTCTCGGCTAATCTTAAAGATAGTAGTCCGCCTAATGAGACCCCCATAACATGTATACGCTGATAGCCTTTATTTCTTAGAAAATGGTATGCTTTCTCAACGTCTTCCCACCAATCATCTGTATCATAGGCGATCAAATCTGGAAGTAATAAGCCGTGTCCGCGATATGATGGAACGAGGCACGTATACCCCGCCTTATGCAATTTCGTTGCAAGTAATTTAACATCACGTACAGTGCCGGTAAATGAATGCAGTAATAGCACTGCTGAGTCAGAATTGTCATTCTCTAAATAGATAGGATTTGGTGATTTTACATTTATCATCTAAGTCACTCCAGTCAATATAAACCTTCCATATTGTAACTGATTTTGCATTATTTACTAGACTAGCGCATAACATCGAACAAGGAAGGAAGAGGCAAACTGTAGAAATTTCAAGGCTTGTCACGATTGAAATATTATTTCTCACTTTCTTCAATAATAGTATAACCTTAATGGAAAACTTCAAATAACTCTTTTTTTAATCTAGATTATTTAAGAGCTAAACTAATTTAGAGCGAAACAGAAACCTCATTTATAAAGAAGATTTCATAGTTTCGCTCCGATATTCTAGAAATTTATATTCAGTTAGTTACTGTATTTAATGGCTTCGCAATCATCATTCACTAGCCATCAGCTATATTAGGTTTGAAGTCAATTGGTATAATTTATTAAAGATTAGCCTAACTATCTTCGCACTATAGTTAGTAGCGATTAATCGTCTCGTTCATCACTTAATACTTCTCCAGTTTTAGCATCAACTGAAATCTCATGTTTTTCTTTACCTTTTTTCAAGTCCATATCGTAAACGAGTTGATTGCGTTTATCGTCTTTAGACAATGACCATTCTTTAATGTCACCATTAAATTTCTTTTGTCCCGCTTTGATAGCGTCTTTGTAGCTTTTGACGTCTTCATATTTAAATGCTTTATCTGAGCTATTGGACTCATGTTTTTCTTGTTCTTTAGATACGATCTTTTTGTCTTTATCACGAATTACTACCTCTGATTCTTCGCGTTTATTGGAGTTTTGTTGATCTATTTTGTAAACCCATTCACCATGTTCTTTTTCAAACGAAACTTCTTTAACGTTTTCATCCTTATAGGTTTGTTGCGCTTTATCAATAGCCTCCTGTGGGTCTGTCTTAATATCATTTAAAGCAATAGTATCTTTACTTTCACTTTGTTGGTGTGAATGGTTGCTGTCTTTACTATGACTCTCTGTAGAGTTGTTACTACCGCATGCGCCTAGTACTAGTGCTGACGATAATGCTAATGCCGTTACTTTTAATTTCATATTGGTCACTCTCCTCGTAAGGAATATCTGATTTAGTTAATACAAGTAGGTATTTTGTATCACAATCTAAATGTATTAACTTAGTAATAGTGTTAGCACATAATATTTAAAATGTAAAATAATTGTGTCTTCTTAACTTTGTAACTAAGTTAAAATTTAAGACATCCCGCAGACTTCCCTCGTATAGTAAAAGAGAACATCCACGAGATGTTACTTAGTTCGGGTTCATCAACTCCGCTTTTCAGTAGAAATACGAGGAGACTAAAAACGTAACTATCGCACTCTACTTAACACTGCAACCCCCGCACCTGCACAGTAGCTGTCTGATTGATTCTTATAGAAACGATTTTAGGTTTCTCATTTACCTCGCAGATCAACATACCAAATTCTAGTTTCCTTCCAACTTCCTAGCTGGGTTTTCAACTTCTAATTATCTTCAATCACTTCATTCGAAGCAGCTTTAACCCCAAACACTAAACAACCTAATGCCATTACTAGAAACGCAATGATCGCCGTAGTCCAGGCGTGCGTCATATCATGTAAGACCCCGATTATTAGCGGACCTATAGCCGCGACAATATAACCTACTGATTGACCGAAGCCTGACAAGGAAACACTGCCATCGTGAGTACGCGCCCTCATTGAGAACAATGCCATGCATAAACTAAAGCAAGCGCCGGTCGCAGCACCCACAAGTACGATCCCTACAATAAGTAATGTGTATACGTGTGAGAAGAACATGCTAAAACCTATCAAGTAGAGAACACAAATGGTATATATTAAATGACGTTGATTCTTTACCCGGCCAGCTAATATAGGAAAGATCAAAGTCATCGGTACTTGGCAAAATTGATTGAGCATGAGTAAGTACCCTGCTGAAGATGGAGAGATTCCTCGGGATACGAGTATTGAGGGAAGCCAAGTTACGAGGGTATAGAATATCATCGATTGAAAACCCATAAGCAATGCCACTGACCAGGCTAATTTAGATTTCAAAATTTGAACCTGAGCTTCCTCTTTAATTGAAGCAGTATCTGTTGATTGAGTAGTAGTTCTATTACTTTCCCTTTTACCACCTGAAATATAGATAAGCCATAATACTATAGCTATAATGCCAAAGCATCCCCAGAAAATGAGTGAAAACCGAAAGCCGAACTGAGTAAGGCGAGATAGCGGGTAACTCAAACCTCCACCTAAGCCAGCAGTTAAATTCATAGTGGCTGTGTACAAGCCCGTCACTAGTCCAATTTGCAAAGGGAACATCCATTTAACAAAGCTTGGCATGAGCACATTACCTATCGCTATAGCGATACCCATAAGAATGGTGCCCATAATAAATAACGGCGCCCCGCCTAACACGCGCAGTATCAAAGCAAGAACGAGTAACAACATAGCCCACAAGACTGTACGTGGTATAGTAAACCGCTTCGCTATACGTGAAACAAAAGGTGAAACGACCGCAAAGATTAATAAAGGTATGGTTGTAAGCGAACCCGCTAAACTATTATTTAATGATAACGCTGATTTAATCTGATCTATTACTGGGCCGACTGCAGTAAGGGGCGCTCTCAAAGTAGATGCTACGAAAATAATCGCAAAGAGTATACCCCATCGCCCAGACAATGTTCTACTATACATATCATTCGTCATGGTATTTCGCCTCTTTTCTATCTCTAAAAATATATAATATAGATTTCAGCAGCGCTCTGTACTTGTTAAATAAACGGATTATACAGTAGCTAACTGAATATCTAATGCTAGTACAACTCTCTCGCTGCTCTAATAAACTATGTAAAGCGGTTGAGACAGAAAGTTTCAGTGCTCTAGAAAACCGGTTAACGGCGTCCCAAAAGCAGGGTTTTCAACAGACACTTTCACGATTCGGGAGCGGGACAGAAATCTAATTTGAATAAAATGATTTCGTAGTCCCGCCCCGGCAAGGATGACTAGAATTGAAAAAAGCTTGATACAAGCGCATTTTCAAATCAGTCATCTACTGCCAAGATGCTGAAAGAGGGAGCGGGACAGAAATCTAATTTAAATAAAAAGATTTCGTAGTCCCGCCCCGGCAAGGATGGCTAGAATTGAAAAAAGCTTGATACAAGCGCGTTTTCAAATCAGCCATCTACTGCCGAGATGTTGAAGAGGCTGGGGTTTATGTCCCAGCTTCTCTTTGTTGGGGCCCGACCCCAACTCGCATTGCTGGTGGAAACTGATGAACCAGTTTCTCCGTGTTGGGGCCCCCCAACTCGCATTGCTGGTGGAAACTGATGAACCAGTTTCTCCGTGTTGGGGCCCCACCCCAACTCGCTGTGCTTGTTGAAACTGGTTTACAGTTTCTCTGTGTTGGGGCCCACCCCAACTCGCTGTGCTTGTTGAAACTGGTTTACCAGTTTCTCTGTGTTGGGGCCCCGGGCTCAAATCTTAAACGCTTTGTCCCGACCTCTTTATCTCATTTCTTTGCATGTCCTTCATTCTACCATAGCTCAGGGAGTGTAACGAGAGGCATTAGAATAAGTATGTATAAAGTTGAGATTGATATGATGCATTTGATATAGGTCTTTATTCCTTAGTTTAGCAAAGATCCTACTCATCCTACTTACTCTACTCCACACATCTTAATATTAAATAATATTAATTTTATAAACCGAATGATTTGCTTTGCTAACTATCTCTGATTAAAATTAAGCATTGGGATGTTTAAAAAGAGAGGTAAGCTTATGAGGGACATTTCACTTAAAAAGAGAAACGCAATCATTATAGTTATGCTTAGCAGCGCTTTCGTTGCGTTACTTAACCAAACTTTATTAAACACAGCCTTACCTGCGATTATCACAGGTTTAGAAATCACAGAAACTACAGCGCAGTGGTTGATCACTGGGTTTATGTTAGTTAATGGGATTATGATCCCACTAACCGCATATCTTATGGATCATTATCATACACGACCTTTATATATTTTCTCGATGAGCGCTTTCTTAATCGGCTCTATCATTGCTGCGCTGTCTCCATCGTTTGGTTTATTGATGGTCGCGCGTGTCATACAAGCGATCGGTGCTGGTATTCTCATGCCGCTAATGCAATTTACAGTCTTTACACTGTTCCCGTCCGAGAAACGGGGCTTTGCGATGGGGCTAACAGGTATCGTAGCACAAGCAGCACCTGCGATTGGACCGACCCTTACCGGTTTATTAATCGATACTTTCGGTTGGCGCGCTCCATTCATAGTGGTCGCTGCTATTGCGGTAATAGCATTTCTCGTCGGCATTGTCTTTGTAGATAGCCATAACGAAACTAAACCTAATCGCTTAGACAAAGCTTCTATCGTATATTCAACACTAGGTTTCGGTTTAATGCTATATGGATTCAGTAGTGCGGGTAACTTAGGATTCTCATCTCCTATCGTTATACTATCACTCATCATAGGTATGATTATTGTAGCGGTATTTGTTACACGACAAATTAAACTCGATACTCCGCTATTGAATATGCGTGTATTCGCCAACCGGACTTTCGCACTTGCTGCATTCGGTTCAATGTTGCTCTTTATCGGTATAGTCGGCCCAGCTCTACTCATTCCGATGTACATTCAAACCGGACTAGGACTTTCAGCCATACTCTCTGGGCTCGTCATCTTACCAGGAGCAGTAGTTAACGCGATTATGTCCGTTTACACAGGTAAGATTTATGATAAATATGGTCTTAAAATTTTAGCTATTCCTGGCTTCATACTTTTAACAATAATGACGATACTTCATTGTTTCTTAACTGCAGAGACACCTTATTGGTATGTCGTTATTATCTATGCAATACGGATGTTTGCGGTAGCACTTATCATCATGCCATTAAATACAATAGGGATTAATGCTTTAGAACCACACAATATTTCACATGGAACAGCCATAATCAACTCGTTACGTATTATCGCAGGCGCTATGGGCACGGCGATTATGATTACTATCATTGCAATTGTACGCACGTCGTATCATGGTTCCGGTAGTGAATCTAAGGCAGCTATGATCAAACACTCAACTATTCTTGGTGTAGATGCTGCCTTCGCCTTTACAACAATATTGATTATCATAGGGTTTATTCTCACTCTGTTGATCAGAACTAAACAAACTAAAGAACACGATAATACAAGAGAAATTTCATGATCATAAGATGGGAGCGGGACAGAAATCTAATTTGAACAAAAAGATTTCTGTCCCGCTCCCTATGTGTAACGTCTTAAATCGAATGCACTTTCAAAAATTTTACTTCTTACTTTACCTTTTAGTAGGTAAACGCTCATTCTTACAAAAGTGTAATTGAAATAGCTAGCATTTTACTATATGCTTAAAATTGATAATGAAGAAAGACGACCATAGTATTACATCACAGAAAAGGAAGAGGCGTAACATGTTGCGTAGTTATATACGGTTTTGGAGCAAAGCATTTAATTACACTGATAGGGCAAGTCGCCGAGATTTCTGGGTGCCGACAATCATCCACTTTATATTATACGTATTACTCGTAATTCTGCTAGAAACGAGTATGACGAACTACGGGGTTGAAACAATTATCGTGTTCATCGTCAAGTGGGTACTCTATATCCCTCATCTCGCTTTAATGGTACGGCGTTACCACGATGTTAATCGAGCGATGACTTTCCCGTTAATTCTATTTATATTTTTCTTATTTATAGATATTAATGGTTTCATAGATGAATTATTTTACCGCAATGATCCAGCAATTGATTTTACTGATATTCTTGCCTATATACTAACTATAATTTATTATTTACTGCTTCTTTATTCTCTTGTGATATGTTTATTAAAAGGCTCAAGAGAAGAGAATAGCTATGGCCAGCCTCCTCATAAGAAGATTGAACCAGCGGACGAAGAGGAGAGCTAAAAAACTGAGATATAAAAAAAGGAGCGGGACAGAAATCTAATTTGAATAAAAAATTTCTGTCCCGCTCCCTTTTGTCTTATTTACTAAATTTGTCTTTTACTTTATCAATTGCTTCAGTTGCTTTGTCTTTAGCTTTTTCAACTGTTTCTTTTGCTTTACCTTCGCCTTTATCGGCATTACCTTCATCTTTTAAGTTTTGATCGTCTGCTACTTCTCCTGCTTTTTTCTTAACGTCGCCTTTTACTTGATCAAATTTACCTTCAGCCATATTAAATACCTCCGTTTAAGTTGTGCTGTACGAGATTGAATGCAACTGCTTACAGATTCAATCTCTTTAATAATTAGTCTTCAAAAAGACATTACGTCTTCTTAATAAGTTATATCCCTTTCCTTCTACATTAAACATAAATATTAAATTTTTATAAAAAAGTAGCGCAGGACTGAGCTATGAAAGTCTGAGAGTAAACATGATTGAAATTAAATATGCAAAATTAGGTGCCCATTCAGATAATATAAAATCGAAAATTTCGGACGTCTATTTTCTCACCCTTCATCGTTAAGCTCGACCCATGTATTCAGGGTTTTCCTTATTTAAGAGGTAGTTTCCTGTTGTTAAATAACTTGCATAAAGCGACCATACTACATAAGGTAATAATAACATTCCAGCAAGAGGACGTTTGTTGAAGAAGATAATTGTACTCATCACAACTGCTATGAATAATAAGAAGCTGTCTACTAGCGCGAATCTTCTAGCTTTGACTTTGAAGTATAGTAAAGACCACGCAAAGTTTAAGCTCAGCTGTGTATAATGGGCGACTGTTTCAGCTTTGTGATCCTCTCCTTTTACTTTAACTAATACATAAGAAATACCCATTAATAAATAAAGTATTGGCCAAACGATAGGAAAAGCAATTTTAGGAGGTGAGAAAGGTGGTGATTTAAATTTCTCAAAGTCTTTAGGTGCTTCCTTCGCAGTTACCTTACCAATTATATTCCCTCCAATAAAGGGTGTAAATAACTCAACACTTCTTCTAATGATATTCATAGCATCACGTCCTCTTCAAATTTCCCGGGAAATATTTTTAATTCCGCACCTCGGCGGCACCTTATCTTGAGCCCACTTAGAATACAGCAATTCTAAGTATTTAGTGTAAGCTTGGTCGCCGTAAATTTTCTCCTCTTTAAAGACATAAAATGGTGGTATAGCATCCGTAGAAAATAAATGCCTGTAGTTGGTAACCGTGTCTTCAAGCTGAGCTAAATCTTCTCGAAATTGCGCAGACCGCTTTCCTCCACGTTGTCGATGCTCTTCATCCATACAATGCAACATATATAATGCGTCGTGAAGATAGGACTCTCCCTCATTATATACATGCTTTACAATAGGATGTGACAAATAACGCGAATTACCTTCTATAATATCCATTTCAACTAAACATACTCTGATAATTTGATAGAGCTCTAATACTTGCTTAGATAGCCGTCGATTATCTAAAAATGCCGCACTCACTTTGTGATCTGGGCTTACTCTAAAAATTTGCATACAGCTAACTCCACTTCTTCTTTGTAGTACTATACCACCTTATCTGTCCAACTATGCTCTGAGTCTTAGGGAAGAGGCTGGGACATAATGTAATGTCTCAGCTTCTTTCAGCATCTCGGCAGTAGATGACTGATTTGAAAATGCGCTTGTATCAAGCTTTTTTCAATTCTAGTCATTCTTGCCGGGGCGGAACTACGAAATCTTTTTATTCAAATTAGATTTCTGTCCCGCTCCCCATCTGTTCAAACTTTATCTTACGCTCATACTTTCCTTTTCTAATATCATTTCCTCAATTTCGTTTCTATCATTTAACACTGCTACTTTAGGTGCATGTTGCTCAATTTCTGCTTGTTCAAGTTGTACGAAACTCATAATTATAACTACGTCTCCCACTTGGACGAGTCGCGCTGCAGCTCCATTTAAACAAATCTTACCGCTTCCTCTTTCTCCAGCTATGACATATGTTTCAAAGCGTGCCCCATTATTATTGACTATAGAAACCTTTTCATTAGGCAATAGATCTACCGCCTCTAATATATCTAAGTCAATTGTTATACTACCTACGTAGTTAAGATCAGATTCAGTTACTCGCGCACGGTGAATCTTAGAATTCATCATCGTTCTATACATATCAAAACTCCTATTATTTTTTAAATAACAATTAAATTACGTGTTTAGTTTATCAATATTTAGAAATTTAATAAAGTTTATATCTAATAACATTAATTTTTTAAAAAGCTTTTAATTCACAATATCAATATCTTCGTACTACACTAACTACTGTTAAGAAACCTATAAACACGAGTTATTTTATGACAAGAAGATGGAATGTATGGATTATGACATTTATATCTACACATCGCAGACGTAAGTAAGATACTAATGATCTCTATCTTTAAAATCTTTATCTATGCAATAAAGATAGAAAATTGCTCCAGCCGGCACACCAATGATAGGAGTAATAACCATACTACCGACGACCATGCTCAGAATAAACCAGACAAGCTCATCCGTTTCCCATTGCTTATTCATCAAATAGTAGTACATTTCTTTAAAGTTCATATTACCATTCCTTTTTTATTTAGTATTGTTAATCACTCAATTTTCTAATTCACAATAGATAAACCTACGTTAAATAAGTTGTCAAAGCCTCCGCAACAGCGTGAGCATCGCTCTTCACTCTCTCTATCCCACCTAATGAGCTATCTATTTCATGTTCTCCAATAATATAAGCTTTTTTAGCATGCTTAAGTAACTCATAATCATTTATATCGTTACCAAATGCGATGTAATCCTCAGTATCGATCACCTTTCTTAAAGTCGTGTACTTGTTTACGTCTTTCGCAGTAATATCAATATTATTGTCATCCTCATGATAATTTATAGATAAATTATCTTTTAGATTCTCTACATTGCTCTTTACATAATCAAACATTTCGTCTGTTAAATTAACTAGAATGACCTTGATAGGTTCCGTTATGTCTTCGATGTTAACGTTGTTAGCTAAAGCATCTGGGTCTAACTGTTTATATATTTTATTATCAGGCGTAACTTTTGCTGAATAATCAAATGATCCGTCGATGATATATTCTAAATTATTCTCAAGAATCAACTTTTTTATCGCTTCAAACTCATGAGTAGATATACTTTTGATCACAGATACTTCTTTATTCTGAGATATAATTGCACCATTTCCACCTATTAATGTTAGATTTTCAAAACTTTTTACCACGGGCACTAAATCTCTGATGGGTCTTGCTGAAGCAAAAATTAGGCGGTGCTCTCTACTTAGTCTTTCTAATTCATTATGTAACACGTCTTCTATAAACCTACCATTAAAACAAATTGTTCCATCAACATCTATAACGAAAATCATTTAAAATCCCCTTCAATTTCACTTCTAAACCATTATATACTAAAGGCACTTTTACCTGCATCTATTCACAGTATGCCCCTATATGTTCCCCGCATATACTGCTAGGTTATATGGGAGCGGGACAGAAATCTAATTTGACTAAAAAGATTTCGTAGTCCCGCCCCGGCAAAGATGACTAGAATTGAAAAAGCCTGATACAAGCGCATTTTCAAATCAGTCTTCTACTGCCAAGATGAGGCTGGGACATTACATCATATCTTAGCCTCAACAGTTATAATTATAATACTATTCTTTATTACCCCAAAGATGGATCAATGACATTAATGGTTGTAGTAAATGACTTGTTGTGGTTGAGCCTTTGAACTCTTAACAACCCTAAAGCTTGTCGAATCGCCGGCTTAAAAAGCTCACGCCAAGCCGAATTCATATGCAGGCTTATTTATGCGTTTTCACAACATCAACAAATTCCTACCCAGCTGTCATAGCTACTCAAATAAATGAGTTAAAGAAATAGGTGCGAAATATTGATAATCCCACTCATTATATATTGCTATTAAAAAAGTAGTGAGTGTTTTTATGAATTTGTTTAATATAGCGATTATATTATTAGTCTTATTATTTAGCAGAGGACTTTATGAAGAAATGCTTTTCATTTGTAGGAATTAGTTTTTTATTAGGCCTTGTTTTTAGTGTTCCTGGTCAACCTCTAGAAGATTCAATAGGACGTAAAACAATTACTAAAATTATTAAAACAAAAAAGTTAAATCGACTAAAATTTTATCACATTATACTCTAATATAAATAAATTGGACTTTGCATAGTATTATATTACAATAATAATCCTAACAAAGTTTTTGTACTTAAACGTGAACTTGGAGGACTTAAATATGTTAAGTATTGAAAATGTTTCATTTAAATATGATGGTTCCCAATATGAAGTTTTGAAAAATATTACTTGTGATATACATTATGGAGATTTTATAGCTTTAATAGGCCCTAACGGATCTGGTAAAACTACACTAATAAAGTTAATAACAAATACGTTAAATTTAAACCAAGGAACTATATCACTTGATAATTTAAATAATAAAAATCCTTCTTTCAATAAACATGTTCTTTATCTTCCAAGCGATGATTTGTTGCCTGGATTTATGTCTGGTCACGAATACATAAAATTAATGCATAATCTTTATAATAAAAAATTACAAGAAGATACACTAAATAAATTATCAAAAAAATTATCATTTAGAGGAGCGTTAGATTCTTTAATAGATGATTACTCAACAGGTATGAAAAAGAAGTTGCAAGTTATTCTAAGTCTGTTAATTGATCCTGATTTACTTATAATTGATGAAACTCTAAATGGTATGGATATTGAATCTGTTGAAATAACAAAAAAGCTATATAAAAAAATTGCTAATGATCAAACTATAATTATCATGTGTTCACATGATTTAAACCTATTGGAAGATTTATGTAATAAATGTTTAATACTTTATTCTGGAAAGTTATGTTTGTATAAATCTATTAAGGAATTAAACGACAATTTAACTAATACTTTCAAAAAATTCATAAATAGTGAAAAGGAAGCGTAGGTTTATGTCTATACGAACAATAATTGAATTGAACAAGATTTATTGGCTTTATTTAACGAGGAGATTATTAAACTTCGGAATATTAAAATCAACCACATTAAAAATTGCTCTGCTTATTGTGTTTATCGCGTTACTTAGTATAGTTACAACATCTGGATATCTATTTATTTCTCAAGTATCTACTAATGAAAAATCGCTTCTCTTAATGATTAAAGCCTTTACAGCTTCAACAGTTATGTGGACAACACTAGTTGTACTAGCATTAAAAGTAATTTTTTCTAAAAGTCAGGATTTTTTTAAGATTATGGAAAATTTTCCTATAACTAATAAAAGTAAGAATTTGTCTATATTCATCTTTGAGTCAATATGTTCATTACTCGTTATATTTTTCATATCTTTTGCGTTTACTATTTCAATTATACTAAACAGTCCAGCAGAGTACTTAGGTTCATTAGTTGTAAATATATTTTATGTTAGTATAGTAACTTATTTATTTCTACAAATACTAAGTAAAATAGTATCTATAATCTGTTCTCTTTTTAAAATCGAAAAAATTTATTCGCTGGTTAATATAACCATATTAGTAATAATGTTTATTATCACATATAAAAGAACAGAGTCTTTAACAAATACTTTAATAGATGATTATATTAATAACGAAAATAAAGCTAGAAGTATATTACTATTATTTAACAATAGCTATCAAAATTTAGGATTTTTGTTAACTACCCTTATTTTCTTAGTCATAGTTAGTATTAGTCTTCTTATTATGTTTTTGTTACCGGACAATTCATATTATGTACATTCAAAATTCATTAACTCTTTTAAAAATATTAAAAAACCGAATATTTTTAAGACGTATATACTAGCTATTATAAGGGATAAAAACATGATAAGTAATATAATTGGTGCTTATGTTTTTGCCATTTTACTTTTATCTATACATTTAGATAAATATATATTATTTACTTTACTTTTAGTCGTATTTAATAGTTTTTATTGTTTCGTTCAAACTCTAAAAATAAGACTTATAAGTTATTCACTAAACTATTCTTCTATTAAAGACTATTTGTATTTAGTATTATCTCAATTGGCAGTAACGTATATCTCGTCTATTCCTTTATTGATATTGTTTTTATGTTTAAACGAGCCTAGTTTAAATATCCTGATTCCTTATTATGCGATCACAATAGGGACTTTCATCCTAGTTATGGGCGGAATACTATTCCCTCCTTACAATGATAATCCGTTTTCAATAATTACAAGCTTTGTGATAGTATCAATACCATTCTTATTTATTTTAGTATTTATAGCATTACTAAATTTAACTTTAATATTCGATATTCTTGTCTTTATTATTATGCTTATGTTTGTAATATACTTTAGTATACTAGCCTTAAAATACACAGAAAAGAGGTATAGAAATGAAAAATTTACTTTATTTAACCAATAGCTTTTTTGCTTCTTTAATAATTACTACCATAATTTTAACTGCTAGTTTTCTAATAATGCTTTTTAGCAGTGGAGGAACCGGATATAGAACAGCTTATTTTGGTAGTTTGTTTTTTAACAGCAGAGAGAAGGGGTCTGGTACATTAGGAATGGAGTTAGGAGTGTCTAACTTTTGGCCAATAGTTTTAACGATACTTATTCTAACTATTTTAATTTACTTTTTAACAAGGTTATTTATAAAAAGGATTCATTCACAATGAAGTTTTCTTATGAAATCAAAAAGTTTCATTTAACCAAACATTGTTATAGTTTGTAAAAGTTTTCTATTAATACCCATTATCTCTTTTCATCACACTGTCATAGATGTCGATATTAGTATAATTTTTAATATTATGTTTGAAAGTAAAAACATTACTTTACCGGAACTGTTGTACTACGTGAATTTATCTATATGTTTTTCAAAAAGGATTATGGACATGCTAACTTAACCTTTGATTGGAATGAACTTTAGCTCCATTTATAGACCCTCGCCTCTATCTTACATACAAAATTTTAATTTTATCATCATGTTTTGTAAATAAAAATGGGTCTATACTAAATAGGACTGGTGACCCAACCGGTCCTATTTTTTAATACAAAAAGAGCGCAATTATCTCTATAATTAAAAGTATACGCCCACTTAAAATTAAGGAGATAATGCGCTTATGTTTAA
>NZ_JAOPKZ010000017.1 GCF_025519785.1 Staphylococcus marylandisciuri | reverse complement strand
CAGTCATTCAAGTTGGTTTATTTGTTAAATAATAATTTAAGGAGTGAAGTCAAATGAATAAAGTTTTATCATTACAACAAGAAACAATTTCAAAAGAGGTACAATTAAAAGCAAAATCTTCAAAAAGCCAAAACTGTAAAAATAGCAGTCATTCAAGTTGGTTTATTTGTTAAATAATAATTTAAGGAGTGAAGTCAAATGAATAAAGTTTTATCATTACAACAAGAAACAATTTCAAAAGAGGTACAATTAAAAGCAAAATCTTCAAAAAGTCAAAACTGTAAAAATAGCAGCCATTCAAGCTGGTTTATTTGTTAGAGTTAATTTTTAATAATAGAGACAATGAAGGTGTTTAATACACCTTTATTGTCTCAATTTTTATGAAGGTGATAATCTTTGAATGTATATAAAATATTTAAACTTACTATAAATAATAAAAAGAAAAAGATGTATCTAGCTTTAATTATTATACTATCTTTATTTTTTACAATAGCATCTCTATACTTCCCAATATTAATAAGAAACATTATAAACCAATTAGAAAACAATCAAATAAATACTTTAATTGTCGTTTCTTTAGTTTTATTCTTAATATTAAGATCTCTGATTGAAGGGGTAAATGAATATATAATCTCAAAATTTGGAAATATAATAATTAAAGATTTGCAACAGAATATATATAATAGAATAATAAATTACCCAACATATTTCTTTGATATGTATAAAAGTGGCGAGCTATCAAGTAGATTAGTAAATGATACAGAAGTAATAAAAGATTTAATAACTTTCCATATTCCGAAAGTTATAAACGGGATTATCATGATTATTGGTGCGATCGTTTTAATAGCGCTATTAGATTGGAAATTAACTATAGTAATACTGTTAATAGCACCTTTGATTTTTGGGATAATTCTGCCAATGATGAAAAAATTGGAAAATACTGGAGAGATACAACAGTACGAAGTATCTAAATTTATATCTAAGACTCAAGAGACATTTAAAAATATTAAAATGGTAAAAGCGTCTACTGCCGAAGACGCAGAAAAGAGAATTATTTCCAAACATATTAATAATCTATTTAACGTAAATCTATACGAAAGTAAAGTTATGGCATTAATTTCTCCTTTAGTGAATTTTTTGCTGATTTTAGGATTACTAGTCATTGTTGGTTACGGGGCGTTTAGAATTCAAAACGGAACATTGGCATTAGGTACTCTTATTGCATTTATAATTTATTCATTTCAATTAATGACCCCTATGAGTTCTATAAGCAGCTTTATAGGAGAATATCATAAAGCTAACGGTGCTTTCAAAAGTTTAACAAAAATTATAAATGAAGCTGAGGAAAGAAAAATTGATGAATGTGAATTTGATTTTAAGTTAAATAGTAACATATCGTTTAATAATGTGACTATGGAGTTTAACGGTAAGAAAATTCTTGATGACATATCTTTTAAATTAAGTAAAGGAAAAACTCTTACAATTATAGGTCCTTCAGGTTCGGGAAAAACAACATTACTAAATACGTTGGAAAAATTTTATAACATAACAAAAGGCAGTATAACAATAGATGGTATTAATATTAATAAAATTAGTACTAATTCCTTAAGAAAGAATATAGGATTAGTGAGTCAAGATATACCAATTATAAGTGGGACTATAAAAGATAATTTATTATATGGATTAAGAGAAGACAAAATAACAATTGACAAAATGCAAAAAAGTTTAGATTTTTCCATGTTAAATAAGCTTGTAACTAGTCAAATTGAGAATCTTAATAGAGATGTTGGAGAAGGAGGAAATAAATTATCCGGCGGAGAAAAGCAAAAATTAAATTTAGCAAGGTTATTTTTAAAGAATCCAAGTCTAATTTTATTAGATGAAGCTACTTCAAATTTGGATAACGAATCTAAAAGTGAGATTCTAAAATCTATTTCAGAACTTACACAATACAGAACTACTTTAAAAATAACGCATAATGTACAAGAGTTATGTGAGGATGAAGAGATTCTATTTATAGAAAATGGTAAAATGCTTTTTAAAGGAAGTCACGGAGAATTGTTGAAAAACAATGAAAGATATAAAAAATTCATTAAAGTTATGTCCTAACGCTTTACCTATTACCTAAAATAAGGTATCTTATATTACATAGTAGTGTTTTAGTATACTCCATAAATTGATAAGGAGGACATTAAATAATGAATGTTCAATTCAAAAAAGGGGCGTTAGAGTTATTAGTTTTATTGATTATTAGTCGACAAGACCAATATGGATACTCGTTAATTCAAATTATGACCCAAAAAATTACAATATCAGAAGGTACTATTTATCCATTGTTACGAAGACTTGTTAAAGAGGAATATTTAAATAGTTATTATGAACCTTCTAAGGAAGGGCCATCACGTAAATATTATGCAATTACTATTAAAGGTAATGAGAGATTGAAAGAGTTGACGAGAGAATGGAATATGTTTACTGAATCAATAAATTCATTTATGGAAGAGAGTGATGTTCATGAATAAGGACGAATACATTGCAACTTTGAATAGACGTATGAAAAGAATAAGCAAAGAAGAAAGGAAAGATATTCTTAACGAATATGAGTCTCATTTTCTTAGTGCTTATAAAGATAATAAAAGCGATGAGGAAATTATTCGAGATTTAGGAAATCCAGTTAATATTTCAAAGGAAATAAATGCTATGAATGCTTTAAACGCTGTTAAAAACAAAAAAAGCATTAAAAATATCTTTATTGCTGTGTTTTCTATAATGGGATTAAGTGTTTTTAATTTTATTTTACTTGGATTAAGCTTATTTGTATTTATGTTACTTTTACCTTTTATACTAGCATATATTATTGCAGTCCCAGTTATGATAGTCTCGCCAATAATATTATTAGTTATGGGAGTTGTGAATGGATTTGATACTATTACATTAAGTGATATATTTGAAATGATAAAAGGGCTTGTTTTAGGTTTAATTTTAATCTTTATTGGATACTTCTTTGTAAAAAACTTTTTTAAATTTCTTACTTTGTATTTAAAATGGAATATAGACATTGTTAAAAAGGAGAGTTTATGATGAGAACATCTTTGATGTTAGGAATATTAGTTTTATCACTTTTTATAGCAGGATGTTCTAATAGTGATTCTAATGATATAAAGCAAAGTGATAATGATTATAAGAAAGTAGAAAAAAAAGATTTACCATCAAAGGTTTTTGATAACCAAACTACAAATTCGTACTTGTCAGAACAAGAAATTAAAGAAGCAATTAAAATATATCTAAATACAGATAATGATTTAAACGAAGCAAAAGAATATTATCAAGATAAAGTAGATTCAGAGGAAGACTTAAGTAAAAAAGAAAGTAAAGAAATTAAGAAACTAAACAAACTAACTAAAGACAACGACAATAATTTCCGTCATTATATAAGTAATAATACTCTTCCTGAAGGATATAAAAAATATTCATTTAAAATAAGCAAATACATCTCTACGTCAAACAAGGACTTTCAAAATTTAGATGAGCAAATTAATTCAAGTATCGATGAAATTACAGAAAGTGGAAAAGTATCGACTGAACATTTTAATGAAATTAGTGAAGATAGCAAAGTTGTTAATGGTAAAGAACAGGATAAAATTGAAAAATTCTTAAAAGAAAAAAATATAAAAACGAGAGCTTTTAAAAATTAAAGGCATTTTTAATTTATTATAGTATATTTTCTATATATTTAGAGCATCCTTCATAAAAAATGGGCTGTTTGTCAACAATGGTTGGTCTATAAAAATATATATATTTGATACATCAAGCAACTCTTTCCTATGTTGCTTGATGTATTTTTTATGTTTAGATACAAATAATCTAGAAATTATAAGTATTCTGTTTCTAAAATTAATGAAATTACGATAGCCGTAGGCATTTCTTTTTATTAGTTTTATTTTATTAATGATTCCTTCGATAGGACCATTTGTGAATTTGGGATATGTCATAGTGTTTTCTATAAAAGGTAAATAGTCTTTAAAAGTTTTAATAATGCGCTTTAGTCCTTCAAAGATTTCTTCATTTTCGGCTTTACTTAAAGCTTCTTCAAAATGCTTTATATCATTCATTCTTAGTGCATTTAAAATTTGATGTCCAATTCGATAAGTTGCTTCTAGTTTATCGTCTAAAGTAAGTAAATATTGTAATGCACTATAAGTGCTTTGCCAACTCTTAAAAAGTCTAAATGGATGATAATTTATAGAATTCAATTGGTAAGGGTTCTTTAAAAATAATCGCCAATAGCGCTTTAGTTTATTATATTCAGGTCTGTTTGACTTACGTTTACTATTCATAACTGATACACGGCAACGATTAATTTCTCTATTAATTGCTTGTACAATATGAAAGCGATCAATAATGATTCTAGCATTTAGGAATAATTTTTTGATTAATTCTATATAGGGTTTATACATATCAATGGATATAGTTTTAACACGTGCCCGTGTTTTAAGAGGAAGTCGACTAAAATATTTTTCAAGTTCACCTTTTCGTCGATCAGGTAAAATATCTAATATTTCGTGTGTACTTCCGTCACAATATATAAAACTCATTGCGCCTTCAACATCTTTAGTTGATTTAAACTCATCAAAAGACAAATGATTTGGCAGTATATCTGATATTTTTGGTTTAACTTGTTGAGCAATAATTTTCATTTGACGATGAACAGTTGAAGGTGAAATAAATAAATCATGCGCGATTGCTTTCTCAGAGCGTGCTTCAGCAGCCTTTTCAGCAATAGCTAGCTTTACTGAATTTGAAATCGAAGATTTTGGTTGAACGAAAGATGTCTTAGCTGTGAAAGTTTCACCACAAGCCTTACAATAAAATCGCTGTTTATTTAGTTCTAAGTAAGCAGGTTTATAAATGATTTCACCCAAATAAATTAATGTGTGTCGCTTGCCATTTTTAATACCACAACATTCACAAGCAATAGCATCATAGGTTAAAACAGCTTTATAAAATAGCGTTTTGATGCACTTGTAGTATATTTCTTGAGGTAGTTCATTTGAAAAATAAATATTATCTACTTTTAAACCAAGGTAATTTGTTTTATTATAAGTATACGGCATAGATATCTCTCCTTTAATTATGGTTTGGTCACTTATAATTATAGAGATATTTGTGCTTTTTTGTATTCAAACATAAAAAACGATTGATGATTTTACTCACCAACCGTTAAAAGTGTACATCCCATTTTACTTGGACGTCTTTTCCGGTTGTTGTCTAGTCCGAGGATATCATTCACCTCAAGTCTATGTTGCTAATCACATATCATGGTGCTGTTTCACTATAAGACAACCTATTTTTTGTCTAAATCATAATATAGATAGCTTAAATTCTCTAGCATAAACTTTATTTTTCAATCGCTTGCTTAACCCTTCTGGTTCAAATTCTTTATATTATGTAACCCATCTTTGGATTAAACTTTTATTCGATATTTTATATTTCTTTGTTAATGCTTTATAGCCTAATGAACTATTCAAATATTCTTGAACTACCTTTAATTTTAATTCATATTTATAATGTTTACACATAAAAATGCACCCCATAAGTTAGGTTTTTAGTCCTACTTTTGGGGTGCACATCATATATTTTAAGTCTTTTTTATTAACTCCATTTTAAAAAATAAATATATTCAGGGTTGTTCAGTAATATATCATGTAAAACGGATTCACTTTCAGATTTAAATGCATAAGACTTTCCAATTTTAAAATTTTCAGAATCGATACCAAGTGCAAGGCAAAATTTTTTGAAATTTACTGAAAAGTTAGGTTTAGTTGAAACAAATAAATCATGATCTTCTCATTTTTTTGGTTTATTTTCTTCATCTTTATGATTGGTGTAATAAATACATTCTACTTCAATTTTAATTATATCATTAAGAATCAATGGGTAATTCTCCTTGTTACGAGTGTTACTATTCCTGTTTAATTCTTCATATGATTGGTTTGCGTAGTTCATTACTTCTTTTACATTTTTTGAATAGATACCCTCAATATTTGATTGCAATTCACGACCCCAATCGTGGTTCATCAAATCGCTAATTTCTAATTTTTAAATAATTATAACTTAAGAATTGTGAATATATATATAGAGAACGTAAGTTCTTGATTTGTTATAATTATTTGTAGTAGGTAGTCTCATTATAAAATAGATTGCAAAATATAAAATAAAATTATTAAAAAATTTATATTTTTTATAATTTAAAAGGATGATTAATCTAATGGAAAACAACAAATTAAAAATTGAGCTTTTAGATGAGCTAGATAGACATTTAGAGTGGATAAAGAGTTGTGATACAAAAGCTTCAATTGTTTTAGCAATGTTAGGAGTTGTTATTGTTACTATTTCTTCTGAATTATTCTTAAATAGTCAAAGGGAAATAGTAATAAAAGTGTTGAGCAATATAAATTTTTCTAATTTAATTTATTTAAGTTTTGAAGTCGTGGTCTATTTATTATTTTTCAACGGAGTATATAATATAGTAAGGGTACTTTTTCCTCAGTTAAAAAATTCTGTTGAGACTTATAATGAGGTAGAAAATGATTCATTATATTATTTTGAAAGTATTTCAAGCAAGACTTATTCTGAGTATAAAAAGCAAAGAATCAATAGAACATCAGAAGAAGAAATCGAGGATATCTTATCCCAGATTTATATAAATTCAAAAATATCTACAAAAAAATATTATTTTTATAAGAAAGGTTTAGCATATGTACTTTGGGGAATTTTAGGAATTTTGGTTTTGCATTTTATCGGTATTATTTTAGTTAAACTAGGAGGTTTTTAAATATGGAAATAAGAGGCTATGATTACAAGTCAAGAAAGAAAAAGGTTGAAGAAATCTTAGAGAATACTAATTTTATAAATGAAGTGGAAAGATTTCCTAATAATGACAATTTTACATATGAGAATGGCTATAAAGCTTGGCTTAGTGCAATTTTTATAGATTTAAGAAATTCTACTAAATTATTCACAGAAAATAGTGAAGTAGATGTTGCCAAGGTGATTAGAGGCTTTACGTCTGAAGTTATAGAGATTTTACAAAAAGATACTCAAGATAATGAATTGAAAGAAATTGGTATTAGGGGAGATTGCGTATTTGCTGTATATTCAACTGCTAGCAAAGAAGAAATATATGATGTCTACCAACGTGCAGTTTACATTAATACCTATTTAAAAATGTTGAATAAATTATTAGATAAAAGAAATCTTCCAAATATCAAAGCAGGTATTGGTTTGGCTGCAGATAAAAATTTGGCAGTGAAGGCAGGTAGAAAGTGTTCAGGTATAAATGATTTTGTATGGATTGGAAAAGCAGTAACAACAGCGTCAAATTTAGCAGATCTTGGTAATAAAGAGGGAATTTGTCCCATTGTGATGTCAGGCACTTTTTACACTAATTATATTGATATTGAAAAGAATGAAAATTCTAAAAATTGGTGGAGAAAAAATCATGATAACCAAAATGGCGCATATTACCATGGAAATATTGTGCGTACAGACTTTGATGAATGGATTAAGGCAGGTATGGTAGATTAAAAGTTAATTATGTTTTGAAATTGTTTAAATAGGGGGCGAGTACATTGATAAAGAAATTAGACAATTTAGATTTTGAGTCAATAGAAAAATTTCCAATATATGGTTAAATTCTAATTTGGAAGCGCATGATTTTATAAAACGTGAGTATTGGATTGATAACCTAGATAAAGTGAAAAAATGTTCTCAGATTCAACAATTTACGTGTATTATGCTGATAATCAAATTGTCGGATTTGCTGGCTTATATGAACAATATATTGCAGGTCTTTTTATTACAGATAATTACTGCAATAAAGGTATAGGAAGGTTTTTTATTGGAAAGATTAAAAAGTGATTATAATGGATTTAATTTACATGTATATGAGAAGAATGAAAGAGCCATTCGTTTTTATATAAAACATCAATTTGAAATACGAACTAAGGAATTTGAAGCAGAAACTCAAGAATATGAATATTTTATGAAATGGGATAGTAATTGAAATTACAAAAGTACCAATAAATAATTTTATGTAAAAAGATAACAAATAATATACTCTATTAAGTCCCACAACTTGATAGAGCTTTTTGTTTATTAAGCATTTATGCTACTAGTTGATATTAGACGTAAAGTATTTATAGTAGTAATATATCGTTTTATCTAGCTGTACGAAAAATCAATTACAAAAAACCGCATCAACAACCGATAAGCAGAAGCGTATCATAAGTGAAGTGGGGTTGGTATCCCAATTATAGTTAGTTAAAATTTCATCAGAAAAGGTTTAATAAATTGGAAATTCCCGGTGTATTTATATTATAAAGTCTATTATCATAAAGATATATACTAAATTTTGATGTATGGAGAGATTATATGAGTGCCAACATATTAGATGAAATTAGTAAAATACTAAGTGGAGTCGAAAAATATTGGATAAATGAAAAACTAGCAAAACAAATAATAATAGAAGATTTACGTAATAACGATACTAAATTGATTTCTAAGCTTTTAGCTAATAAATCTATTAATGAAACATATGTTCAAGATATAGATGGTTATAAAGTATTCGATAAAGAAGCATTTATTTCATTGTTACGTTATAAAAATTACTGGCAAGATAGCTATACTAAGTATGCTAATAAAATTGGTTTAACGGCGGAAGGTAAATATTTGAATTATAATTCTGATGTGGTATTAAATTTTCCATTTAAGGACTGTGTACTTGAAGGTGGAATGACTAAAGAAGATAGTATTTTAAAAAATGATGAAAAATTTTATAATGAAGTGATTGCAAAAGAAGAAATTGATACTTTATTAGCACCAAAGGTATTTACAAATATAAAAAAATATAATATTGAAGGGCCACATGTTGTAGATAATATAGATTATAAAGAGAATCTAATAATAAAAGGAAATAATTTATTAGCATTACATAGTTTGAAAGAAAAATATAAAGACTCAATTAAGTTGATTTATATAGATCCACCGTATAATACCAATGGTGATAGCTTTGTATATAACGATAGGTTTAATCATTCAACATGGCTGACATTTATAAAAAATCGACTTGAATTGGCTAAAAACTTTATGAGTGATGAAGGAATAATTATGATTCAATGTGATGATAACGAACAAGCATATTTAAAAGTATTAGCGGATGAGATTTTTGGTAGAGAAAATTTTATCAATAATTTGGCAGTAATTATGAATTTAAAAGGAAATCAAGATCAATTTGCTTTTGCAGGAACACATGAATATGTATTGGTTTACAGTAAAAATAAAGAAAAAGCAGAATTTTATCAGCTAAGTTTAAAAAATTCTGAAAAACTAGAACAATGGAATCAAGACGAAATTGGTTTTTATAAAAAGGGTGCGAATTTAAAAGCAACTGGCGTAAATGCTCCCAGAAATAAAAGGCCTAACCTATTTTATCCAATATTTCTCTATGAAGATGGAACTATTAGTACTACTGAAAAAAACGGATATAAAGAAAAAATTTTACCAATTACAAATGGACAAGAAATGTCTTGGAGATGGCAAAAATCTACTCTAGAGAGAAATATCAAAGACGTTATTATAGTTAAAACTGATGATAATGTAAATCTTTACAAAAAACAAAGACCTGAAGTGGGTGATTTGCCATCTCATAAACCAAAAACTTTAATGTATAAGCCAGCATATAGTAGTGGGAATGGTACAAATCAAATTAAAAATCTCTTTAAAGAAAAAAAGTTTAATTTTGCTAAACCAGAAGAGTTGATTAAAGATTTTATAGAAATAACAACAAAAGAAAAAGATATAGTATTGGATTTCTTCATGGGATCTGCTACAACTCAAGCTGTTGCTCATAAAATGAATCGTCAATATATTGGTATTGAACAAATGGACTATATTAATGCTGTCTCTGTCCCAAGATTGCAAAAAGTTATTGAAGGTGAACAAGGCGGCATATCTAAAGATGTAGATTGGCAAGGTGGCGGTTCATTTGTATATGCAGAACTGGCAAAAGAAAACCAAGAAATTGTGGATAGAATTATAAGTAGCAGTACAAAAGAAGAGCTTAGTCAACAAATCGATAAACTATTAAATGATGGTGTTCTTAATTATGAAGTAGATTTTGATAAGTTTACAAATACTAAAAAAGAATTTAGTGAATTAGAACTTGAAGACCAAAAAGAAGTGTTAATTAGAATATTAGATAATAATCAATTATATGTTAATTACTCTGATGTTGAAGACTCAGTGTATAATTTCACTGAAGATGAAATAGCGTTTAACCATAGTTTCTATGGAGGTGTGTAAAATGTCAGAAATGTTACATGATCGTATAGAAAACCAATTATTTTTACAATATCCAGATATACCTAATTATATCGTTGATAATTTGAATCATCGTCTAAGACCGTACCAAGAAGAAGCGGTTCAAAGACTGATGTACCTCGAGGAACAAGATGAAAGTAATTTATACAACAAATTGATGTTTAATATGGCAACTGGCTCTGGTAAAACACTTGTTTTAGCTGCAACAGTTTTATATTTATATAAAGAAAAAGGTTATCAAAATTTCTTGTTTTTCGTTAATAGTACAGCGATTGTCAATAAAACCTATGACAATTTAACTAACACATCTTCAAGTAAGTATTTGTTTAATCCAGAAGGTATTGTCATTGATGGTAAAGTGATAAACATTCAAGTAGTAGATAATTATCCCGTCTTACCTGATGAAAATACGATATACCTTAAATTAACAACGATTAATGCATTGCATGATAAATTAAATTACCCAAGAGAAAATGAAATCACATATGAAGATTTAGGTCAGTTCCCTATCGTATTGTTAGCTGATGAAGCACATCACCTAAATGTCAGCACAAAGAAAAAAGGCAAAAAAAGCAATCAGCAAATTGAAGAGACTAACTGGGAAGTAACTGTTGATAGGATTATGAAGCAAAACAATAAGAATAAGTTATTAGAATTTACAGCTACGGTACAGTTAGAAGATGATATTTTTGAAAAATACAAGAATAGGATTCTTTATCGTTATGACTTAAAGGAATTTATGCAACAAGGTTACTCAAAAAACGTAACACTTTTATATGCTAGTGAAGAAAATGAAGATAAAATTATACACGCACTATTAATGAGCGAATATAAAAAATATGTAGCTAATAAAAACAATATAACTCTTAAACCTGTTGTAATGTTTCAGTCAACGTCTATTAAAGGTTCCCAAGAGATACATCGAATGATGCTTGACCGTTTAGAACAGTTAACGTATGAGCGATTAGAAATAATTATTAATAATGGTTATAAATTTTTCAGTGGTCAAAATAGTATTTGGAGTAAAGTTTTTGGGTATTATAAAAAAGCAAATTTAACAAAAGTGTTAGACGACTTGAAGTGGGATTTTAATGAACAAACTACATTGAATGTTAACAACGAAAAAGAGAAAGAGAAAAATGCGCAATTACTTAATAATCTAGAAGATAATGATAATCCTATAAGAGCTATATTTGCGGTGTACAAACTTAATGAAGGTTGGGATGTTTTAAATCTATTTGATATTGTCAAAGTTGACGAGAAGAAAAAGGTCAACAAAAATGCGACTAATGCAGAAGCTCAACTCATTGGCCGTGGGGCGAGGTATTATCCATTTATATATGAAAATCAAAAATCTTATAAACGTAGATTTGATGAAGAGTTTAGTGATTTAAAAGCAATCGAAACTCTACACTATCATACGATTAACGATTCTTCATATATTAAGAATTTACATCAATCCTTAACGGAAGCAAAAGTTCAAACAAATACTGATATAAGCGAGATACATGAAGGAAAAGTAAAAAATAAATTTAAAAAGACTGACCTTTTCAAATTCGGAAAAATATATGTTAACAAAACAGTGCCAACAACTGCTGAGGACTACAAGAATTTAGAAAATTATAGTGCACCTAGGGAACATATGAAGGAGTTATTCAAAGTAAGTGAGTCTAATTTAACTCAAGGTACCAAAGCTATAGCTGAAGATCGTAAAGAAGTAAGATTAAAGCTTAATAAGCCGTTACTACAGAAAGCTTTAAGAAGTAATCCATTCTTTAGATATTCTAATTTAAAAGGGTATGTACCTAGTATTACGAGTATGCAAACATTTATAGAGTCAAAAAACTTTTTAGGAGATTTAGATATCAGCGTAACTATACCTAAAGAGATGGATATTAGTGACATCACGCCAAAACAAAAGTTGTCTGTATTGAATGATTATTTAAGTAAATTAGAAACAAAAATTAAAAATAATTATCTAAAGGTCAAAGGTACAACTATTTTTGAAGGTATTAAACTTTCAGAATTAATCGATGACTACGTTGTTGAGGTTAATAATGTCAATAGAGATGTAACAGATTTAGAAGATCAGAAAAGACCTAAAAATATGGGACAACATGATTGGTACATTTATGATAAAGCTATTGTAAATGGTCTTGAGAGTGATTTAATTGATTTAATCAATAATATGATGGAAGATTTGCAAAATGAATATGAAGAAGTTTATTTAATACGTAACGAACGTAAAATTAAGTTTAGGGAAATCAATGGTGTCAGAGGCTTCATGCCTGATTTCTTATTGTACTTAAAGGATAATGAACACACATATCAAGTATTTATAGAACCTAAAGGTCAACATTTATTATTAAACGATAAATGGAAAGAACAATTTATGTTATCACTGAATAAAAGAGATGATATTAAAGTACTGGCTGAAAATGATGATGTTAGATTAGTAGGCTTAAGCTTTTATTCTGATGATTCAACAAAGAGAAAAGAATTCAAAGAACAGTTTAATAATAAAATATTAAATTAAGTATTGCTATTACTAAAAATGCAAACAACAATCAAAAGAATATAATTTTTATTTACTGCTAAATGTAAACCATGCGCTATGCGTATAGATCAGTAAAGGTTTTATCGTTATATCAAAAAATAGGCATCCCTCATGATAGAATAATAATTGGTCAGCCAACCAATATTATCTACATGAGGAGATGCCAATATGTCTAACATCACAAATAGTTTGGCAAATGCAAAGTGTAATTGTAAGTATCACATAGTTTTTGTGCCTAAGTATAGAAGACAAACTATATATGGAATAATAAAAAGGAATATCGGTATAATTCTGAGATAATCATCTGAAAGAAAAGGTGTGGAAATTATAGAAGCTGAAGCACGTAAAGACCATATTCATATGTTAGTAAGTATACCGCCAAAACTAAGTGTTCCCCAATTTGTTAGCTACTTAAAAGGTAAGGGTAGCTTAATGTTTCTTGATAGGCATGCACATTTGAAATATAAATATGGTAATATAAAATGTCGGTGTAAAGGTTTTTACGTCGACACGGTCGGAAGAAATAAAAAGATAATAGAACTATATGTTCGATATCAATTATAAGGCGATATCGTTGCAGAACAACTCATATTGATAGAATATATAGATGCATTTACAGGGGATAAAAATAAAAGAGTGAGAAAAAAATAGTACAGTTGGCTGATCTTTTCAGTGCCCTTATAAGGGCTGGTCAGTAACAGAGGCTTTCAGCCGCAGAGCAAACCACCCGTTTTACGGGTGGTTTTGATTTTAATATGTACTAACAGCACTTAGAATTAAAGATAAAATTGAAGAAAAGCAATACAAACTATTTTAATTAAATTTTAGGAAATATAAATATTCACTAAGAACATAAGTTCTTTTATGATATAATATAAGAACTTAAGTTCCGGGGGTGCGTCTGTGAATTATCAGAGGATTTATCAAGAAGTTGATAGGGCCATAAAAAATATGAGTAACATGGAAATGGAGACTAGGGAAGGTCAAGAGAATCTTATGTATAGCGTTTGTGAAGCTTTTGAGAAGGCTGAAAATGTTATTGTAGAAGCACAAGTAGGTATTGGTAAATCATTTGGCTACTTAATACCGGGTATTATAATTTCAATGGCTACTAATAAACCACTTATTGTTGCTAGTTCAACCATACAATTAACTGAACAATTATCTAGTGATATAAAAAAAGTAGAAAATATACTTAATGTTGATATTGAGTGTATAGTTGGTAAAGGGGTTACAAATTACCCTTGTTTTAGAAAAATTCACGATAATTTAAAATCTGAAAAGTTAAATATAGCATTAGATATTGCTAATCGAGGTTTGACTAAGCAAGAAGTAAATCATTTGTCTATAGATTGGGACGATATTAGCACTAATAGATGTATATATGAAAGATGTGTTCATAGTCAAGATTGCTCTTTTTTGAAAATGAGAAATCAAATGGTAACAGGAAATAATCACATTAGACTTAAAGGATCCAAACCAAAAGTAATAATTGTTAATCAAAATCTACTTTTACAACATTATAAAAATAAGAAAACAGGTAAAAAGGGAATAATTTATGAAAATCCTTGTTTGATTATAATTGATGAAGTACATAATTTGGAAGAAAATCAACGTGCTGCATACACTACAAGTATTAATTCTTTTTATTGCATTAGCATTTTAAAAAGTGCAATAAATAAGTTTAACAGAAATAAATACAATTTTGAATGTGTGAGTGAGTTAAAGAGTTGGTTTAATAGCCAGTTAGCTTATATAAACTCTCGTAATATGTATGAAAGTAAACCAGTTATAAATAGTGGAAGAATAGAGATTAATAAAGGTAATATTAATAACTTGAATAAGTTAATAGAAAGTTTAGAAGAATTAAAAAGCATGCTTGAAATTAAAAGTTTAGATACTTTTATTAGAAAATCAAAAGTGAATGATAATGAATTAGATGAAATAGAAAATATTATTAAAGCATTAGAAATTGTAGCTATGAATGATGATGATTATGTTATATGGAGTGAAATATTATCCAATAATCAAATTAGAATATCGTATTGTCCTAGTAATCCATCTAAAATATTAAAGAAAACTTTATTCAATGGTAATAATATAGTTGCTTGTTTTTCAGCAACGATTACAAGTGATTCTAATGAAATGGACGGCTATAACTATATAATAGAAAATATAGGATTTAATGGCTACTATGAAAATGTCGAAAGAAATGAGTTTCCATATGATGAAAGTAGATTATATATTCCGTCGCAATTGCCAAATCATAATAATCGAGATAATGAATACTATAAAGAGATAGCAAAGCATATTTACAATATATCAATACATAACTCTGGAGGTACAATGGTTTTATTTACAGCCAAAGAAGATATTTTATTTGTATCTGATGAGTTAAAAAAACTAAACATTCAAAAGTGTCTTTATTTAGACGATGGGGAAGTAAGTCAAAATGAAATCATTCAAAACTTCAAAAAAACACATGGAATAATATTAGGTACAGGAGTGTTTTGGGAAGGAATTGATTTGAAAGGAAAATATTTAACCTCACTTATAATAGTAAGATTACCATTTCCAGTTCCTGATCCAGTAATACAAAGAAAGATTGAATTACGGGGTGATAGTGAAAAAGTACTAGTACCAGAAATGATTATGAAATTAAAACAAGGCACTGGTAGATTGATCAGAACATCAAAGGATAGAGGATTATTGACTATATTGGATTCAAGAATGAATAATAAAAATTACCGATATAGAGAGTCAATATTAAATTCGATACCAATAAAAACTAAAATTGATGATTCCGATGTGATGAATTTTTTGACATCATTATAACTATTTTTTTTAAAATCATACGCATTTTTAATAGGGGGTTAATTGTAATGAATTTTATAAATCTAATAACCTATTACTCAAAGTTTAAAAAGGATATTGAAGAAAGACTTTCAATACCGTTACATTATGTGATTTTTGGTATTTTACTTATTATGTGGAATTTGAATTTTCCGTTTGATAAATTAATGAGTTTTTTAGATGAAGAGTTCAAACTTAAAATAGTATATGCATTTTCTATAGTGTATAATCATATAGTATTATTTACATTACTTATTTTGTTTTTAATTTTTATTATTATAATGATTTTCGAGAAACTTAATGTGAATAACTTTTTCCCACCTTATAAAGAATATGGAGATAGAACTAAGAGTTCAATTAATTACATATCTGCAATTAAAAGACTTGCTTATATATGTATTTTAATATATACAAAGTATTGGATTTATTACTTTCTAGCCCTAGTTCTTATTAATAATGGCAAATTTGTATATTTAAATGAAGCATCAATTAATGTAAATAGTATTTTATTGTACTTTAATATTACATTATTAATTTTATACATTATAAGGTCTATTTTTCTCTCAAATGAACCTGTTGATAATTTGCTATTTCAAATCAATGAACATGAATTAGAAGAGTATTATATTATATTAAATGAAATAAATGGATATGTAATTGTAAAGCCAGAATATAGAAAAATGACAAATTACTATTTATTAAGAAAAGATAATAGGTATAATGATACCAAATTTTATAAAGTAATTAATAAGTCTAAAAGCCTTGATGAAATTATATATAATTTTGATTATTTAACAAACAAATTATAGTTTTAATTCCAAGATGGGGCTAGACTGAGTAAAACTGAGTAATTGTAAGGATCTTCTTAATGTAATATATATTTATAGAAGGTTCTGAGTAAATAAAAAAACCACCACCACGAAATAAGCAGAACCATATCCAAATTGAAGTTTTGTCTAAAAATACTCAGGTAATCCTATAACAATAGATAGGAGGCTTACATATTAAACATCATAGGGAATTGATAATTTCGTTTCTTTACTTCGCACTTTTAATAATTAGTTTATTTGTAATTATTAAATGTTGGAATAGTATACCTCACAATATTCCAATGCACTTAAGCAATGAAAATACGTTGATTACAAAGTATATTCTTTTTTTGCCTCTTTTTTTAAGTTTGGTTAGTTTTTTGCTCTTATATGTATATCGAAAACAAAATAGCTTTAAAAATCGGACTGATTTATTTTTACAGTATTCTATAGGTCTATATTTTATTTATATTAGTAATTTTACGTATCAATATTACTAGACAGGACAAATATATTCTTTAATAACATCGTTTTACTGTCATTGCCTATTATTATAGTCGTTTGCTTAATTACTATAGAGGTATGCACTAAGTTGAGGAAGGATTATTAAATTGAAAGGTGCACTTTCTATTGTTCTCAAAAATTAATCTCCCATTGTTTCTAATCCAATTATATTGAGCAGATAATTAGATATAGCGATAACAATCATTGGTATTAATAAGCTTTTTAACTCTGCATTTATCGTTAATATTTTTAAAATCGCTTGAGTTGCTTAATATTATAGAATGAGGCTGCCACATAAAGTTCTATGCTCTTGGAAAACGATGAACGGTGTCCCAGAAGCAGGATTTACGACAGAAACGCTTTTGTCCCGCCCCTGCAGTAATACGCTAAAATATAACTAATAAAGTTAGAAAGAAAGTATTACAGTTATAGACTGCATAGCCATTAATCCTCTTCTATCAGGATTAAGTCAAGTGTTAACTGCATATTTAATATTCAATCGTTTTAAGGAAATAAAGTGAACACACACTAATAATTAAACATTGAATCCCTGCATAAATAGTGATTATACTTTGAAGTTTAGCCCCTAAAACGAATAATACTATCGAGGTTATAAGGCCGCCTATGAGAGGAGTATAAAGTGAGCGTTTGAGTGTAATCAAAGGTCGATCTTAGATGAATGAAAATAAAAATTAGAGCACAGCGATTGCGCGTAATAGAATCTACTGTAACTCTAATTTAAAGTACCTCATTTTCTATTTCAAATCTACACTTTCTTCAGCATTTGCAGAGGTAATGGCGACGCCTATTAATGTAATGATACCTCCAATCATTGCAACTAACGTTGGCATTTCACCTAACATAAAGTAGGCTAATATAAGTGAAATTGCTGGTGTTAAATAGAGAGAGATCGTGGCGTCTGACACACCTATTTTTTGTATCGTATAGGCTAAGGCAATGTAAGGGATAACTGTTGGAAATGCGCCTAAATAAAAGACGGATAGTATAGCTGTCATGTGGGCGGACTGCATTTCACTAACACTTTCAGGTAAAAATATAAGCATAAATAATGCTCCTGTAATTATTGTATAAATCGTTAATGGGATAAATCCATATTTATCTAAGAACTTTTTTTGAAACGTAAAATATACGCTCTCGCCAAAGGAGGCTAGTAGAACGAGCACGATACCTACGATAAAGACATTCACTTTGTCTCCGTTACCTAATGATATTAATGCTACGCCTAAAAATGCAATCAGTGAACCAAACCAAGCTAATTTTGAAAATCTTTCTTTAAAAAAATAAGTGGCGAGCAGTGCAGAAAAAATAGGAGTTGTGGATACGATTAAGCTAGCCACGCCAGCACTCACATAGTATTCACCGATACTTAATGCAGTGTGATAGACTGTAAAACCGCTAAATCCTAACAGTAGAATAAACGGTATGTCTCTCATATTAGGAAGAGGTATTCTTCTTACAATCCCTAGAAAGAATAATATTATTGCCGCGATGAGTAACCTTAAAGCAGATAAATGTTCCGCTTTAAAATCGTTAAGTGCTATTTTAATTACTGGAAAAGCTGAAGCCCAAAGTAAAATAGTAATTCCAAATGCAAAGTAAATGGATTTATTATAGTTGTGTTTATTCATCATCATCTGCCACCACGGTTTGTTGGTAGTTAATTAGACTCACTGAATTTACACCCGTGTTATTACTTTTTCCATTGTCAGCTGAGCTTATGTAATGACTAACCTCGGTATTAGAAACAACGTAAGATTCTACGGGTTGAGTAATTTCAAAGCTCCCTATTAAATCTTTACTGACGATTTCTTCGGTCGGATTATGGCCTGCTGCAGGAATTGCTATAACATTCGTTTCTCCAGTTTCATTGCTTCTTTCAATTAAATGTGTAGATGGAAAAGGTTCATTATCATGATGCGAGCAATAAGTTAATGAACATGCTTTATATCTATCTGCTGACAAATGACTCATTTCTTCTAATAATTCTTGATCATCATCTTGTATGCCTTCATAGTTTAACTCCTTCACTAAATCACATTGTGCATAAACATTTTGTTTAATCTCACTCACTATAGAACAACCCCTTTAATATTGTATGGGAGCGGGACAGAAATCTTTTTATTCAAATTAGATTTCTGTCCCGCTCCCTTTCTCTCTAGTCAAAGACCATTATGTCCCAGTAAAATCTATCGTCATAGATTTCTTCATAGCTAATCTTAGTATGTTTGATTTATAATGAGTACAACCAATTGTCAGATAATTTACCCAACCAATTGATAAAGGATTGATTTTTCATTAAGTATAAAGAGATTGCTTCATATATTAGAGACAAGGTAATAAGTGGAGATTGGTTCTATGGGATGAGGATTCCTTCTCACCGAACGTTAGCCAACCAATTTAATGTTAATAGAGTTACGATTATTAAAAGTATAGAATTGTTAGAATCAGAAGGTTTTATTTACACGAAGAAAGGAAGCGGAACGTATGTAAATGATTATTTAAACGAAGATTACATTTTAAACAAATGGTCTGAAATGATGGAGTGGTCGTTTAGGATGAGAAGTCAGTATACGGTACAACTTATTAACAAAATTGAAGCAGACCCATCCTATATACATATAAGTAAAGGAGAGCTAGGCAAAGATTTACTTCCACATCTAGAATTAAAAAATGCCATGACTCGTGTCTCAAATTATATAGGAGAACTATCGTTTGGATATAATAATGGGTATGGCTACTCAAAGTTGAGGGAATTAATAGCGAAGCGTTTGAATAATGAGGGCATAAACATCACGAAAGATAATGTATTAGTAACTTCTGGAGCATTGCACGCCATTCAGCTTTTAGTTACCGGATTTTTAAGTCAGAATACAGTTATCTTTTCTAATACGCCGTCTTATATCAATTCTACGCATGTCTTTGACTACTTTAATATGAAAAAAGTGAGTATTTCATATAGTGAATTAAGCGATTTCCAAAATATTATTAATAAGCTACCTAGTCATAGAGAAAAAGCTTTGTATATAGAGCCATCATTTAATAATCCAACTGGTCAGTCCATATCCGAAAAAATGAGGGAGGATATGGTTAATTATAGTAAAGTTCATAATATGCCAATTATCGAAGACGATATTTATAGGGATATATGGTTTGAAGAAAAGCCCACAAGATCACTTAAGTCATTAGATACCACTCATAATGTGATACATATAAGTAGCTTTTCGAAATCGATTGCCCCAGCTATTAGAATTGGTTGGGCTATTGCGTCTGAAAAAGTGATTGAGCAATTAGCTGATATAAGAATGCAAATTGACTACGGTTCAAGCATATTGTCTCAAATGGTGGTTTATGAATTACTGGAGAGTGGAGATTACGATAGACATGTGTCTAACCTCAGAAATGCATTAAAAGAAAAACGGGACTACATGTTAAATATTTTAAACGAGGATTTTTCTAATATAGCTCAGTGGGACATACCTAAAGGTGGCTTTTTCATATGGATTAACTTTAATGAGAATATCGATGTTAAAAAGCTTTTTTCAGAGTTGATTGATAAAGAAAAAATATTAATAAATCCAGGGTTTATTTATGGAAGTGACACAAATACGATACGTCTCTCATATGCCTTTGAAGATAAAGCAAATATTAAGTATGCATTGACTAAGATCTATCAGTACGCTTGTTATACTGAGTTTAAGTAAAAACTTTAAGATTATATTTGACTCAAGGTAAAATAAGAGGTATAATACATATACAATAATTTAATTTATTGTACTTATACCTAAAATTACAGAATCTACTAAAACAAGGCTAAATGCCGTGTTTATCTCGTCAACTCGTCATGTGGTTGACGAGATTTTTTTATATCGATAGTAACAACTTCATATATTTGGGAGTGATCATATGAAAAGAAAGTATATATTAGGATTAGACATCGGAATTACATCAGTAGGTTATGGAATTATTGATTATGAAACTAGGGATGTCATAGATGCTGGCGTACGTTTATTTAAAGAAGCTAATGTTGAAAACAATGAGGGGCGCCGTTCAAAACGAGGTACTCGAAGACTTAAGAGACGACGTAGACATAGATTACAAAGAGTAAAGAAACTGTTATCTGATTATAATTTATTGAATCAAGATAGTGAACTAAGTGGAATCAATCCTTACGAGGCACGCGTGAAGGGATTAAGTCACGAATTAAGTGCAGAGGAATTCTGTGCGGCATTACTCCATTTAGCAAAGCGTAGAGGCGTACATAATGTTAACGAAGTGGAAGAAGATACAGGTGAAGAATTATCTACCAAAGAACAAATTACTAGAAATAGCAAAGCATTAAAAGAGAAACATGTGGCGGAATTACAGTTAGAGCGTTTAAAAGTAGACGGTGAAGTGAGAGGCGCGGCTAATCGTTTCAAGACATCTGACTATGTAAAAGAAGCAAAGCAGCTGCTAGACATACAACAAGCATATCATCAAATTGATCAAGCTTTTATAGACGCTTATATCGATTTATTGGAAAAAAGAAGATATTATTATGAGGGACCAGGTAAAGGCAGTCCATTTGGCTGGAAAGATATCAAAGAATGGTATGAAATGTTAATGGGCCGTTGTACGTATTTCCCAGAAGAACTACGCAGTGTGAAATACGCCTACAACGCTGATTTACATGATGCGTTAAATGATTTGAACAATTTGATCATTACTCGAGATGAGAACGAGAAATTAGAATATTATGAAAAGTATCATATTATCGAGAATGTCTTTAAACAAAAGAAAAAGCCAACGCTTAAACAAATCGCGAAGGAGATTTCGGTAAATGAGGAAGATATCAAAGGGTATCGTGTCACAAGTACAGGTAAACCAAGCTTTACAAATTTCAAAGTTTATCACGATATAAAAGGTATTACATCAAGAAAGGAAATCCTCGAGAATGCAGAGTTACTTAATCAAATCGCTGAGATATTAACTATTTATCAGTCACCAGAGGATATACAAGAAGAATTAGCGAAACGGGATTCAGACTTGACACAAGAAGAGATAGATCGAATTTCAAACTTGACAGGTTACACGGGGACGCATCGCCTCTCTTTAAAAGCAATAAATTTAATATTAGATGAACTATGGCATACTAGTGATAATCAAATGGAAATATTCACTCGCTTGAAACTTGTACCTAAAAAATTGGATTTAAGCCAACAAAAAGCAATTCCTACTACTTTAGTTGATGACTTTATATTGTCTCCAGTGGTAAAACGTTCATTTATACAATCTATTAAAGTCATTAACGCTATTATTAAAAAATACGGTTTACCAAATGATATTATTATTGAACTGGCGAGAGAAAGAAATTCTAAAGATGCACAAAAAATAATTAATGAAATACAGAAGAGAAATCGTCAAACGAATGAACGTATTGAAGAAATTATAAGAACAACAGGTAAAGAACATGCTAAAACTTTAATTGAAAAAATTAAGCTACACGATATGCAAGAAGGGAAATGTTTATACTCGTTAGAATCAATTCCTCTAGAAGATTTACTTAATGATCAATTCAGTTACGACGTAGACCATATTATTCCACGTTCTGTGTCTTTTGATAACTCTTTCAATAATAAAGTGTTAGTAAAACGAGAAGAAAATAGTAAAAAAGGAAATAGAACGCCATTTCAATATTTAAGTTCTTCAGCTTCAACAATAAGTTACGAGACATTCAAAAAGCATATTTTAAATCTCGCTAAAGGCAAAGATAGAATTTCTAAGAAGAAAAAAGAATATTTATTAGAAGAACGAGATATCAATCGCTTCAGTGTTCAAAAAGATTTTATTAACCGTAATTTAGTGGATACACGCTATGCGACTAGAGAATTAATGACCTTATTAAGATCGTATTTTAGAGTTAACGACTTAGATGTCAAAGTGAAATCGATTAATGGCGGGTTTACTAGTTTCTTAAGAAATAAATGGACATTCAAAAAGGAAAGAAACCAAGGCTATAAACACCATGCTGAAGACGCACTGGTTATTGCGAACGCTGATTTTATCTTCAAAGAATGGAAAAAATTAGATCAAGCTAAAAAAGTGATGGAAAATCAAAAAGTCGACGAAAAACAAGCTGAAAGTACGTCTAAAGTTGAGGGTGAACAAGAGTATGAAGACGTGTTTAAAAAGCCCCCTCAAATCCAATATATTAAGGATTTTAAAGATTATAAGTACTCACATAGAGTTGATAAAAAGCCGAATAGAGAGTTAGTTAATGACACAATATATTCTACGAGAAAAGATGACAAGGGCAATACATTAATCATTAATAACTTAAAAGGATTATATGATAAAGATAACGATAAATTGAAAAAGTTAATTAACAAAGCACCTGACAAATTATTGATGTATCATCATGATCCACAAACGTATCAAAAGTTAAAATTGATTATGGAACAGTATGGTAATGAGAAAAATCCTCTTTACAAATATTATGAAGAAACAGGCAATTACTTAACGAAATACAGTAAAAAAGATAACGGACCAGTTATCAAAAAAATTAAATATTACGGCAAGAAGCTAAATACGCACCGAAATATTACGGGTGATTATCCAAATAGCAGAAATAAAGTAGTAAAACTATCATTGAAACCGTACCGATTTGATGTTTATTTGGATAATGGTGTATATAAATTTGTGACCGTTAAATACTTAGATGTGATCAAAAAAGAAGATCGCTATGAAGTTAATTCAAAGTGTTATAAGAAAGCAAAAAAACTGAAGAAAATTAGTGAGCAAGCCGAATTTATCGCAAGTTTTTACTACAATGACTTGATTCAAATTGATGGTGAATTATATAGAGTCATAGGTGTAAATAATGATTTGCAAAACAGAATTGAAGTCAATATGGTAGACATCACATATAGAGAATACTTAGAGAATAGAAATGAGAAAAAAACACCTAGAATATTTAAAACAATAGCAAGCAAGACACAATCTATTAAGAAACATTCTACAGATATTCTCGGAAATATTTATGAAGTGAAAAGTAAAAAACGTCCTCAAATGATAATGAAGGGATGATTGAACTTTGGCATGGAGAATAGTGTATCTTTCAGAAGTAGATAAGCTTGCATTGAATTTAAATAATTTAAAAGTCGCGAAAGGGAGCGGGACATAAATCCCAGCCTCTTCAACATCTCGGCAGTAGATGACTGATTTGAAAACGCGCTTGTATCAAGCTTTTTTCAATTCTAGTCATCTTTGCCGGGGCGGGACAACGACATCTTTTTATTCAAATTAGATTTCTGTCCCGCTCCCTATTAGTAGTACTCATAATAAATTCATACTAAGATGATCTATGTCATGTCTACTGAAAACTAGTAACTTTCATTCTTAAAATAAACTTTGCTGCATAGAGGGTTATGCCAATATGCAATGTGGTCATAATACTATCGAGACCTGTAACGTAACTTGGGAAAAAGAACTTTGCTATTCCAATGTTAATAATTATACCTAGTATAAAAATAATAATTGTTAAGGGGGACCCTTTTTTTAACCATTCTTGAGTACGTGAATTAAATGAAATTTTCATCGTCGTGCCTCTAATTAGACCAAAAATAAAGCCAATTATACATGTAATTATCATATATAGGTACAATGTCGAATCATCTTTATACATGTGAATAATACTAATTGTTAATAAAAATCCTATGACCATTAATATTAAGGGTGCTTTACTTTTTAAATTAAGGTTCTTTTCTTTTAACATGATGCGACAAATTAGTAACAACATCGCTAGTATGATTATTAAATTAAGCACGTCATCACTCGCTTTCATTGTTAATATATATAGTGTAATTGAATTAACAAAATGAAAACAGTGACATTTGTAATCAATAAATTGATTTTTGTAATAAAATTAGTATAGATAAATCTTTTTAGTACTCTATAATTTTAGGTATGAGATATACTGTTTTTGACGCTTTGTTATTACGTGTTTGGTTTTAGTACTCTGTAGTTTTAGGTATAAGGTATACATTTGAACAACTTGTGTACGCTAACGCTACGTTTTAGTACTCTGTAATTTTAGGTATGAAGTATACAAATTTGTTTAAAGAAACAAAAGTCAGATTGTTTTAGCACTCTATAATTTTAGGTATGAGGTATACTATTCAACAAATCATATCCACTTTCATTGGTTTTAGTACTCTGTAATTTTAGGTATCAAAGTTTTCTTTTCCCCGTTACCCTTTATCAAAGCCACTTTTAATCATAGAGATAATTGTGCTCTTTTTATATTAATATTGAGATCGGGGCACAAGCGTTTAGGGTTTGAGCAGGGGGCCCCAACACGGAGAAACTGATTCATCAGTTTCACCAAGCAATGCAAGTTGGGGTAGGGCCCCAACACAGAGAAACTGGGACATAATGTAATGTCTCAACTTCTTTCAGCATCTTGGCAGTAGATGACTGATTTGAAAATGCGCTTGTATCAAGCTTTTTTCAATTCTAGTCATCCTTGCCGGGGCGGGACGACGAAATCTTTTGTTCAAATTAGATTTCTGTCCCGCTCCCTTCACCATCTCGGCAGTAGATGACTGATTTGAAAACGCGCTTGTATCAAGCTTTTTTCAATTCTAGTCCTCCTTGCCGGGGCGGGACGACGAAATCTTTTTATTCAAATTAGATTTCTGTCCCGCTCCCGAATCGTGAGCGTTTCTGTCGACAATCCTGCTTTTGGGACGCCGTTATATGGTTTCCTAGAGCACTAAAATTTTTATGTCTCAACCTCCTAATAGTTTAGAGCTTTTTATTATCTAGAATTAAAATAACGGTCAGTGAATAGTTCACCAACCGTTAAAAATGTGCAATCGTTATAATGATTGTTCGTCGAATTTACTTCATCTCTTTTAGTTGATCGAAAATAATTTTTCTTTGTTTTTCTAAAGAGATAGGGTCATTATATTGCGTATCTTGTACATTTAAATCAATGACATGTCCGTTCTTTACAGTTTTTAAGTTTTTCCAATTTTCTTTTTGCGTAAATGGAGGTTTTTGTCCCATACTAGCTAATATAATATAGTCTCCAGCGTAATCTGCAAGCTTTTCTTCAGATAGTGTAGCCATATAAGCGTTTTTAGTTTCTTTTTCTAACATCTTAGGTTGTTTCATACCATACCCGTCATAAACTATTTCTGTACCACGGCCGTAGTTTTTACCGAATGCAGTTAGACCTTTAGGAGTTGCTTGGAGAACTGTTATTGTTTTCCCTTTAATATTATCACCAAGCGATTTTTTATCTTCTTGTAATTTATTCTCCCAATCTTTTAACCACTTATCAGCTTTATCTTGTTCATTTACAATTTCGCCGAGTTTTTTAGTTGTTTCTTTATAATTAGATTTCATTGCATCCATCTGAATGGTTGGTGCAATTTTTTTGAGTTTCTTAACATTTTTATCTTCTTTTGTAGTAATGATAAGATCAGGTTTTGTTTTTGTAACTTGTTCCACATTACCTTGACCTATTCTTTTAATTCCTTTCGTTGCTTCATCAAGTGTTTTATTCTGACTAACGAACTCTGTAACACCCACTGGTTTGTGATCGAATTTGACTAAAGCACCAACATATGTAGGGTGTAAGACCACAATTCTTTTCGGATTTTTAGGTATTTTAACCTTAGTTCCATCATCTTGTTTAAATGTTTTTGTTGCAGAATTATCACTCTTTGATTCGTGTGATTTATCTTTACTGTCATTAGTATTACAAGCAGCTAAAAGTAAAATTAAGCACATTGTAATAAATATCAATTTTTTCATATATAACACTCCCTTTTTATTGAAAGTAATAATCGTTATCAATTATACCACAATATTTAAGTATCACAATATTTATTTTTAAGAGAAATTTGTAAATGATCATTAAAAAGAGCCTTCTAAAGCAAAAAGATCATTTCACTTTAGAAGGCTCTCTCTAGTCTGTACATATAGCGGGTCGCGTAATATGCTAAGACAGTTGATCTTCATCCGTTTCTCTTTCAAACTCATCCAATAGCGCACGAACTTCGTCGGTTGAATTCGTGCTCATCAATTGATGGCGAAGTTGGCTAGCACCCCTAATACCTCGCACGTAAATCTTGAAGAATCGGCGTAGGCTTTTAAATGGGCGTGTTTCGCTTTTCTCGTATTTATCGAACAACGAGAGATGTAGTCTCAGTAGATCTAATAATTCTTTGGCTGTGTGCTCACGAGGTTCTCTTTCAAATGCAAACGGATTATGGAAGATGCCTCTGCCTATCATGATGCCATCAACTCCATATTTCTCCGCGAGTTCAAGTCCAGTTTGTCTATCAGGGATATCTCCATTAATCGTCAAGAGTGTCTCTGGAGCGATTTCGTCTCGCAATGTTTTGATTGCTTCGATTAGTTCCCAATGAGCATCTACTTTACTCATTTCTTTGCGGGTACGTAAATGGATAGATAGGTTGGCGATATCTTGTTCTAAGACGTGTGTTAACCACTCTTTCCACTCTTCTATATCGTAGTAACCGAGACGTGTCTTAACGCTTACTGGTATACCACCTGCTTTGGCTGCTTGAATAATTTCAGCTGCGGTTTCAGGACGTAGAATTAAACCTGAACCCTTGCCCTTTTTTGCAACGTTTGCTACAGGACATCCCATATTTAAATCAATTCCACTAAAGCCCATCTCAGCCATGCCAATACTCATTTCTTTAAAGTGCTCTGGTTTATCTCCCCAAATATGAGCAACGATAGGTTGTTCGTCTTCACTAAACGTTAAACGACCACTCACACTGTGTACGCCTTCAGGGTGACAGAAACTTTCCGTATTGGTGAATTCAGTGAAGAACACGTCCGGTCTTGCAGCTTCGCTAACCACATGACGAAAGACGATATCTGTTACTTCTTCCATCGGCGCTAAGATAAAGAATGGGCGTGGCAAGTCATTCCAAAAGTTATTCTTCATAATTTATTTAAACCTTCTTAATTATTAAATGTTTACCATTGATGATATTACCATAAATTTTGAATAAATACACAAGGAATATGAATTGTGAATTGGGAACGTCTGACTGAGTTGGTAACGCTCCTTAAGGTTTGACCTATGACATGATAGGGCTTGATAAATATTGAGTGTCGTTTATGCAATTTGCCCAATTGATTGGCGAATCATTTAAAAACGCTCTCACTCATACTGAATAAGTTAGTAGGATGAGAGCGTTGATTATTGATAACTGCTCAACGAATGGTTGTGAGCATATCCTACCTGCTATAAGGTTTAAATTGAATGTTTGATTACTCGCATTGAGTGAAGATAAGCAAAGAATGCAAAGATAAAGTAAACAATAGCGTAGATAATCATAATGATAATGACAGGTTTATACGTTCCGGGATCCATGATCTTCATAAACGCATATGCCGCAAAGAATGCGTGGAGTAATGCTATAACAAGTGGAAGGCCGAAGTTAAATAGAATGTTGAGAAATAAACCTTTAGCCATATCTGTAGTTGTAAATCCAATGCGACGAAGCACTTTAAAGTTATCTATTCCGTCTTCCGTTTCATCTACTTGTTTAATATAAATGATACAACCGGCCGCGATTAAGAACGCGAGACCTAGGAAGGAACTAACGAACATCAATATGCCATTACTCATGTCCATCATTTTAATCAGGCTGTCTCTTGAAGTTATGAAGGGGTCTACCTTATGTGCAATGTGCTCTGCTTTCTTAACATCGCTATGATGTTTCAAGTTGTAACCGTAGTTATGTTGAGTAATCTTCTTCTCTTTTAAACTGTGATAAACTTTTGGACTAACTTGGATGATTGGTCCTGCAGAAGAAAGTGAAGTCGGATAAACCTTATCATCATCTTTCTCAGTAACTTTAACGGTTTGCTTAGATTTCCCTTTAACTGTAATATGATTATTCATATTAAAGTGGATCATGCCGTTAGCTAATTTGGTATTCGTTAGTTTAGCTTGCTTCCCTTTAAGTTTTGGATTGCGCATTATCGGAGTAACCTCTGAATGGTTTTCTTTACCATTAAATGACATTACTTTATCCTGCACTGTTTTAGGAGTAATTGATTCGTAAGTGACTTTACTAAATGGTATGTGATGTTGGTTTAATTGATGTTCAAATTTATTAGCAGTGCTCGTCTTTTCAATATTGAAGTCTTGTGGCGAGCTGGACTGAATGTAACTATCTGTACTCGAGTAAGTTATTACAGCAAAACAAAGTGTGCTGACTGTAATTGCTGAGATGACTGCAATGACAGTTAAAGACATCGCATTCTTCTTCATTCTATGCATAATTGATGAAGTGCTTACGACATCTGTAATTGAAACACGGCCATTTTTAGCTCTTCTAATCGTTTTAAAGATAAATGACACGGAACTTCTAAAGAATAAATAAGCACCGACAATAGTTAGAAATAGAATGATAAATGGGCTCAACATAGACAGCGTTAGAGGTTTAAAGACGCCGAACATTTCTGTAGCTATATAGTACCCGAGCGCTATCATGATGATTCCTAAGATGCCACCGATCGTTTCTTTAACGGTAATACGAGACTGAGTCGCTTCGGTCTTGCTACTATCTTTCATCATAGATAAGATGCTTCGTCTCTTTAGGAAGAGCCAGTTTTGGAACATGATTAATATAAAGGCCATGAGTAACATCAATAATGTCACCAATAATGCTTGAGGTTCGAAACTGACAGATAAATGAACTTTGAGTTTCATCAGGCTAGCAGCTACGTGTAGTAATAGTTGGGAGCCAAAGACGCCGATAATTACCCCAAAGACGCTTGTAATGACAAATATGGATAACTGCTCAATGCAAATCATTCTTAGAATATTACTTCTAGTTAGCCCTATAAGTTGAAACAAAGCAAATTCTCTTGTACGTCTTTTAACAAATAAGTGATTTGCATACATCAGAAATATAATAATAATGAAAAATAAAGTAATTGAACCGATAGTAGCCCCGTTTTTAATGAGGCCACCACTCTCAGAATTATTGATGCTACGAGCATACTTTAATGTTGAGAAACTAAAATAGAGAATGATACTAATAAGTAACGAGAATAAGAACATGCCGTAATGGCGAATATTCTGTCGGAAATTTTTAAGAGTTATGTGGTTAAAAGACATCTACCGCACCTCCTAGTGAGGACTGTAGTTGAATAATTTCTTGATAGAAGACGTGTTTAGAATTATCTTCCTGACGTATTTCTGAATGTATATTTCCATCTTTCAACATGATCACTCTCTCGGCAAAGCTTGCTGCTGCTGGGTCATGCGTAACCATGATGATTGTTGAATTAAATTGTTTATTCATGTCTTCTAACCGATTCAGTAAGTCGCGCGCACTTTTAGAATCGAGGGCGCCGGTAGGCTCATCGGCAAAGATAATCGTAGGCTTGTGCACGAACGCGCGAGCTGCGGCAGTACGTTGCTGTTGCCCACCGGAAATTTCACTTGGATATTTGTTACTTAATTCAGAAATACCGAGTGCTTCGGTTACTTCTTTATAATTTTGTTCCATTTCGTATTTTGGAATCTTCTGGACAGATAGCGGTAACATGATATTTTCTTTAACAGTGAGGGTAGGAAGTACACTGTAATCTTGGAAGATAAAGCCTAACTGCGTTTTACGAAAGTTCGCCAATTTTTTATCGTTTAATTTATTGATTTGGTTACCATTAATTTCTACAGAGCCGTTGGTGATAGTATCAATCGAACTTAACACATTGAGGAGGGTCGTCTTACCTGACCCTGAAGGGCCCATAATTGCTACAAATTCACCTTTTTCAACTGAAAAATTGAGGTTGTTAAGTGCTTGATACTTCTGTTTGTTACCATATACCTTAGATAGATTGTTTACATTTAAGATCGCCATACTTTCACTCCTTGAATGATGTTATATTCAAATTGTAGTTAAAAGGGGTTATCGTAACATTTATCTAACCTTACAAAGTGACTGGGGAAACTTACACATTTGTAAGATATAGAGCTTCAAGAAGTTCGAAATGTATAATAAGACGACGGAGCCATAAAAAAAGCACTCAGATGATTTGACTCAATTCATCCGAGTACTTCTTTATAATCAATACTTCATATTGAATGGCTTTGCTTTTCCACCCCAACCCGCAGTGCTTGAGGGGAGCGGGACAGAAATCTAATTTGAATAAAATGATTTCGTAGTCCCGCCCCGGCAAGGATGACTAGAATTGAAAAAAGCTTGATACAAGCGCGTTTTCAAATCAGTCATCTACTGCCAAGATGTTGAAGAGGCTGGTATTTATGCCCCAGACCCTTTCTCTCTAGTTAAAGACCATTATGCCCCAGTTTCTCTTTGTTGGGGCCCCACCCCAACTCGCATAGCTTGCGGAAACTGTTTTACCAGTTTCTCTGTGTTGGGGCCCCCTGCTCAAATCTTAAGCGTTTTTGTCCTGACCTTTAAATTTAAAGATCGACTCAACACGCAAACACTACTTGCACCATTTTTCTCTTATACGTTTAAACCACGTCTTTTTAGAAGAGACTGCCACGCCTGAGGGTTTAGTGATTTCTCGCTTCAGTTCTTCTCCATAATCAAGTGCGCGCTCCATTAAATAGGTTTGTGAGTTAAGCGGCTCTAAGCTGTTTTGTTGATAGTGATAGTGACCTGTACTATCTTGGTAACGCGCTTTTTGATTATCAGCTAATTGTAGGTTTAAGTAATTAACAAGTCGTTGGGCAATCGCTTTATCTTCTACAGGAAAGAGGATTTCTACACGTTTAATCATGTTCCGAGTCATGGCATCTGCAGATGATAAATAGATTTGTGAATTTCCATTATTGTAGAAGTAGTAAATGCGAGAATGCTCTAGAAAACGCCCGACGACACTCGTCACTCTAATATTGTCACTTATCCCTGCTATACCTGGTTTAAGGCAGCAGATGCCTCTAATGATTAAATCTACCTTGACCCCAGCCTGAGAAGCTTCAAATAGCTTTTTAATAATATTCTTATCTGTTAAGCTATTCATTTTCATCATGATGTGACCAGTGCCATATTCTCTTTGCATGTTAATCTCTCTATCAATATGATCAATAAACACATCTCTAATGTCATAGGGAGCGACGATTAACTTCCTATAATGTGGTTTACGCGTATAACCACTTAAATAATTAAAGAAACTAATAGCATCTTCGACGATTTCATTATGAGTCGTGATGATGCCCATATCAGTGTAGATAGTAGCTGTTTTATCATTGTAATTTCCAGTGCCTAAATGGACGAAAGAGGTTAGTTGACCCCCATCTTTTTTAACTACTAGCGCAATCTTACTATGCGTCTTAAGATGTGTCATACCATATATGACGTGACAACCCGCATCTTCTAGCATTTTAGCCCAATGAACGTTATTCTCTTCATCGAAACGGGCTTTCAGCTCAACCAAGACAGTTACTTGTTTACCTTTCTCAGCCGCTTCTTTCAAACTAGTAATAATAGGCGAATCTTTACTGACACGGTAGAGCGTCTGTTTAATCGCAATCGTATTCTCATCTTCAGCCGCCTCCCGAATAAAATCTACGATGCCTTTAAAAGATTCATAAGGATGATGGAAGAAGATATCTTGTTGCAATGCTAAATCGTACACGTCTCTATAACCTAATGAACGAGGGGGTTGCGGCGTGTAAGGTTCATAAGTGAGTCGATTAAGCTTATGAGAGTAGTAGCTTACAAGATCTGACAGAAAGGTTAAGTCGAGGGGACCATCAACGCTATAGACGTCTTCCATATCCAGCTCTAACTGGCGTAAAATCCATATTAAATCCTCTTCTGTACCGCGTCGGCCATCCACCTCTACCCTAACAGCGGTGCCTTTCTTTCTCTCTTTTAAAAAGCGCTCGATTTCAATAAGTAGATCTTCCGCGCCATCTTCATCGAGAGTTAAATCTGCGTTTCTCGTGATACGGAAAGGAAAAGTATTACGAATGGTATAGCCCTCAAATAGTTGATGTATGTAATATTCGATAATGTCTTCAGTCATGACTATATATTGAGTTTGCCCTGAATTAAATGTTCGATACCGAGAAATAAGTGGTGGCACGGGCACAATTGCCGAGTATAAACGGTGATCTGTATTGATATCGACAAAGATGTTGATCGTCTTATTATTTAATTTAGGAAAGGGATGATAGGCATCGATGGCCAGTGGTGTCAGGGTAGGTAAGATATGTTGTGTGAATTCTAGTTCTAGTGAGGTATGTAGTTCTTCTGGCAAATCTTCCGGTCTGACAATACATATGTTGTAGCGAGATAGTTGTTGTTTCAGTTCTTGATAACGTTCATATTGCTGATCGACGTAAGAAGCGTTTTTCTTTTTAATTTCGCTGAGTTGCGTTTGAGGCATTAATTGCGCTTTATTCTCTGGCTTATCATACCCCATTTTAACTTGATCCTTCAGCCCAGCTACTCTTACCATAAAGAATTCATCTAAATTCGAACTAAAAATAGATAAAAAATTAAACTGCTCTAAAAGAGGGTTACTTGGATCCTTAGCTTCTTCGAGAACTCTTAAATTAAAGTCTAGCCAACTTAATTCACGATTATTATAGTATTCTGGAGAATCTAAGTTTTGTTCTTTATCCTCTATACTCATAGCAATCTTTACACCTCATTCAACATCGTTATATATCGGTAAATATAAACGTAACATATGAATTTTAAGCTTTTGTAAAGTTGATGATGAGATTTGATTTTAATATCTTTTCGATATGTTTCTTTTGTTGTTCTGAATAATAATATTCGACGACAGGCTTATCGTCACAATAAACATTAAGTTGATAATCATCGTGCTTTGTTCTCGTTAATTCTACATTTTGAATACGATCGGTATGAGAGATATTCAATGCATTAGAGAACTTGATAATACCTCCTAATTTAAGCAGGAGTTGAACCGTCTCATTATCCAGCCAATTCGTTTGTTTACTATAGAATTTAAGTAACGTCTTATTTTTAAAGCTAGCTAACAGCGCTAATCTTAAGCGTTCTTCATGAGTGAGTCCGTCAATATTAGTGTTTGCAATAAGATAATAAGTATGGGGCGAACTAGAGTCAGAATCGATAAAGCGTCCTAAATAATAAAGATATGCTCCCTTTAGAAATAGCCAACGATCCTTACTTGAGATTTCAAGAAATTGCAGTGCGCACAACTGATCTAATAGTTGTTTACACAGCTCCACTCGATGCTCGGCACTTTGAGGTTCAATTTCATATTCTTGAGCTAAGTTATGTAGCGCTCTGCTACTTACATGGTTAGCATCAAAGTCTTCAGCATATGTGTTGTTGATTAAGTGCATGATATAGCCTTCTCGTAATCCTTTTCTTGAAAAGGTAAATTGAGTGGCTTTCATATGAGAGAATAAACTGGTGAATACAGTTGCAGCTGGCGTAATCAGATCCACTCGATCCCGACTGAGCCCGTCTAAATCTTTTAATTCTTTACGTTTACTGTGTGTGAGGAGATGATAAACTTCCTCAAGGGCGCGGTGATCCATTGTATAATTATGGACGCCGCTAATAGGGTAAGCGTGCTTAGCTTGATGTATACGTGCAATATTACGCGCTGAACCGCCTATGCCAACTAGTGGAACTTGCACGTCACTTAGCCAAGACAATTGATGAAATTGCTTTTTAAGAAAGTGCTGAAGCGCTTTGATAGATTCCTTGTCACTCGGATCTTGATGGTCAAAATATTGACGTTGTAGGGTCACGGCACCAAAAGGGAAACTGTGTGAGTGCACACGTCGTTTATCTTTAAATAATGTCACTTCTGTAGAGCCCCCACCAATGTCAATTGCAATACCATCTCGAATTTCAGTCGTGTGAATAATAGCGTAGTAGCCATAATATGCTTCATCATCTTCTGAAATAATTTTAATAGTAAGATCGAGGTTCTTCTGTATTTGTTTAATAATATCTTTGTTATTCTTAGCTTGTCTTAAGGCAGCTGTCGCAATTGGATGTAAATCATCGATATTAAAGCGGTTTGCAATATCTTGGAAATTCTCTAAAGTTTCTTCTAGTATATCGATACCTTGTTGCTCGAGCTGATTATGATCGTTTAAGTATTGGCTTAAGCGCGCTGGAATTTTGATATTAAGTATGTCATTTAAGCCTAGTTGACTATCTGCTTCAAAGATGACGAAGCGGATAGTATTAGAACCAATGTCGATTAAACCTAGACGTTTCATATAAGCCTCCTCGGTAGTTAAACGTACTTAGAATGATAGAGTTGAGATTCGTCAGACATAAGCTTTGATGACGTAGTCTTCTTCTTGTACAGGGTGAACGTATTAAGATGATGACGATAGGGCGCCATCTTCTGTCAATGACGACCTGGATTAGGTTTCATCTTTCTTAGATACACATCTTTCCCTCCGCATAATAACAGAGGTAGTGGCTACTTTTTAAAGTGCTGTACTTATTTATAAAGAAGGCGGGACACAAGTGTTTAGGGGGGCCCCAACACAAAGAAACTGGTTCATCAGTTTCCACCAGCAATGCAAGTTGGGGTGGGGCCCCAACAAAGAGAAACTGGTAAACCAGTTTCACCAAACACAGCGAGTTGGGCGGGACTACGAAATCTTTTTATTCAAATTAGATTTCTGTCCCGCTCCCGAACCGTGAGCCTTTCTGTCGACAATCATGCATACTTGGACGCCGTTAAGCGGTTGCCCAGAGCACAGAAACTTTATGTTTCAACCTCCTTATTTACAAAGGTGCCACTACGGTAGAACAAGTGTCCTTATCTCAACTTAAATTACTCTGTTATGTCCAGTGTACACAATAGTCCTATCAATAAGGTATAAGTGAAGCTAAAGATTTCGTTAATTTGATGTAAAGCTTGATCAATAGGGATAGCAGCATTTAAATATGTTGAAGGTTTAAATAACAGATAAGTAAGTGGATGAGCTTATTATATATGGGATAAATTTAAATCGCTTACATATTCTTGCATTTTTCATGTTATTTTACTACGTTAGTAGAAATATGTGTTTTAAAGAGTATACGCAATAATAGATAAAAAATGTATAATGAATATTGATAATTTAACTTAGGAGTTAGAAAATATGAAAAAGCAAAAGCTTTCATTTAAAGAAATCATCTTTATAGGTTCAATGTTATTTGGCTTATATTTCGGAGCGGGGAACTTAATCTTTCCCATACATTTAGGTCAGACTGCGGGGGCCCACGTTTGGCTAGCTAACTTAGGTTTTCTGCTTGCTGCTATAGGGTTACCGTTCTTAGGAATTATAGCGATTGGTATTTCTAAGAAGAATGGGGTCTTCGAAGTAGCGACGAGAATTAATAAGATATATGCCTACATATTCACCATAGCTTTATACTTAGTGATCGGACCTTTCTTCGCGTTACCTAGATTAGCAACAACGTCGTACGAAATAGCCTTTTCACCATTTGTGTCCTCAAGCACTGGGCGCATACTATTACCACTATTTAGTGTTATATTCTTTATACTCGCATGGTTCTTCGCTCGTAAGCCATCGAAAATCCTAGATTATATCGGTAAGTACTTAAACCCAGTATTCCTTGTATTACTAGGCATCGTGGTCATATTAGCTTTCATCCACCCTTTAGGCGAGATTAGCAATGCACCTATTAGTCCAGATTATAACAAAGGTGTGTTGTTAAAGGGATTTGTTGAAGGTTATAACACCTTGGATGCGTTGTCATCCTTAGCGTTTGGGATCATCATCGTCACTACGATTCGCAAGTTAGGAGTTACAGAGCCCAATGCGATCGCGAGAGAAACATTTAAATCCGGGACGGTCAGCACGATAGCTATGGCGGTTATTTATACCTTATTAGCGCTTATGGGGGCTATGAGTTTAGGTCATTTCAAACTGAGTGAAAATGGCGGCATCGCTCTAGCTCAAATAGCGCAATATTACTTAGGTGATTACGGCATTATTATCTTGTCATTGATCATCATCGTCGCGTGTTTAAAGACCGCAATTGGATTGATTACAGCCTTCTCAGAGACATTTACCGAAATGTTCCCGAAATTAAATTATCTGTGGCTTGCGACTGGAGTAAGTGTCTTAGCCTTTATCTTTGCGAACGTTGGTTTAACGAAGATTATTATGTACTCGACACCCGTCTTAATGTTTATCTATCCATTAGCTATTACCTTAATATTGTTAACTTTGGTAAGTCCACTGTTTAATCACGCGTCTCTCGTTTATCAGTTAACGACAATATTTACAATTATTGCGGCATTTTTCGATGGGGTAAAAGCCTGCCCAGACTTTATAAGTCAATCTAAGGGAGCCCAAGCGTTAATCTCATTCGCTGAACATTATATACCGTTCTACAATATTGGTATGGGATGGATAGTCCCTGCAGTGATAGGGTTTATCATTGGCTTAATCATCTGCAAGTTCACTTATAAATCTGAGCCCCAAGGATAATTAAATTAAAAGTCATATGATTTGAATTCCAAATTATTTAAAGAGAATAGAGCGTTATACTCAAGTCGTATCAAACATATACATCTGCGGATTCTTACAAGATGAGCCAGCACTTCTTAGTCTACAAACGCCTGAGAAATCTTGAGCAATACCGGATTGTCCTCTACAAAGGGTGGCCCGCTGTTGTTCAGTTCTAGGTGTCAGACGAGGTGCTGGCTTAAATATTTTACAAGTATAATAATTTCTTATGTAAGCGCTATTACGACGTTTAGTAGGTTTTAACCCTAGGACTCTAGGGGATATGACACTATAGGTTGAAGTGTATCAATATTGAGAGCGATGCAAAAAAGTAAAGACCATTTTATTAATAAAGAAACAGGATTTAAAGATATTTCACATGTGAGTTAAATGAGTTTGGAAAGAAGTAAGTGAAAATAAATGTTTTGGAGGGATTTTGTTGAACATTTACAGATTAAAGTATCAACACTATAAAGATATTGTAGATGACAATGTATTAACGGTATTCGTGTTAGCAAAAAATGAAGATGAAGTTAGAGCCTTTGCTAAAAAATTAACGTATAAAGTTGAAGACGTTACGCAGGTAACTCAAGAAGAGTACGAAAGGGAAAAGGAAAAGTATGATCATTTCGGTTTAGAACATGCGGAAAACTACTTAGACTAAAGATGGGCAGATAGGCTGTCTTGCGTACGAGAGAGGTGTGAGGAAATGAAAGGACAATCTAGAACCACAAGTAGGATGAGATGGGGCTTTGTTGGTGCGGTATATGCATTTCTCATTATCATGATGGGAACTACTTTACCCACACCGCTCTATCCTATCTACAGCAAAGCTTTCGATTTATCCCCGCTGATGGTAACGATCATCTATGCTGTCTATGCAGCAGGGGTTATCGGTGGCCTATTAGTCTTCGGTCAACTTTCTGATCGTATTGGTAGACGTTATGTACTTCTCCCAGGTGTTATATTATCTGTAATAAGTGCACTCATCTTTCTTTGTGCAACGAATGTCGGTTTCTTGTTAGCAGGGCGCGTTGTTTCTGGACTTTCTGCTGGACTATTTACAAGTACTGCGACAGCCACTATTGTGAACCTTGCGCCTGATGATAAGAAGAACCAAGCGTCAACCATTGCGAGTAGCGTCAATATGTTAGGACTCGGGTTTGGACCTTTGCTCTGCGGACTTTTAGCGGAGTATCTACCTCATCCGCTTAGACTAATATTTGTGGTTGATATCGTTATGCTCATCCTCGCGTTGATAGGTATTTGGATAATGCCTGAACCGATCAAGGACAGACAATCGTTAAAAGTTAACGTTCAGAAACTCAGCGTACCTAAAGAAATTCGGGCGACATTTATCTATGCGGTTATACCCGTTTTTGTTGGCTTTTCAATGCTAGGATTATTTACTGCGATATCACCCAATTTCCTGGGTAATATTTTAAGCATTCATAACAAAGCAATCATTGGCGTCACAGTGTTTTTCATTTTCTGTGCTTCTACTCTAGGGCAGCTATTGTTTAAACAACAACCCGATTCTAAAGTGCTTACATTAGGGAGCGTTACTTTGATTGTAGGAGTAATATTAGTGGGTGTGTCGTTATTAGTAGAATCATTCCTCATGTTATTCATAGGTGCGCTCGTCTCAGGACTTGGTCAGGCGTTTAGTTTCAGAGCTGGTTTATCTACGGTTAATTCAGTAGCACCTGAAGATCAACGTGCAGAAATCACTTCTACCTTCTTTACAATTGCTTATATTGCTATCTCAATACCTGTAGTCGGAGTAGGACTGTTAGAGTTAGGTCTAGGAGTTCAATGGGCCGGTATCGTCTTTAGCATGATAGTGGCTGTCCTTGCTGTAGTATCTTTCTTGTTACTAGTAACGAGAGGAAAGAGAGAAGCATAAATCGATGAGGTTAGACTACCCTCTTAGTGCAGCTAGTATACCGGACGTCTATAACTATAGTATAGAGGATGAAATAGGAGTGAGGAGATGGAGTCCATTTGGCGTATTTCGGTACAGGATAAACGTGTTAGGCAACTCATGAAGAAAGATGACGTTATGGCTAGGTTAATCAAAGAGATTGGTGATATTGAAAGGACGCTTAGACCGTACCCTTTGAAATCGCTCGTCCGTTCTATCGTTGGACAACAAATATCTGTTAAAGCGGCGGAAACGATATTTGAACGTCTTTCTTCTAAGATAAACCATCAATGGTCAGTTGAAGCGTTGAGTGAACTTTCTGTCGAAGAGTTGACAGATGTCGGCCTTTCTAGGCCTAAACAACGCTATTTAGATAATCTACTAGAACACATCGATCTTAAAGAAGTTGATCTCAATGCTTTACACGACTTAAGTAATGCAGAAATTATTAATCAACTCACAGCAGTCAAAGGCATCGGGCAATGGACTGTCGAAATGTTTCTCATCTTTACACTTCAGAGGGAAGATGTTGTACCGTTAGACGATGTTGGACTTCAACGTGCAGCACAACACCTCTATCAGGCTCAACAAGTACAAGGCAAAGCGGTTCTGAAAGCGTGTAAAGAAAAATGGGGCGCTCAGGGTACGATAGGTTGCCTCTACCTGTGGGAGTACATCCATCAATATCATATTTAGACTGAAGACGGGATGTCCGTCACTCAGTTTCAAGAGTGACGGCAGTCCCTTTTTTAATGAGATTGAGACATAAAGTTTCTGTGCTCTCGGCAACCGATTAACGGTGTCTCGAAAGTAGGATTGCCGACAGAAACGCTCACGCTTCGGGAGCGGGAGAGAAATCTAATTTGACTAAAAAGATTTCGTAGTCCAGACTTTTTAAAAAGTATGGATGAGGTAAGTGAGTTGAGAACAGAGTTCATATCTAAGTGAAAAGCTAAGTGTAAGCAGATCGCGTTTCACTTATGTCCCGGCTTTACTCTTATTATTGAAGGGTAAATACTATAATGAGAAAGTTACAACTCTCAAGTTATATCAGAATAGTGAATTAAAGGTGGATTTAGTTTATGGCTATAACCCTTTCTGTTAACCCGGCATTGAAGCGCCTATATGATACGCAGGAACTTCAGAAAGAAGTTTACCGCGAAGTTGAACAACAGCTGAAGGATAAAGATTATGAAAAAGTAGAGAGTCAAACGCGTGCTGCACTGCTGTATGTAAAAACCAGATTATATAACTATTATAAAAGGCATGAAATATGGGGACAACGCAATAACGAGACAAATGAAATATATCAATTATCGCCATACCAATTATATGAAGCGATGGAAGATGAGGATGAAAATATCGAACTTGAAGCGCTAGATTTGATAGAACAGCGGTCAGAAATGTATTTCAATGTAGGTATCGGTTGGCTATCAATCATTAATAAATTATTTCCCTATTTAGGTTTGCGCTTCGATCTAGAACCGTTTGACGCTCAACTATTTAAGCGTTTTGAGGAAGAAGCGAAAAGAGTAATGACATACTTGTTTCAAAAAGAACCATGGCTATTTGATAAAGTTAAATCTAAACACTTTCGTCAAAACTATTTAGATCATATTATTAAAGAAGCGTTCATAGGGGCACACCAATTCTATCGCTTTCAAAGCATATGTGGTCAAATGGCTGAGACGTTTATAGAGAGTAAACGCCACAGTAGAACTGAACCAGCATCCTAGGAAAGCGAGGCCATTTAATACAAAGTGTTGTATAAATAGAGCACAGCAGTAAGTTCAATGTCATTTAGAAATAGCTTGCTGCTGTTTTTTTAGGAATTAACGCTCTATCTTTTCTGTCGTTAAAATAATAAGAATTATACGCCGATGCTGCTTCGCTCTTTCTTTTTATGTTATTTAAAGGACTGTTAAACTATACATTTTCTATTGTTTTCGGTAAATTTAAAAGTGACTAGTTGAAGAGTAAGACGATAATTATTGAAGAGGAGAGCACAATATGTTTGGGAAGTTTAAATCAGGAGTGACATCTTCAGCACTTGCGTTAACAGGCGCTACATTTATAGGCGTCTCAGTTGGGTTAGGCGCTGGCGTAACAGCATTGCATAACCTAGATAAAAGGGTACGAGACAGATGGTATCAGCGTTATGGGAGACCAAAGATGAATTTTAAAGGAGATAAGTTAAATACATATTATACGATTTTTGCGAAATACTTTGATATCCCTGCTATCTTAGGCATTGTAGGTATCATGTCATCATTCTTCTATGTTAAGAAATACTATGTAGTCAGCGCTTGGGTTCTTGGCGTCGTAGGATCTGGTGGAGTAGTAGGCTTCGTTCAAAAAAACGTGATACAGCGGTCTCGCCCTTTCCAACATCTCGTACAAGATACAGGTTATTCATTCCCTAGTGGCCACGCTGTAGCGAGTAGTGTGTTCTTCGCGATCGTGTCTCTCGTGCTGCTCCCTGTGATTAAGAATCCAATCATTAAAGGGGTTACATTGCCAATCGTCTTAGGCTCATGGCTGAGCATTATACTAAGTCGATTTTACTTCCACGCCCACTTCTTAACAGATGTGATTAGTGGTAGTGCGTTTGGTATCTTTTGGGTGCTCTTAGGAGTGAAAGGTTACAAATGGTTGCTACACCAAGACTTTCCAATCATGAGAATTGGGAAGACATTTTACATGAAATAGCTTAAGGGTGAGCCATAAAGTTCATTTGTCCGTCTATAAATTGCTCTTTACCGCTTTAATATGGCTTACAGTAAGGGGTCGATTCGATTATTAAGACGCCCTTCCTACTTGAATCTAAAAATTCAGTGGGAAGGGTGTCTTAATTGTTATTATTTACTTTTATCAGGCGTGTAGTCTACACCTTTAGTGTAGTCATTTGAAGCATCCCAGAGTAAAAATTCATTTATACCATGATCTTTTAATGCGCGTATTTGGTCTTCTACTGCTTTTGCGTCGTATTCTTTATAGTTGCCTGCACCTAAATAACTAGCAGTGAAATCTTGAAGCCATGGACGTGATTGGGGTTTATGTTTGCCTGCTTTTTTCAAGACCTCATTTTCCTTTTCAAGATATTTATCTACCGTCTTATAAGGTTCTAAGTCTGGATGAGCTAAACCGAAATCATTAGGGCTCCAGTGCGATGGATAAATCATGGATGAAATGATATCCACGTTGCTTGCTATCTTAGGAAAGCTTTGCCCTATACCCGGTGCTTCTTTGACTGTAGCAGAATAACCGAATACATCTGCCCCTGTTTTAACATCTAATTGATGTAATTCTTCATGCGCTTTTTTCAAAAAGCCAGTGATGGCCTTCACGCGTTGTTCTGTATGATCTGAATCATTCTCTTTAAAGCTCCCAGTCGTGTAGTCTAATTGCTCGTCCATGTTTTCGAAGCCTTCAGGAAAACGGACGTAATCGAATTGAACCTCACTAAATCCAGCTTGACCTGCCGCTTTCGCTACTGCGATATTGTAGTCCTGCACCTCTTTACTAAAAGGATTAATGAATTTATCGCCACCATCACTTTGCCAAACATCTCCATTCTTCTGTTTAAACGACCACTCAGGGTGTTCTTCAGCGAGCTTCGAATCCTTAAAAGTAACTATGCGTGCAATTGAATAAATATGATTATCTTTCAATGTCTTCATTAGTTTTTTTAATTTAACAGTTTCAGAGGTGTTCTTTTTTATTAACTTATTACTTGAGTTTAAATCCATCGTAATATTTCCGGTATCATCTTTGACGTCGATAACCATAGCATTTAACTCTGTATGATTGATAAAATGAATGAGTTCGTCAAATTTCTTGCCTTGTAGTGAACCTGGTGCCACGTATATACCTTTTACCCCATCTTTAGGGTATGTCACTTTGTAGTTTTGACTATCTTGTGAAGCAGTGCTTGAACTATTCTTTTTAGAATCCGTTTGATTATCACAGGCTGAGAGTAATAAGAGTCCAGCAGCCAGTGCGGTAAGTGTACGTTTCATAATATAACCGTCCCCTTAAATATATAAGTGTGAGAAGCATGACATTTACACTAATAAAATTTTTATATTCTTAGTGTACACTGATTCTGTATATTTACAAAGTGTTTTTAGAAGCTGAGCGTTACTATATAGCTATGTTTGCTGTTAACTAATTTGGACCTAAAGACTTTACGAAAGGATGAGCTCAATTGGTGGCCGAAGAGCTCATGGCGGGTCCATAGTTAAAGGAATAGGAAGACTACTGGTCTACAGATAAGGAAGTATGCGGTTAGGATTATGAAAGGGTGGTTGCTGCAACCGGGCGGTCTTCATAAGGTCTTAGGTATTTAGCGGTCGTTTGAGAAGGAGGACTGACGTAATTTATAGCGGAAATTAATTCTTTATAAAAAATCTCATCTTTATAAATCTTCATTGACAAACTTCACATTTAATTTATAATCGAAAATGATTCTCATTATCATATTAATAAAAAATTAAAGGAAAGTGATTTTTTGGAAAAGGTAGTAAGTAAAGATATAGAAGAGATACATAGCCATTTTCAAGATTTGACCTCAAATGAAGTTCAGCAATGTTATCGACAAGCACATCATGAAGTTAATCGACGTGTAAAGCAGCTTGCTGTGTTTGAAAATATCGATGAAACATTGATTGCGCGTGACGAACGCTTGCAAGGTGAAATTGAAGATTCAATTAGAAACCTCACTTTGAGTTACTTGCAATATCATAGGGATCAAGATAATTACGGTCACAAATATGAACATATATTTGACTTTGTAGAGAAAGAAAATCTTACAGATGTTTTCTTTGAACAAAGCGTGACGCAAGGTCATCCTTTTCACCCCATGACTAAGACGAAGCTCGGTTTCACACATCAAGATGTATTAAATTATGCCCCAGAGTTTAGAAACACTGCTCACGTGATTCCAGTTCTTTGTGACAAGTCATTAGTGACGGTAATGGGTACTCAGCGTTCTGAGAAATTTACTCAGTTCTATCACCATGTTACAGATTATTGCCGTCAACACCATATTGAGATGGATAACTATGACATCTTATTTATTCACGAGTGGCAGCTTAAACATTATATGCGTGCTCAATATTCCCAGCTATTTGATAGCAATCAATTGATCCCTCTCTATGATTTAGCGATTGCTGCTAATCCTTTACTTTCATTTAGAACACTTGATATTCCGTCATTAGATTCGATTATTAAGACAGCAATAAATGTGCAAGCGACGAGTGCTGTTCGGAATGTTTCACCCGCTTCCATCAACAATGGAGTGGTCTTGAGTAAAGAAGTTAGCCGTATTTATAATCACAGCACTTATCATCATAGCTATATTCAGAAAGACCTCGCTGGTGCGCACTTAAATATTGATCCACAGAATGCAAATAAGTGTAGCTATTTAATACGAGAGACGATTCCATCCACCCCAGATGTTCATAACGTCGTCTGTGCGAGCTTAATTACGAAGAGTTTCATCACGGATAAACCCATTGTCATTGAGTGCATCGAACAACTGATGACTTGCGAACAACTTGAGTTCCATGAAGCAGCTACACAATTTATGAAACGGTATAGCGAAATACTATTAGAAGCGACGTATAAGCTAATGCTAGAAGAACACATCAGTTTAGAAGCTCATATGCAAAATAGTACAGTGGTCATCAAGAATGGGAAACCGCAAGCCATTTACATCAGAGACTTTGGTGGCGTTCGCTTGTTTGACAGAGACTGTGAAATCGACGCTTCAACAGGCTTACTAACTACAGAATTTGAAGAATTATTAGCTGTTTTCACACATTCTGTGCTTTACAATCATCTATTCCAACTCATTCATGTCTTAGCAGAATACAACTATCCTGCATCGCAATGTCATCAACTTATAGCGGACATGATTAGACGATATAATGAGCAACTTCAACCCGAGATTGATGTGTTGCAACAACCTCACTTTAGAATCAAGTCTTTACTTAAAATGCGCATTTATGAAGATGGTTATGACTATCAGCACACTGTAGTTGATAACCCGCTTTATGGCAAAGGAGGTCAAGCGTAATGAGCTGGATGAACGAAGTATTGAGACATTCCTCTAGATTTAATCGCACCTATGTAGAGCAATCTATTGAACAGAGTATTGAAATTACTTTTACTAAACTAATTAATTGCTTATATGATGAAGTAACGTCTCCTATTCAATGGGTTGAGGAATCTCACGACACGAAGAAACTGTATCTTTCAGACGACACTTGTATCATGTACCGTCAAGCTCAACCGCTCGTTCACTTGTATGAGAATAATATGAAGAAAACGATGATGGATCCGCTTGAGCTGATTGACTGGTTAGCTCTTCACAGCCAAGGTGTGTATGACTACGGTCAGCTGAAAATAGAAATTGAGAACCATCTCATCAATCAAGCGCTTAGTCTGATCTATTGTGCGCATATGCCGAAGAGTGACCACCCTCTCCTGCATGGGGAACAGTATGTGGTTCAAGGACATAACATTCACCCGTGTGCGAAGACTAAATTAGGACTAACCTTTGATGAAGTAATGCAGTATTCACCAGAGTACAATCAGGCCTTTAAACTCAATTGGGTACTTGTGAAAGAAGGGCTGCTGTATAACAATTTAGAAGCGGAAGAATTAAATATTTTAGCTCAATTTAGTGGGTATAAAGGCGAAATACCGGTAGGCTATCATCTGATTCCCGTACATCCTTATCAATTCAAACACGTTATTTCGCGTGTTTATGCCGAAGAAATTGCTAGTAAGCGTATCATTCTACTGTCTCATCGAGGAGGTTTAGTTAAAAGCACTTCTTCCTTCAGAACAGTTTGTCCTATAGATGGTGTTACACCTATGATGAAATTACCTGTTAATTCTCAGATGACCTCTACGATTCGTTCAATTAGTAATAACAGCATTATTAATTCTAAATATATCGGCGAATACTTTAAATATATCTATCAGCATGATGAACGACTGCAAGAAATCAGTTTACCCGTCCTAGAGTTTGGCGGTATGACGTATTGTCATCCGCTTGAGGAGAAGCAGCGGAATTTATCGTTCATTCTACGTGAAAACAATGCGCAATACTTAGCAGCCGACGCGTCATTGTTCGCCGCGACATGCTTGTTTGAATACAATGAATTAGGTATCAAGGTTTATCAAGATCTGATCTCTAGTGCAGAAAGTATTGCGACGCCAATGGAGTGGTTTAAACAGTATGCCTCCATACTGATTGAAACTGCTGTAACTTTAATGTCTAAGTATGGTATAGGACTTGAAGCACATCTTCAAAACATGTCTTTCGAATTTAAACACGGCATGCCGAGTCGGCTACACGTTAGAGATTTCGGAGGGTTAAGAATCGATACGACGCGTATTCCTAGATGGGTTGAATTAACTCAAGCGTTGACTAATGCGACCACAGAACAGATGTATGAAAAAGTACAAAATACGTTGATTAGCAATCACTTGGAGACGTTAGTTGCTCACTTTAGTGAAGATTATGGATGTGAAGAAAGTGATTTATGGCAGTGGATTAACCAAACTTTCCAGACCGTATTCAACCAATTACGTCTGCAAAACCTTCCTCATGTCCAACCTGACATGAATGCTTTTTACACTGAGACAATTAATGAGAAGGCGTTACTGACGATGCGAATTTCTCCAGCTTCAGGAGATATTTATGTTCAGAAATCAAATCCTTTAGTGACATATGACCATGTTCAAGTTTAACGCCTATAGTAGATTTATAGTTTCTCAGTGTATAGCGCGTACAATTGACTGGATCGATATCATCGCTTTAAACTGGATTACTTTGCAACTGACGGATAGTGCAATTTACATCGCTTATGTCAATTTTGCTCGGTTGATACCTCAGTTAGCGTTTGCGTTCATCATAGGCAAATTAATTGATAGCGTGCGCTCGACGAAATTAATGTATATCATTCATAGTTTTAACATGCTGCTAACGTTATGTATCGTTGGTGCATTCTGGCAACAATGGAACATTTATGTCATCCTTGCTGTTATCATGGCACGGTCGTTCTTCCAAGCTATTGATACGATACAGAGAAATGCGTTGATTCCCAGCTTTGTTACTGAAGAGAAGTTACACAAAGCGATCAGTTTAAACGCGCTCATATTAAATGTATCACGGCTAATTGGACCGTTTATTGGAGGGTTACTGCTAGGCACGATTAGTTCACACATCGTACTAGCTCTGCCGATGATAGGAAGCATATGTGTAATAGTGTTAAATCGAGTGTTGCCTGAAGTGCATCAGCAGAAAAAAGAGAAACACAAGATTGGTGCCTATTTAAAGAGACAACCTGTGATCGTCATGCTCATGGCATCAAGCGTGCTATCAATGCTCTTTGGATTTGCTTATACGATCGTCCTTCCAAGCATTGTAGATGCCCAGTTCGGTCGTCACACGATGATTTATTCGCTATTCACTGCTATGGTGGCAGCTGGTTCAATCATTGTATTGCTCATATTTATGCGTTCTAAACAACAAGGAAGTCTAAGAAGTTTAAGGTTATGGTCAGTTATATTTTTAATTTCTGTCATCCCATTAATGTTTATTCACAACGCTTATCTCTATGCTGTAGTACTCGTCTTGATGGGATTTGGGTCTCAAGCGTTTAGAACAACCAATCGTATTCTAGTTCAGAAAATGGTCGAACCTAAATATCGAGGCTCTGTGCTATCCATCTCTATGATGGATAAAGGATTTATTCCACTAGGTGGCATATTGTTGAGCTTTATTTTTGAACATTTAGGATTGAATAGCATGTACATTGTGATGAGTTTAGGCTTATTACTCGTAGCGGCTTGTGTGAGCTTAATGGTGAAGAAGGAGGAGCAGTATGGATAGAATTAAAGCGGAACTAGAAGATTGTAATCAGGATTATTATATATACGATTTAACTGCGCTTGAACGCAGAATTAAGTGGCTTACCTCGGTTACAGAACACCGACTATTCTATGCGGTAAAAGCGAATTCAGATGAGAGAATAATAGCCACACTAGCACCTTATGTAGCAGGGTTTGAAGTGGCTTCGCCGGGCGAGATTCAAAAAGTTAGATCCGTCTCTAAAGACGCTACCATTATCTATGGAGGGCCGGTCAAAACAAAGCGCAACCTATCATATGCTTTAGACAACGGTGTTCAATCCATCCAAGTAGAAAGTTTATTTGAATTAGATAGCTTGGCCGAATTACTTGATAATACAGAGCGACACATTGAAGTGATGTTACGAATTAATTTAAGCGATATCAAGTCGACAGCTAAGTTGAAAATGGCAGGAGTGCCAACTCAATTTGGCTTGCCAGAAGAAGATTTAGATGAAGCTTTCCAACTCTGTGATAGCATAGGTCAACTGACGTTAGTTGGATTCCACTTTCACTCAATGAGCAATAATTTAGACGTCTCAGCTCACGTCAGTTTTATAGAAAAAGCAATTCAATTTACGCATAATTTCGAATCTAGACTGCCCGGAGACTACGCAATCAATGTAGGCGGGGGCATAGGTATTGATTACGCTGGTGAAAGCGTGTTTGACTTTGATGACTTTGCTAATGAAATCAAAGCGTTTCCGCGTTTAACATTTGAGTTGGGCCGCTTTATTACGGCTCCAGTAGGCTATTATGCGGCTGCGGTCTATGATATCAAGACGATGCATAACCAAACGTTTGCTTTATTAAATGGTGGAACGAACCATTTCAGATTTCCTAAAGCGTGGTACCATAACCATCCATTAGAGATTGTTGAACGCGAAATGACAACGCCTAGCGCTTCAAGTCGTTCTAAGCAAGCGGGTGCTTCTCATCAAGTAGAGGTCGAAAAAATGAGTTCTGATCAAACTGAGCAATTATCAGAAAGAGTTAAATATTCGACGCGTCAGAAAGAGATTCGAAATCAAGAAGTAACTCTAGCAGGCAAATTGTGTACTCCTAATGACGTTTTTGGTCCACCTTATGTCGTTGATAGCTTAGCCACGGGTGATTGGATAGTCTTTAAGTACGCTGGTAGTTACAGCTATGATATTAGTCATTTACAATTTCTTTCACACGATTTACCTATTGTAAAATATATTTAGATTACCAGTTGACAACAGTTATCAGTTAGCTATAATTGAGAATGAATATCATCTGAATTGTGTTTAAATATTTATACATAGAAAGAGGGAGACTTAATGAAAAAGTTATTTCCAATATTATTGATTCTCGTACTCATGCTAGCTGCGTGTGGCGGTGGCAACGATAGTAAGTCTTCAGATAAGAATACGCGTGAGATTAAGCACGCTATGGGGACTACGAAAGTGCCTAAGCATCCGAAACGTGTTGTAGTGCTTACGAATGAAGGGACTGAAGCAGCAGTTGCAATGGGTGTGAAACCCGTCGGCGCTGCGAACTCTTATGAAGGTAATCCTTGGTATTCCCACTTGAAGGATAAATATAAAGGCATCAAGCCAGTAGGTGGCGAAAGTGATCTAGATTTAGAGAAGATCGCTAAATTGAAGCCTGATCTCATCATCGGTAACAAATTCAGACAAGAAGCACAGTACAAAAAGTTATCTAAGATAGCACCTACGGTATTCTCTAAAGAACTCCGCGGTGACTGGAAAGAGAACTTCAAACTCTATGCGAAAGCGTTAAACAAAGAGGACAAAGGTAAGCAAGTGCTTAAAGATTATGACAACCACGTGAATAAAGTGAAAAAAGAACTTGGCGATAAGAAGAATGACGCGGTGTCTATCGTTCGTTTCATGCCTGGTGACGTGCGTATTTATCATCAAAAAACATTTACAGGTATTGTTTTAAACGAACTTGGTATCAAGCGACCTAAAGGTCAAGATAAAGATGATTTCGTAGAAAAAGGACTTTCTAAAGAACGTATTAAAGCTATGGATGGCGATTATCTCTTCTACTTCACTTTCCAAGATGGAGATAAGAAAGTCACTCAACTTGAAAAAGATTGGACCAACGATCCTGAATTCAAGAAATTAAATGCTTATAAGAAAGGTCACGTATATAAAGTGGATGACGGAGTTTGGAACACTTCAGGTGGTGTGTTATCTGCTAATCAGATGATCGATGACCTCAAGGATAAAATGTTAAATGAAAAGTAGATATCTATGGTGGATTCTAGGATTTACAGCATTGTTTATAGTGCTGTTTACCTTGAGTTTACTGCTTGGATATAAACAGTTTTCATTCATCCAAGTGTGGAGATACTTCATCTTTAGCGAACCTATTAAAGATGAGCATATCTTAACACAGTTACGACTACCTCGCGCAATATTGGGCGGGGTTGTCGGCGTTTTGATGGGTATTAGTGGCGTAATGATCCAAACCATTACGCGCAACCCGTTCGCTAGCCCCGGAATTATGGGGGTGAATAGTGGAGCGAGTTTAATGGTCGTCATTATGCTTATCGGATTTGGTGTGAATGGCTCATTCCAACTCGCTTTTATGGCCTTTCTAGGTACGATTATTGTCGCTAGTATGATCATTCTAGCGACATCGGTACCACTTAGACCTTTCACTGCCATGGAGCTCACGCTTTTTGGAGCGAGCATTAGTGCATTTTGTATGGCTATTACTCAAGGATTATTAGTCTATAATGAATCCGCAATTGAAGAAATTATTAGTTGGTTAAATGGTTCAGTAGCTAATAAGCATCTCAATGTACTTGCTTATATTTGGCCATTTATCGTAGCTGGATTAGTGCTTTCTATGTATATGGCGCGCTCATTAAACCTTTATATTCTAAGTGAAGACGCGCTTAAAGGTTTAGGCGCAAAGATTTTGAGTATTAAAGTTATGACGATGATAGCGGTAGTCTTGCTCAGTGGATCTGCAGTAGCATTAGCGGGACCGATTGCCTTTGTAGGACTTATCACGCCGCATATAGCTAAGCTCATATGTCGCACACATAATCACTTTATCATCATTCCGCTTTCAGGTCTGATCGGTGGTTGTCTGTTAATGCTCAGTGATATATTAAGCCGTTATTTACTCATGCCTAGAGAGATTCCGGTAGGTATAACAACTGCCATACTCGGCACACCTGTGTTTATCTATTTAATACTTAAGCGCAAGGAGTTAACAGAATGAAGAAATTAATTATATTATTTATTCTCTTGTTAGTTGTTACACTCATTACGCTTATGGTTGGTGATCACTTCTTACTCCCTCAAGAAGTCATTGCTGGCCTCTTTAACACAGGCGATGCTTATACAAGTTTAGTTGTTTCAGATTTAAGACTGCCGAGAGTCTTACTTGCGCTAGTTACCGGGGCAGCGCTCGGAGTTGCAGGTTGCGTGCTTCAGTTCATAACGAAGAACCCTTTAGCTTCTCCAGATGTTATTGGTATCTCTCAAGGTGCAAACGTCGGTTCTCTAGTCTTTCTAATTGTGTTAACGACGAGCACTGAAGCATTGCTTATGCCGATTCAATATCAACCGATCTTCTCCATGCTAGGCGCACTGATTATCACTGGTTTACTCTATTTGTTTGCTTTAAGGAAGAATTACAAACGTAACCGCCTTATCCTGATAGGTGTGAGCTTTAATATTCTCTGCCAAGCGATCATCATGTTCTTAATCTTGACTTCAAACAAACGGAGTGGGCAGGCACAAATATGGATTACTGGCTCTGTGCATCAAGCTGAATACTATCAAGTGTTCCTCATAACTATAGTGTTAGGTCTAATCATGTTTGCCCTGACGTATTTCTCACGTTCTATGGATATTCATTACTTAGGTAAGAATATTTCAGAGGCGCTCGGTGTCCGTTACCAATTTATCTCAGTGTTAGCGTTATTATCTATGAGCGTGTTAATTGGAGTTTCTATGAGTTATGTCGGAGGTGTGCAATTCGTTGGCTTAATCGCACCTCATATAGCGATGAGAATTGGAGCACATCAATTTAGAGTGCGGATGTATAGTAGTGCGCTGATTGGCGCGATGATTCTCCTGATCAGCGATTTGATCGGTCGTACGTTGTTCTTGCCGAAAGAGGTTCCCGCCGGCATCTTTACAGCCTTGATCGGTTCACCGTTCTTCATGTATTTGTTAATTAAAAGTCGTAAGTAAGTCGTTGATGTCCACATCATTAAGGAGGAGACGCTCAAGTTCTATCATTAAACTTAGAGCGCTCCTCCTTTTTAGTCTGCACGAGTTATATCGCTTTTGAAAAAGTGAATGATTACAACAATTCTTCTATTTCGGCAATCATGTTTTGCGGCTTATCTTTTGGAGCGTAACGCTTAACTACGTTGCCTTCGCGATCGATGAGAAACTTAGTGAAGTTCCATTTAATCTTACTATTGAACAAGCCATCTTGTTGTTTTTTCAAGTAAGTGAATAAGGGGTGTTCATTTTTACCATTAACGTCAATCTTTGCATGAAGCGGGAACGTTACCCCGAAGTTTATCTTACACGTTTGTGCTACAGAATCATCTGACTCAGGTTCTTGGTTCGCAAATTGATTACATGGGAAGCCTAAGATCACTAAACCTTGGTCTTTATATTGTTGATAGATTTCTTCTAGGTCTTCAAATTGACCTTTCAAACCGCATTTCGTAGCAGTATTAACTACAATAATCACGTTTCCTTTATACGCTTCTAACTTATAAGTTTCGCCAGTATTCTTTTTTACTTCTATATTATAAATACTTTCACTCATCTTTATGTCCTCCTATATCATTACAATCTTTTATTCATTAATCATGTCGCTCATTTCGTTAGGCAGGCGACGTCATAACACTAAAGCCTGAGCTGTTCATACGATGATCGACGGTGCAAATTACTACATGAGTCAACACTAGTGCGTTATGAGATCGGCACAAAAGCGTTTAGGGTTTGAGCAGGGGTCCCAACAAAGAGAAACTGGTTCATAATGTAATGTCTCAACCTCTTTCAGCATCTTGGCAGTAGATGACTGATTTGAAAATGCGCTTGTATCAAGCTTTTTTCAATTCTAGTCATCCTTGCCGGGGCGGGACTACGAAATCATTTTATTCAAAATAGATTTCTGTCCCGCTCCCAACAAGCACAGCGAGTTGGGGTGGGGGCCCCAACAAAGAGAAACTGGTTCATCAGTTTCCACCAGCAATGTGAGTTGGGGCGGGACTACGAAACTTTTTATTCAAATTAGATTTCTGTCCCGCTTCCGAAGCGTGAACGTTTCTGTCGACAATCCTGCTTTTATGACGCCGTTAATCGGTTGCCCAGAGTACAGAAACTTCATGTCTCAATCTCATAGAGGCGTCGATCATTCGCCCTGCTCGGTATAGGACTAATCTCGTTCCTACTTCATACGCTTGATTCAAGGTTAAAGCGTTTGCCAAGCTGCATGATTCCACCGATGCAATTCAGAGCGATTTGTCTCAAAGTTAAGGTTCCGTTATAAATGTTTTAGCTTATCTTCTAAGTTATCTAAGACCGTCTTGGCTTGTTGATATTCTTCAAGGTTAAATTGAGTTGAAATACACTCCGAAATAGCTTGATAAACAGCCGTTTGTTCTCTTTGTCCTTTCTCGGTGAGACTCACATGAAGTTGACGTTTATCTGATTCTGATCTGTAACGTGTAATCCATCCAGCCTGTTCTAGCCGCCTCAAGAGAGGAGTAAGTGTATTACTTGCAAGGTCAAGCTGTTTACCTATAGCGTTAAGCGTTTGTGGTTGTTTCTCCCATAAAGCCAGTAATACAAGATATTGCGAGAATGTTAAACCAAACCGTTTAAGTTGTTTTTCGTAAAATTGACCAAAAAGACGGTTCACGTTATAAACCGAAAAACATAATTGGTTAGCGAGTTTCATATCATCATTCAAACCGTATCCCCTCCTTTCAATCGCATGCGATTAATTTTAATATAAACAATCGCGAACGACTAATCAAATCATGTGCTTACTCTTCATAGCATTAAAGCAAAACTTTGACGTCTTTCGGTTGCAGAGATGTGGATGTGTCAGGCTTGATTGATAAAAATATCAACAAATCTGTTAATCTGTTGCATTTTTCCACACATCAAAAAATCTAATGGTGTTCATGAACTGTAGCACATAGTAAAGTGTTATGTGTAATTTCAACAATTGAGACTGGGACATAAATCCCAGCCGCTTTCAGCATCTCGGCAGTAGATGACTGATTTGAAAATGCGCTTGTATCAAGCTTTTTTCAATTCTAGTCATCTTTGCCGGGGCGGAACTACGAAATCTTTTGTTCAAATTAGATTTCTGTCCCGCTCCCTTCAACATCTTGGCAGTAGATGACTGATTTGAAAATGCGCTTGTACCAAGCTTTTTTCAATTCTAGTCATCCTTGCTGGGGCGGGACCACGAAATCTTTTATTCAAATTAGATTTCTGTCCCGCTCCCAATTTCAACAATTGCATATGTTTAGCTTTTAAACTTTTATAAAAAGGGAAAAGCTTGAGTATTCATAACAATCTTTAAAAAATAGGGGGAAGTGCCTTGGCAAAATTACTGTATAGAATGGGAAGCTTCATCGCTAAGCATAAATGGGCGAGCCTCTTTGCTTGGATCATACTCCTGGCAGTTATCATTGGGGCTTTAACAGTCAACGCGCCTAAATTTGATGACGATATAACGATGAATGGGCTTAAATCTCTTGATACGAATGACAAGATAAGTAAAGAGTTCCATCAAGATAGTCAGAAAGCGAAGATGCGGCTTGTCTTCCATTCTGATAAAGACAATGGCATCACAGACAAAAGCACGAAGAAAGATATTCAAAAAGCTTTAAATAATATCAAACAAGATGATGATTACATTCAAAATGTTTCAGACCCTTACGATAGTGGTCAAATCAACAAAGATAAAGATACGGCAATAGCAGATATTAACTATGTAGTGTCACAAACTAACATGCAAGATCAATCTAAGAAGATTATCGATAAAGAACTGAGTGATGTTAAAGATGATCATAATCTTAAGATTGAGAAGACAAGTCAAATGTCTATGCAAACGGATACAGGTAGTACTTCAGAAATTGTAGGTATTATCGCTGCATTTATCATCCTACTGATCACATTTGGCTCTATTATAGCTGCAGGTATGCCAATTGTGAGTGCTTTAATTGGGCTTGGTACAAGTGTAGGTATCATCGGTATCCTGACGTATGTATTTGATATTCCAAACTTTACACTTACGTTAGCAGTGATGATTGGTCTAGCAGTCGGCATAGACTATTCCTTATTCATCCTCTTTAGATACAAAGAGATTGCGCAAAAGGGCAAAGGAACGGTTGAATCTATAGGCCTTGCAGTAGGAACAGCAGGCAGTGCGGTTATCTTTGCTGGCTTAACTGTTATGGTGGCTGTCTGTGGTCTTTCACTCGTCGGCATTGATTTCCTAGCAGTGATGGGCTTTGCCTCAGCGATTAGTGTACTCTTTGCAGTACTAGCAGCATTAACACTGTTACCAGCGCTTATCAGTATCTTCCATAAACGTATTAAACTAACGAGAAAGAAAGGTCAACAGGCTAGGGCTACGAATGTCAAAGAAGATAGTAATAAGTCCACTCAAGATCAAGGTAATGGCTGGGGTAGATTTATCGTTGGTAAACCAATCATTGCTGCCGTTATAGGTATTGTTATTCTACTCATAGCGCTTATACCAGTCACTCATATGCGTCTAGGTATGCCAGATGATAGCCTCAAACCGCAAGATTCACCAGAACATAAAGCGTATAAGATGGTGTCAGACAACTTTGGCGAAGGATATAACGGTCAAATCGTTATGCTTGTTAATACCAAAGATGGAGGAAGTAAGAAAGACATCGAGAACAACTTAGACAATATTCGTGACGATATTAAAGATTTAGACCACGTAGATAAAGTTCAGAAGGCACATCTAAATGATAATAACCATTACGCTTTAATCTCAGTGATTCCAGACGATGGACCTAATGCTAAATCGACGCAGGATTTAACTTACGAATTACGTGATTATCACAGTCAAGCTAAAGAGAAATATGACTTTGACACTGAGATTTCAGGTCAAAGCGTCATTAATATAGATATGTCAGAAAAACTGAATAACGCTATTCCAGTATTTGCTGGCGTTATCGTCGCAATCGCGTTCGTACTCTTACTCTTTGTATTCCGTTCTATTCTCGTTCCGTTGAAAGCAGTGCTAGGTTTCGTCATTTCACTCGCTGCTACACTAGGATTTACAACACTAGTTATGCAAGATGGTTTCCTAGGTGGATTGTTCGGTGTTGACGCGACGGGTCCAGTCCTAGCATTCTTACCGGTCATTGTAATAGGTATACTCTTCGGATTGGCGATTGACTATGAGCTCTTCTTGATGACACGTGTGCATGAAGAATACAGCAAGACAGGAGATAACGATAGAGCCATCCTTGTGGGTATTAAACAAAGTGGCCCTGTCATAGTCGCAGCAGCATTAATTATGTTCAGTGTGTTCATTTCATTCGTCTTCCAAGATGATACTACAATCAAATCTGTAGGTATCGCATTAGGCTTTGGTGTGCTCTTCGATGCATTCATCGTACGTATGATGATCATTCCAGCATTAACTAAACTGTTCGGCAAAGCAGCGTGGTACTTACCTAAATGGTTAGATTCAATCTTACCGAAGATAGACGTGGAAGGTAAGGCATTAGAAGAAGAGGATTCAGATAGCACAGATGAGGAAGCGAATAAAAATTATAATCAAGCGCATACTGAACATCCTACTTCTAATCATCCTGACTATGATCGCGCTCATGCTGATAGCTATACACCAGCATACACTACTTATGAATCCAATCAGCCAGAGCAACGATATACTGACCACGACAACTTAACTAGAGACTATACTAATCAAACGCACGCTTCTAATTTCGGCTCAGATTACCGTTATCAAGATATAGATTACGAAAGACTTTACACTCAAGAAGGTGGCGATATAGATAGTCACGAACACGCCACACAATATGATAAACAAGAGCCAACAGAAGATGAGAATAAACGTAAGATAGAAAAAACTACAGCGCTTTATGAAGCGTTAGCTAAAGAATCTAAAGACCAAGATATAGTCTTCAATGCGCTGATGCTTTATGCACGTGTGAACCACAAAGATATTTATGATGAGTACAAGAAGAACCACACATCTAATGGATACGGAGAGTTAGACTAAAATTTAAAGGAGGAAGCGATGAATGTTCAAGCGACGTTTATTTAAGACAGTTGCTGTCATAACCACATTAGCCTTAGCCCTTGTGCTAAGTGCTTGTGGTAAAGGCGGCTCATCAAGTGATCAGGCGACTTCACTTGGTGACAAAGACGTTGAAATCCCATATGTTGCAACTGATAACTCAGCAGCGCGTTCGCTCGTGATAGCTGAAGTACTGAAGAAAGCGGGTTATAATGTTACGACCACTCCTGTGATGGCAAGCGGACCTTTGTATGCTTCAGTTTCACAAGATAAAAACCAATTCCATGCGTCGGGTATATTTCCTTCAACAGATAAGAAGTATTACAATAAATTCAAAGACAAACTATCTGTTTATGACAAGAAACATCTCGTTGATGATGCTAAAGTAGGCTTAGCAGTACCTAAATATATGAAGAATGTAGATTCCATTCGCGATCTTAAGAAGAAAGATGTCGGTAAGCAATTTGATTGGAAGGTTCAAGGTACAGATAAGCGTAATGGCGTTATGAAACAAACAGATGATGAAATAGGCGATAATGATCTCGATAAATACAGCCTTGAGAAATCTTCAGATCAAGAGCAATTCAAGAAGATCCAAGGTGCTTATAAACAACACAAACCACTGCTCTTTACAGCGATGAGTCCAAGTTGGATTAACAAAGAGCTAGACTTCAAAATGTTGAAAGATCCAGAAAAAATTTACGGTTCTAATGACCAGCACATTGACCTCGTCTTCAATAAAGACTTTAAACAGAATCACCCTGGTGCTTATACTATTGCAACACGTATCGCGGATGACTGGAGTCAAAAAGATGAAGATGATTTAGCTAAGAAAATGTTCGTCGATAAGAAGAACAATCCAGAACAAATTGCGAAAGACTACGTAGACGATCACGATAATAAAGTGGATGATTGGAAGAAAGATGTCGGCGATTAAGTACAGCACCTATTAAGCGACGTGTGTAGATATAAAGGCATGCTAACGTCGTTACTCAGAACGTTAAATGAGGGATTGCAGTTAGCAGATAGTGGATTGAAATAATACGCAACCTAACTTGATCACACACGTATAATAAAGTAGCAATTGAGAGATATTAAGTTCTCCTAAAGATGATAAGATAAATAGTCCTTCCCCCTTTGGAATAAGTGAAGTAGCGCGCTTTTCTAAAGGGGGATATAATTTCTATTCCTTTATCAAAGACGATAGGGAGCGGGACAGAAATCTAATTTGAATGAAAAGATTTCGTAGTCCCGCCCCGGCAAGGATGGCTAGAATTGAAAAAAGCTTGATACAAGCGCATTTTCAAATCAGCCATTTACTGCCGAGATGTTGAAGAGGGAGCGGGACAGAAATCTAATTTGAATAAAAAAGATTTCGTAGTCCCGCCCCGGCAAGGATGGCTAGAATTGAAAAAAGCTTGATACAAGCGCATTTTCAAATCAGCCATCTACTGCCGAGATGTTGAAAGAGGGAGTGGGACAGAAAGCTAATTTGACTAAAAAGATTTCGTAGTCCCGCCCCGGCAAGGATGACTAGAATTGAAAAAAGCTTGATGCAAGCGTATTTTCAAATCAGTCATCTACTGCCGAGATGTTGAAAGAGGCTGGGATTTATGTCCCAGCCTCTTTTCCTACGATTAGTCAAGCGCTTCTACAATAAAATAAGCATACTTAACTCAACCGTTTAAATTTTATTTTTTTAAATAAGGTGTTAAACTATATTTGATTGTACGGTTGG
>NZ_JAOPKZ010000016.1 GCF_025519785.1 Staphylococcus marylandisciuri | reverse complement strand
GCTTTTTTCAATTCTAGTCATCCTTGCCGGGGCGGGACCACGAAATCTTTTTTGTTCAAATTAGATTTCTGTCCCGCTCCCTTCAACATCTCGGCAGTAGATGACTGATTTGAAAACGCGCTTGTATCAAGCTTTTTTCAATTCTAGTCATCTTTGTCAGGGCGGGACTACGAAATCTTTTTATTCAAATTTAGATTTCTGTCCCGCTCCCAACCGTCGACTTATGATTTAATATTAACTAAAAAAAGAGCATGTGTTAAGCATAGAAACTTTTAACAAAATAAAACTCCCATCCCCTAATAAATGAGATGGAAGTTTATAAAAATTAATTTCGACTACTAAGCAATGTGGTCTTCATCTTGACGTTTTCTAATTACGTACTTAATAATAACTGCTACTACAATTGCAAGACCAACAAAGCCCATAAAGTTATAAAGTGTATTAATTAAATCTTCAAATCCAACAAATGTACAAATATAAGCTACAATCAACATAATCACAATAAATATATGATACTTCTTACTATATGGCTCTGTGAAACGGGCAGCAAATGAATATAGTAGACCTAAAATAGTATTATACATTACTGCAAGCATGATGATAGATAAAATAATACCTAAAACTGGGTGTACATCATCAGCTAAAGTGATTGTTGGAATAGATGCATCTTTGATATGTGGATATTCAGATTGTACTGCAAAGTTAATTAATCCAAGCAGAATTGTGTAGATGACGCCACCAAATAATGCACCTCGACCTGCTACACCTCTTCTAGAAGCGTCACCGCCAATTACAACGATTGTACTAAATCCAACAGCAAAGGCGAGTCCACCATATAGCGTACCTCTAAGAATACCTAACCATGGATTAGCTTTAGGCACAACACTATTAACATGGTTGAGCGGTACGTCGCCTTTAAATAAGTAGACTGCCGCAATGATAACAACCATTATAATTAAGAATGGTGTTACCACACCTAGAGCACGAACGATCTTATTAAAGTCCATGATCAGTGATAAATATATGACTACTGTCATTGCAAGTGAACCTAACCAAATCGGCACACCGTAACTTTGATGTAAGGTAGATCCGGCACCTGCAATCATTGTGACCGCAATACCGAATAAGAAGAATACGAGTATATAGTCAAAGATTTTACTAAATTTCTTACCGAATACATAACTTAGCGTAGATTCATGGTTCTGAGCATCGAAAGCAACACCTATCTTGGCGCATTGTCTACCAATAAATGATAAGATAACACCTGAGATAATTACTCCGATATACGACCATAGTCCGTAGTCGGAGAAGAATTGTTTAACTTCTTGTCCAGTTGAGAAACCAGCACCAACGACGATGCCGACATAAGCGAAACCAATTTTTATAGCTTCTTTATTCAACCCCATGTGATATATAACCTCCTCTTAGTTAACACATTTCGTAATTATAACGTACTTGAAAGTTTTTGCAACCTCAAATAAAGAGTTAAAGGTTTTATATACATGTATTCTTTATATTTTTTAGAAATTTTAGTTTGTTTTATTTATTCAGATATATTTTTAAACATAAATCATCACTAAATGCTTTGATTAATAAGAGGAGGTTGACAAGATGGTGTTATCGTTAGCTTTTGAATTTTTATACATACTACCTAATGCTCGGTGAGATGATTCTATTTACTGTAAATTTTCAAAAAGGAAAAGCTAAAACATTACAAACTACTTTTCTTTCACAAAGCCTCCAAGCATGAACGCTTAACTATTGAAGCTAGCAATGTTGGTCACTATTATTACGACACTGCATCTTGCGCAATTTTTAAAAAAGCATACCTCTCGAATCTATACTGAGGCGCTATATGGCAATCTCTCATTTAACTTTACTATCCTATTCTACTTTAGTTAATAGATAGCTAAAAAACGCTAAGCAAAACAAAAAGACCCTTTTACAGGTCTCTATCACATAGCTTTCCATTCTAGTCTCAAAGTATTGCTAGCTATTATCTTTGTGATCATTTATGAATTCAATGAGATGAGGGGATGACAGCAATCGAATTGATTAAGTTTGTCATCTCTCTACAAGCCTGGCTATAGTTGTAGTCAGTTACTGCGCAAATACTTCACTTCCAATATTTAAGTGAATTGTAGTGTTAATTTCCTATCCATTACTACTCACAAATTGATGTTACGTTTAATAATTGTTTACTTCGCGTTTCGATAATGATTCAATTCATCAAAGTCTACAACTACATTATCAAGACGCTTCGCAGTGTCTTTTAATACATTTCTTGCTACGTTATTAGATGGGTCTAGCTTAAGTATTTGTCTCGCTACTTCCATCGCTTCCTTATCAGAGATGACTTGTTCTGGCACTGCATGTAGTAACAACATTTGAAGTAAACTCTTTACTTCTTTGCCGTCAGTTAACTTTATGGAAGCATCAGCGTGATAATATGCGGAATCTAAAGCACCTTTTAATTCACTTAATGGATAGACAAGAAGTAAAAAAGCTAAGTCATGCAGTTCTGCTGTTTCCTCTTCCTTCATTAAATCCAGTATACATGTATAAAACATCGTGCTTTCTACCTCATGAGCACAGGAGATATACGCTTCTTCAAAATCCATAAAATCTGATTCGGACATTAATTGTTTGAGAGACTCGAATTCGCCGTTTAAGACATGTTTCTTTATCAAATCTTGCATGGCAATGTCCTCCTAGTTGTCAGATATAATTATAATGTTAGGTTTTCTTTTATAAAAAGATTATACTCATTCTAATTATTTTAAGTTGATCTTTATTCTATCATATCTTATCAATAAATTCATTCAAAAGAACAGTAATTACTGATAAACTGCTCTTTGCTTCTGAAGCGTAATAACCCATAGAATTTTCTTTAAAAGATGAAGCTCTTTCTGTTGCAACTTCAATATATTATCTCATCAGCAAACACCTGTAACTTATTTAGTATAAAGTATTCGCCGTTCAGTAGTACTTCACTTGTACGGTCGATAACACTCTTCATCATTTTTGCCTTTGACTCGCTTCACTCTTGTCAACAACCGCTCCAACAACTCTCCAGCGTTGAATAGCTTTTAAATGCTATATTATCTTTGGGAGCGGGACAGAAATCTAATTTGAATAAAAAGATTTCTGCCCCGCTCCCCTCTTTCTCTCTAGTCAAAGACCTTTATGTCCCAGCCTTCGGCTTCGCTTTTATAGGGCCTCCCCAACTTGCATAGCTTGTAGAAACTGTAGTCCCAGTTTCTCTGTGTTGGGGCCCCTGCCCAAATCCTAACCGGTTTTGTCCCGACTCTCACTCCTTTAAAAGCGAGTCCGCTCTGTAATCTCTCGATATACGTGTGATTAACTACAGTTAGCTACTGCATTTATATTGCAATGATCTACCAGAAAAAATTAAGTTCTAATTATCCAAAATACTTACGACAAGTATTAAACTGATTTAGAACGGTACATCAAATATAAGAAATAAGGTGCGCCAATTATCGCTACTACGATACCGGCAGGTACTCCAGTCGGTTGTAATAAGGTTTGACCGATCGTGTCGGCGACTAGTAATAAACAAGCACCTATCAAAATGGAGAGAGGCATAAACATTTGGTGTCTAGGGCCTACAATAGTCTTAGCTATATGAGGTCCCATCAAACCGATGAAACCAATCGCACCCGCTACTGAAACTGAAGCAGATGATAATAAAATGGCTACTAGCAGCAAAATGAAACGCTCTTTAGAAACGTTAATCCCCATACCTTTAGCTATATCAGGGTGAGTGTTTAATAAGTTTAAGACGTTCGCTTTAGTAAAAATGAAAGGGATGAGAATGATTAACCACGGTATAAAAGCGATCACGAAGGGCCATTCATCGCCCCAGATATTTCCAGCTAGCCATGTGGCAATAAATTCAGCTTGATCCTGATCGAATGTAGCCATAATCGTCAGTGCACCACCACTTAATGCAGCAGCCATCCCTACACCGACTAACACCATACTTGCTGGAGTAATTCCTTCACCACGATTATAACTAAAGGTGAATATCACTATACCTGTAAGTATTCCACCAATCATACTAATAATAGGTAGAACATAAACAAAGTTATCTGGATCCGCTTGTCCAAAAGCAACAAATAAAGCTATCACAAAACCGCTTCCCGCATTAATACCTAGGATACCAGGTTCAGCTAATGGATTACGCGTTACGCTTTGTAATAAAGCACCACTCAACGCTAATGCAGCACCAGCAAGGATTGTAATCAACATTCTCGGCAATCTAAATTCTAATAATATGAGGGAATCAGTATACGCACCTTGTCCAAAGAGCGTTTTAAAGAATGTACCAACCGACATTTTATATTCGCCTGAAGTTATGCTCCAAGCACAAGCTGCTATAAGTAACACAGCTAGGATAACAATAGCGATCAGCTGTTTCATTCTCAATTTGGGATCTATCATGATAAACGGCCCCCTCTTTTAACTAAAAATAAGAAGTACGGGACACCAATAAAAGAGATTAACGCGCCCATAGGAGCTTCACCGAGCATACGGGCTAGCGTATCAGCTATAAGAACGAGTATGCCGCCACATATCGCACACATGGGGATGACCCGCGCATAATCTGTGCCTACGAGATAACGCACAATATGAGGGACCAATAAACCTACGAATGCAACTTGACCTACCATTGCTACTGCTATGCCTGCGAGTATCATAGCCATAACAAGGGTAACGCCTCGAATGAGCGCTACGTTTTGACCTAATCCACGCGCTAAACTTTCTCCTAAATTTAAAATGGTAAGTTGCTTACTCATACCCAGTATAATTGAGAGCGAGATAAGAACGACCGGACCAGCCCACAAGAGTTGAGGCCAAGTAGTGCCTGAAACGCCCCCTGCACTCCAAAAGGTAATGCTTTGATTGAGTTTGAATATTAAAGCTATACCTTGACTTAACGCAGTGAGCATCGCACTTATAGCAGCACCAGCTAAGATGATCCGCATAGGGTTGAAACCATCGCTTCGAGAACGACCTATCATAAGCACAATCACACCACCTAATAACGCGCCAATAAACCCTGAGAACATAAGCATTAAAAAGGGTGCAGTGGGATAGAAAGCAAAGGTCAGAGCTAACATAAAGGCCGCACCTGAATTAAGACCAATCAAACTGGGGTCTGCTAAACTATTCTTTGTAACACCTTGAATCACTGCACCTGCTGTAGCTAAAGAGATACCTACGAGTATGGCGCCAATATTACGCGGTATTCGTATTTCATCTATAATATTATGCTGTTCGATTTTCGGATTGTAATGCAAGATGGCTTCGACAATAGTTGAAACGTTTATATTAGCCTCACCATATAAAATAGATACCAAGAAAACAACTAGGAGTAGACAAATGCTTAGGATTAGAGTGGTAATATAGTTTAATCGCCCTTTTTTCATCATCCTATAGACTCCTAAACTCCGGGATAGTGTTTCTTACATAAATCATAAGTCACTAGCATCGGTTTCCCAGTTCTTGGATCAGTACTAATCTCTACATCGATATTAAACACGTGTTCTAAGATATCTTCAGTCAATACCTCTTCAGTTGAACCATCTTTAACAATTTGACCCTCTTTCATGGTGATGAGATGATCAGAGAAACGTACTGCTTGGTTGATATCATGTAATACCATAATAATGGTGCATCCCTGCTCTTTATTCAATTGCGTTATTAGTTCTAATATTTCTAACTGATGGGATATATCTAAGTAAGTGGTTGGTTCATCAAGGAAGATGATATCTGTCTTCTGCGCGAGTGCCATAGCAATCCATACTCGTTGACGTTGACCACCACTTAAATCATTTATAGAACGATATCTAAATTCTGAAGTTCCAGTCACTTCAAGCGCCCAATCAATTTGTTGTTTATCTTCTGCTGATAAACGACCAAACCCTTTCTGATGAGGGAAACGACCGTATGATACGAGCTCCCCTACTGTAAGTCCGTCTGCTACTTCAGGAGATTGAGGCAATATAGCAATCTTCTTAGCTACCTCTTTAGTTGATTGAGAGTGAATACTTTCACCGTCAAGTATAATTTCTCCACCTTTAATAGATAACAGTCTAGATAATGCTTTTAATAACGTAGATTTCCCACAACCATTCGGACCGATGATGGAGGTTATTTTTCCGTCTGGTATATCTACATTTAAGTTATTAACTATCGTATGTTCTCCATAGCCAATCGTAACTTGGTTCCCAGTTAAACGATTCATAAATTCCCTTCTTTCTACTTAACACCGATTAATCTATAGAACTACTTTTTGATGTAGTAAATGATAATCATTATCACAAGCGCTATTATATCATCTTTTAAAAGCTATGACTATCTTTCTCGGTTACATATTATCCCTTTTTACTAAGGGTAATATGAGGTTAGGATAAAAGCATAGAGGATTTGAGCAGGGGCCCCAACAAAGAGAAACTGGTAAAACAGTTTCCACCAGCAATGCGAGTTGGGGCGGCCCTACAAAAGCGAAGCCGGAGGCTGGGACATGAAGGTCTTTGACTAGAGAAAAAGAGGGGAGCGTTTCTGTCGACAATCCTGCTTTTGAAACACCGTTAATCGGTTTCCCAGGGCACAAAAGCTTTATGACCCAAACCCTAGAATAAAAAAAAAGAGCGAGACTTAGTTTGTACTACTCGTCTCACTCATTTCTTTTATTTCATTAAATTTCATTTCACGACAATTATACGTTTCTCTATGCTTGTCAAATGTGTATCAGTCATCGATAAGGAATCCGTTACCATAGACATCTCGCACATCGTGAATAACTAAGAAAGCATTCTGATCCGTCTTACGAATCAAGCGCTTCGCACGACTAATTTGAGTCTTAGTGATAACAACGTATAAGACATCTTTCTCTTCTTTCGAAAAATATCCCCGTCCATTGAGAATCGTTAAGCCTCGTCCAACTTGCGTATCTATTACCTTTGCAACTTCATCTGGTTTACTTGAAATAATAGTCATCGCTTTTTTAGTATTCAAACCTTCAATAACAAAGTCCATCACTTTAGTACCAACATAAAGTGAAATGACTGTGACTAAAGCTTTCGCTATCGGTATCTCTGTTAGAGAGATCAATACTACAATAAGGTCGAAGAATAGTAGTGCATAAGCAGTATTAAATTCAGTATTCTTCGCTACGATACGCGCAAGTATCGTCGTTCCGCCTGATGTACCTCCTGCTAGCACAATAATTCCAATACCTAAACCAACACAGGAACCACCAAAAATAGCATTAACGATTATATTCCCAGTTTCTACATGCCATGTTTCAGTAAGCTTTAAGAAGATAGACATAAGTACAGTTGCGAAGATGGTTAAGTACATGCTGCGCTTACTTAAATATTTGTAACCAATTATTATCAGTATAGCGTTTAATACAAAGTTCGAAATCGCTGGTGAAATACCAAAAGCATAGTAGAGCGTGATAGCTAAACCGGTCACGCCACCTTCACCTAATTCACCTGATATGATAAAAGTATTAACTCCTGCTGAGAATATAAAAGCCCCGATCATCACTAATATAAGGTCTCTTAGAGTCTTGTTCAACTTCGCAACCCCCTTTTTAAATGGTTAATCACTAGCATATTAGCAAATTATCCAACGAACTACAACACTGTTATGACAGAATTTTGAGACTCCAAGTGTAAAAATTATGTTAGGTTTTGAATTCTTCATAAATCATCTGGGAGCGGGACAGAAATCTAATATGAATAAAAAGATTTCGTGGTCCCGCCCCGGCAAAGATGACTAGAATTGAAAAAAGCTTGATACAAGCGCATTTTCAAATCAGTCATCTACTGCCAAGATGCTAAAAGGGTCTGGGACATTACATTATGTCCCAGCCTCTTCCAGTGAGGACTTTTTATCTAGTTTCAAATACCGTTTTCATTTAAGTTAAAAAGATATTCTATTATCTTATATTTCTGAATCTTCTGTTTACTTGTTTATATCTCTTTGCTATAATAATTTTTATAAGGTCGAGAGGTGAAAAAGAATATTTCATATTATTTTTCATTGTTTGGGAGCGGGACAAAAATCTAATTTGAATAAAAAGATTTCGTAGTCCCGTCCCGGCAAAGATGACTAGAATTGAAAAAAGCGTGATACAAGCGCGTTTTCAAATCAGTCATCTACTGCCGAGATGTTGAAGAGGCTGGGATTTATGTCCCACCCTCACAATTATATGAGCGTTACTCGCACTTGCTATTTCATTCGGTTCGACCTTACATCTCCTTTGTGTTGTTAAAGCATCAACACACTTAGCTCGATGTTGAGGGAGCGGGGCAGAAATCTAATTTGAATAAAAAGATTTCGTAGGCCCGCCCCGGCAAGGATGACTAGAAAAAAAGCTTGATACAAGCGCGTTTTCAAATCAGTCATCTACTGCCAAGATGCTGAAAGAGTCTGAAACATTACATTATGTCCCAGACTCTATACTTAATTCATTTCCCTAAGGCTAAGTTGAGGTCGGGACAAAAGCGTTTAGGATCTGAGCAGAACCTAACGATGAGCAAAATTCTTTTCCAAATTTTGTCGAATCGAGAGAAGTTTCTGTAGAAAATCCTGCTTTTGGGACGCCGTTATTCGGTTTCCCAGAGCACAAAAGCTGTATGTCTCAACCTCGGCTTAGCTTTTTTATGACACATCATTCGAGGTTAGGACATAAAGTTGTTGGACATAGAGGTTATAGGAGGGGGCCCACGATGGGGAGCGAATCTATTAACTTCAACGACATGTCCATGACTAGTATAGATAGGTGTATGACTCTGATGATAGTCGGACAAACCCTTTACTTCCTTAATCAAGAACATAACACGATAGAAAAAGAAACCCCAGCAAGCCGACCAAAGCATATGCTGGGTTGTTACATACTACGATATATTTGTCTATTTGTTACTGGAAGTTTAAGGAACGCATTGGGGGTTGTAAAGATTGTAATGGTCTCTCCCACTGACGTTAGATTGATTCAAGTCTTGTTCAAGCTCACCATAATTCGTTGTTCGTGCTCACTCTGTAATCTCTTAAATTTCGTCTTTCTATCTGCCCCGCCCCTTTCTAATAAGCTCTGTAGACTTAGGTGTAACGCATTGAGTCTTGTCTCTCCTGTACAAATAAACCATGTTCTTTACAACAAACTTCATCGGTTACCTTTATGATGCCGGTTGGTTATTGTTGAATCCCCCCGTTTCCAAATCAATCGTATAAACAACAAAACAATATTAAATTCAACTTGTTCCCTTAGTTTAACTAGACCCTCACATTAATAATTATGAACGAATAAAAACACACCAGCTGCTGTCAAATTACTTCGCTGTTCAATTAAGAAGCACTTCGCGCTTAACTAAATATTTAATCATAACTTTCTTTCTCAACTGTGAACATTTTACCAAGCAAATAATCCTACAAAACCAGCTGTCAACAATGATACTAAGACACCAGCTAATAACATCATCGGTACGTATTTAGATACAAAATCCATCGTCCTTTTCTCTACAATACCTTTAAGCGTACCGATAATCATGCCTACAGTAGAAAAATTGGCAAATGAAACTAGAAAAGTAGAGATCACCGCTCGTCGATGCGGAGAATAAGTTGCTACTGTATCTTTAATGCTATACATCACGACAAATTCATTTGTCACTATCTTCTTAGCCATTTGTTGCGCTACAGGCCAAACTTCATCAAATGGTAAACCTAGCAATAAAGCAAATGGATACATGAATACTCCGAGAATTTGGTCGAGGCCGAAGCTGCCCTTAACGTGAATGAGAGTTCCAATTAAGCCTGTAACTAAATGAATCACGCGATCAATTAGATCAGCTAAAGCTACAAAACTAATAACAAAGGCTACAATAATGAGCACTAATTTACCTGCAGCTAGCACTGAATCACCTAGGAATGAGAAGAAGGGTTGTCGCTCTATGTCTTCATTTCTAATGCTATAGATAACATCTTCTTTTTCTTCAACTGAAATTGGATTTAAAATACATGAAATAATGATGGCATTCACAATGTTTAGCGGAATGGCTGTCAATACTAAATCACCCGGGATCATTGTGACATATGCCCCAACGATGGCGCCAGAAACAGAGCTCATAGACATCATAGCAATAGTCAGTACGCGCGCTTCATTCACGCGTTTTAATTGCTCGTTAGAAACCGCTATAGCCTCAGTGTTGCCTAAGAACATCATTTCTACCCCAAAGAAAGATTCAAATTTAGGCTGCCGAGTTACCTTGGCTAAAATCCAACCTATACCCCCTATCAATTTGGGTAAAATATTAAAGTACATAAGAATATCAAATAATGGAACTACGAGTAAAATAGGAAACAAAGCACTTACAGCCATATCCATAGGCTCTCCTACGAAACTCTTGAATGCGAAACCTGTACCATAATGAGCCGATTCGATTATCCAAGCTATTGCATTCGCCAGTGATTTAATAAAGGTCTTGCCCCACGGAAAATAAATGAAGAACCAAGCAAGTATTAGATTGAGGACTATCAAAATGATGATTGAAGGCCATTGAATATCCTTGCGGTTCCTTGAAAATAGTACAGCAATACCTAAGAAGACGATTAACCCAACAATATTAATGAGTAAAAACAAAGTAATCCCTCTCTTTCACCTATTCAATAACAATATTTATGTCAAAGTTATTTTTTTATATGCCAACTCTGATATGAAATCAAGGCTATTATACCATTTCTATCAATTTGTTCGTATAGAGGTCGCGACAAAAGTGTTTAGGATTTGGGCAGGGGGCCCCAACAAAGAGAAACTGGTGAGGCAGTTTCCACAAGCACTGCGAGTTGGGGCGGGGCCCCAACAAAGAGAAACTGATTCATCAGTTTCCACAAGCACTGCAAGTTGGGGTGGGCCCCAACAAAGAGAAACTGGGACATAATGGTCTTTGACTAGAGAGAAAGAGGCTGGGAGATAATGTAATGTCCCAGACCCTTTGAGCATCTTGGCAGTAGATGACTGATTTGAAAACGCGCTTGTATCAAGCTTTTTTCAATTCTAGTCATCCTTGCCGGGGCGGGACTACGAAATCTTTTATTCAAATTAGATTTCTGTCCCGCTCCCTTCAACATCTCGGCAGTAGATAACTGATTTGAAAATGCGCTTGTATCAAGCTTTTTTCAATTCTAGTCATCCTTGCCGGGGCGGGACTACGAAATCTTTTTATTCAAATTAGATTTCTGTCCCGCTCCCAAATCGTGAGCGTTTCTATCGACAATCCCGTTTTGTGGACGCCGTTAATCGTTTTTCCAGAGCACAAAAGCTTTATGTCCTAAACCCTTCATATCATTCATATTAAAAGTTATTCATAAGTTAGAGATAGAGAGAAGCAATAAAGTAGTACATCAGCATGATGCGTGAACGGTTCTCCCTTTTTTCAGTTAAATAAGTTAAAGGGGAGTGAGACCCAAGTTGTTCTAACTTCAACGTCTCACTCCCCACAAGCATATCTAGCACTTTATGAGATTCAACCCTAAACTTTAAGGTTCAATAAATTATATTTTATATAACTATGATGCCGATAAATTCCAGATGGCCGCTATAAACCATCACCTAATCGTGTCAATTTAAACCTTTATCTACCACTATAGAGTACGTCCGACAGCACCTAATAGTGAAATCAATAAGTTGTCATATAACATTTAATTATTCAGTTAAATTTTGTGTTTCAACAAATTCTTGATACTTCTCATGATTCTTCATCAATGCTTGATGCGTACCTCTACCAGTTACTTGACCACCATCAATAAAGATAATTTGTTCTGCTTTTTTAATAGTTGAAAGACGGTGCGCTATCACCACCGTGGTACGATTTTCCATTAGTGATTCGAGTGCCTCTTGAATTTTACGCTCACTCTCACTATCTAAGTTGGCTGTAGCTTCATCTAGTAATAAAATGTCAGGGTTTTTCACGAAGCTTCGCGCAATATCGATACGTTGACGTTGTCCTCCAGATAATTTCAGTCCACGTTCACCTACGACCGTGTCATATCCCTCATCAAAGTCTAGGATGAAATCATGACAATTCGCTAACTTAGCATAATGTTGTAGTTCCTCATCTGTTACATTACGATTTATCCCATATAATAAGTTATCTCGTATCGTCCCGTTCATCATGGAATTTGACTGCATGACATAACCTATCTTATTGCGCCATTGAGCAAGTGGTATATCGTAAATAGATTGGTGGTGGTACTTAATATCTCCATCTTCTATATCATACATGCGTTCTATTATGTTGAAGATAGTGCTCTTACCCGAACCTGAAGGCCCTACAAACGCCGTAACGGTGCCAGGTTTAATACTAAATGACACATCATTCAAGATGGGTTTCACATCGTATTTAAAGTCTACGTGTTCAAAGCTTAACGTGCCATCCTCTAACTCAACATGTTTAGTTTCCTCAATGTGTTCAAGTGGCTCTCTCATTATCTCGTGTATACGGCTACTTGCACCTACTGCCTTACGATAATCTGTAGCTAGAGTGGTTAAATTTACCAACGGCATGGACAGTTGAATAACGTAAAAGATCATAGCGATAAGTGTACCTGCAGTCATGGCTCCAGAAGAAATGCGCAATGCTCCGAACCCTAATATTATCGCAATAGTGAGTAACATAACTACGCCTGATATCGGTTGAATCACTGCTGTAATCTTCGCTTGCTTTAACCCTAAACGATAAATTTCGTTTAAATTCTTATGAGCTTTATTTAATTCGAGTTGTTCTGTGTTGGATACTTTGACTAAACGCATTTCTGTGAGTACTCGGCCAAGCAAGCCGCTAAAGTTAGCTATTTCTGTTTGCGTTGAAGTAGAAATCTTCTGCATGACTTTACCTAAAGGTATCATGATCATGATAAGAATTGGTATCGTAATAAAAGTTAACAACGTCATTTGCCAATCCATTACAAAGAGCATGACAAGCGAACCAATAATCGTTATAGCTGATGGGAAGAGTTCTGGTAGCTTTTGCGAAACAAACTCATTAATGACCTTGGTATCATCAGTTAAACGACTCATTAATTGCCCGCTTTCATTTTGATCAAAGAAAGGCATCTTGAGTTGGATAATGTGTTTCCATAATATTGAACGGATAGCAAAAATGAGCTTTTCACCAATTTTACTCAATAGATATAAACCTAGACCACTTAATACTGCATTAAGTATAAATATGCCTGCAAAAAGAACGATAAACCATGGATTGATGTGGTCTAACGAAAATTTATCTACCATTTTCCCCGTAAAGGCAGGGACTACTAAACCGGTTAAACTGCCTAATGAGGAGATGAGAATTGCAGCTACAATTAAGCCGACCGGCCAATTCAATTTACGAAATAAAAAGAATAACGGATTTCCTTGTTTCATATTAGTACCTCTTCTGTTTGATTTTGTGGCTATCATTAAAAGTGAACTCAGGGTGCCGTTAGACAAACCGCAGTCTTACCCCCTGTACTATAAATATCTTCTTTTTTCCTTCATCACGCCATTTTAATTAAATATGTAATATGCTAAAATAGGTCTACTGCGCAAAATACAGGAAGACAAGAAGGTAAGTTAATTATGAAAAAATTAATTCTAACCATTGTAACTGTACTCTTCGTCTGTTCAATTATAACACCTTTAGCTCATGCGGAAACAGTACCGCCTTCTCAAATTGCGAATCAGTACGGTTACAATAATGTTAGCTCAGCATATGAACCCACAGGCGCTGCTAATGTGGCTCAAAATGGCCAGGTACTCTATCAATATAATTGGGAGCAAAAATGGTACCCGGCCTCAATGACAAAGTTAATGACTATGTATCTCACGATGGAAGCAATAAAGAAAGGGAAACTTTCCCTAGATGACAAAGTAGAAATCACTAATGATCACTATCGTATGTCAACTCTTCCCGAATTAAGTAACACTAAATTATATCCCGGCGAAACTTATACGATTAAAGAACTGTTACAAATTACAGTATCTGCATCTAGTAACGCTGCTGCACTTATTCTGGCTAAAGCGGTTTCCGGGGATGTCTCTGATTTCACTGATGAGATGAATAAAAAAGCAAAAGCTTTAAAAATGACACAAACTCATTTTGTTAATCCAACTGGCGCTGAAAACTCCCGGCTGAAGGAGTTCGCTCCTACAAGATATCGAGATGAGGAGAACTCTGTAGCATCGACGAAAGACTTTGAAATTTTATCTCTACACGTCGTTACTGATACACCAAAGCTACTCGACTTCACGAAACAGTTAGCACCTACTCAGCATAACGTAACATATTATACATTTAACCATTCCCTAGAGGGTGCAGACATGAGTTCAAAGGGAACGGACGGGTTGAAAACAGGTTCCAGTGACACCGCTAATTATAATCATACTTTATCTACAAAACGCCAAGACTTACGAATAGTTCAAACTATAATGGGAGCTGGCGATTACGTCCACCTGGGCGGTGAAAAGCAGCGGAATATGATGGGCAATGCGTTGTTAGACCTTTCATATGATAACTATAAATATAAGAGAGTTCTCAAAAAGGGTAATCACACTATAAATGGACGTAAATATTATGTTTCCAAAGATTTATATGACGTGGTACCTAACGATCTATCCGACGATAAGTATCAGTTTAAAGTTGAAGACGGCCATGTTTTTCTTGATTATAAACGCGAGTTTATAAATGATGATTATGGCCCACCAACAGCAGAAGTGAAGAAACCTATATTACATGAGGCTACTACCGTTGCCAAATCCACTTGGGAAGAACATCCCCTCATTTTTGCGGTTGTAATGAGCTTAGTGCTCATCACGCTCATCGTATTAATATATTTATTCCTCACTTATATTAAGCGCAAGCTAAAGCATTAATGTTGAAACCAAAAATTAAAAAGACCCCAGTGCCTCGCCTACTTGTGTCATTTTCAGCTCGTCTCTGGGGTCTATTAATATCTTATTTAGCTTCATCTCCATAAAGTTCTTTTTTAATTTGAGTTGTGGAGATACCTTCAGTACGTTTGAGATAAATCACGTCACATTTATCCTTAAGGAAATCAAATTCCCCTTCCCAATCGTGACCCATTACAAATGTATCTACCTCATAACGATCGACATCTTTTTCTTTTTGACCCCAACCATTTTCAGGAATAACGAGATCAACATACCGTATTGATTCTAACATCATTTTGCGTTGTTCAAAGTTGTAGTAAGATTTTTTGTTTTTAATACGGTTAAATTCATCAGTCGATAAAGCAACGATGAGATAATCACCCATCTCGCGTGCTCTTCTCAGTAACTCAATATGGCCATAGTGTAGAAGGTCATATGTACCATATGTAATAACACGTCTCATAATCCCACTCCTTAAGCAATTTATGTCTCTAAAGTATAACATGTAGATTTTAATTATGATAATCATATTATTACAGCACGTTAGACTCGGGTGAACTGTGAAAGTTAGTAATAAGGTGGAGAGATAAAGTTTCTGTGCTCTGGGAAACCGAGCAATGGCGCCCTAAAAGCAAGATTGTCGACAGAAACTCGCACGATTCGGGAGCGGGGCAGAAATCTAATTTGAATAAAAATTTTTCGTAGTCCCGCCCCGGCAAGGATGACTAGAATTGAAAAAAGCTTGATACAAGCGCGTTTTCAAATCAGCCATCTACTGCCGAGATGTTGAAGGGAGTGGGACAGAAATCTAATTTGAACAAAAAAGATTTCGTAGTCCCGCCCCGGCAAGGATGACTAGAATTGAAAAAAGCTTGATACAAGCGCATTTTCAAATCAGTCATCTACTGCCGAGATGTTGAAGGGAGCGGGACAGAAATCTAATTTGAACAAAAAAGATTTCGTAGTCCCGCCCCGGCAAGGATGACTAGAATTGAAAAAAGCTTGATACAAGCGCATTTTCAAATCAGTCATCTACTGCCAAGATGCTGAAAGAAGCTGAGACATTACATTATGTCCCAGCCTCTTTCTCTCTAGTCAAATTCCTTTATGTACCAGTTTCTCTGTGTTGGGGCCCCACCCCAACTTGCATTGCTTGGTGAAACTGATGAATCAGTTTCTCTTTGTTGGGGCCCCCTGTTCAAATCCTTAACGCTTTTGTGCCGTCATCTTTTTAATATTTTCTTTGCTTTTTGTTTGGAAGAGAATTTAACTTTTTTAGGTAATACCTTGGCTTTAAAAATATAGTAGTGTGGTCTGCCGATACCTGTATTGATCAATCCCTCTCTCCAGATACTATATATATCTTTAGTCCAACCCGTACCTGCTTGTTCCACCGCATCTACAATTCTAAATAAAGCGCCGCCATCATAATCAGTAGAATTCATGTGTTTGATATAGTGTATAACCTTTTCAACTATGCTACGGGTAAGTTGACGATGTTCAGTTAAATAATTTTGAATCAAATAACTTACTATTAGATGATCCATTCTGTAACTATAATAGAGCTTTTCAGCCGGCAATCTTAATATTTCCATCACACGTGAACGAACAGTTTGCGCATCGTGTAAATATTCTTCAAAGCGCCCTACTCGACTCGCAGTGACAGAATTGGCTTCAAGATTATAACCATAAATTAAGTTAGGTATGATTTGAATATCTCTTGCTTTTTTAAATGCTTGCACAATAAACGTATGCTCTTCACAAAACGTCACATCAGTATCAAACCTTAAATCTTTAAATCGCTGACTAAATAGTTTAGCACCTGGGCCAATAGATTGCATTATCTCAGGGTACTCGCTCAAATTTACAACTTTTTCTTCACGAATTGCTTGATGTGTCGGTATCGGAACCCATGTTCCATGTTCTTCACGTGCCATTTGACCTATAACTATTTCTACGTCTTCATGTTTCTCATAATATTTCAACATGTGATCAATACGACATGTTAAAAATTCATCGTCAGCATCTAAGAACATAAAGACATCTCCAGTCATCTGTTCAAGACCGTGATTGCGAGCAGCTGCAGCGCCTTGATTATCTTGATTTATAACCTTGATATTAAGGTTCTCACGTGCGATCTTATTTATAACTTGTAACGAGTCGTCCGTAGACCCATCATTTACACAAATAATCTCATGAGATACCTCCGTATCAATAGATCGTATTGCTCTCTCTATAGTATGTTCAGCATTAAATATCGGTATAATGATCGATAATTTCATTATTTCACCATCAATCCTTCAATATATTCTACTACTTTCTTCAATGAATCTTGGGATGTATATTCATGCCAAGATTCAAACAGTGGTGTCCACGGGATGGTTTCTGAAGCTAATTTACGCAACAACTCTCCTTCGTCATAAGCTTTAAACTCTCTAGGTATGTTTTTATAATACATATTTAACCCGCGTACACGTTCATATTCTTTCTCGTCGTACACGTAGAAGAGCGTAGGTTTATTAACTATACTCGCTTCAATAGCAAGTGAGCTATAATCTGTGATAATGACATCAGCAATAAGTATGAGAGTTTGGACATCTAAGTTAGTTTGCTGTTCATCTGCTACTGCAGGATGTAATTTCTTTAATAACACATAATTCGGCAACAATTTTTCAAAAGCTTGGGTGTTAATTGTTTGGTTACCTTTCTTATGCTCCCTATACGTCGGTAAATATACGACTACCTTCTTACTTATACCTAATTTACGTTTCAATTCTTTCTTTTTCTCTTCAGCATTAAATTGTCTATATATCGCCAATCGTGGCAAACCCGTTTTAAGAAATTGATGAGGCTTAGCTCCAAAGGCCGCTCCAAAGCATTGTATCATCGGGTTGCCACCCACGAGGTATTTATCAGTAGCATTATAAACACGCCGATATTGCTCCACCATTTTTTTATTTTTTAAATCGACTTGATGATCAGTAAAACCGAAATTTTTTAAGGCTCCAGCCGCATGCCACGTCTGCAATACCGTTTGAGTTGGCTTCTTCTTCAAACTTCCCATCATGAGATAATATGTATCAATAATTATTAATTTAGCCATGCTCAACGCCTTAACCTGTTCAATTACATGCTTGTTCCCCGCAGGTAGCCATTTAACATGTTTGAATTCTTGTAACAACTGCTTATGCTTCTCTTTTGTAATCACAGTAATTTGATAGCCTCGCGCGTTTAACCTTTCTAAAATAGGCAAGACATCTTCGGCAAATGTCATCAGGATCACTATTTGTTGCTGATTTACTTTTTTATGAGAATAAAGCAAATTCAATAATGTTATCGCTAATAGATAAAGTTTCTTAATCATTAAACGCATTTCAACATCACCCCGCCAAATACATCTGTTGCTATTATATCTTCTAACCTGAAAAAATTATAGAAAAATCCTTTGTCAGTTAAATAGCTAACAAAGGATGATAGAATTACATAAAGTCTGCAAAGTGGTCTCTGTACTTCATATGTAATATTGAACCTAAAATGAAGAGCAATACGATAATAGCAAGGTTATACAAAGTGAGTTGCCAGTGATTAATAAAGAACCACTCATGGTGTAATATAGCTGCACGATAACCTTCAGCTAGGAAATAGATCGGGTTGAACTGTATGATATCGAGTACGATCCCTTCAGGTAAATTAATAATAATATTGGAACCAAAGAATACTAACCGCATGATCGCTTGGATAATTTGTTGCGTATCTCTGATGATTACCCCTAAAGTAGAAGTGAAGAGTGCAATAGTTGTAGTCAACACAAGGGATAAAGGGATAAAGAACAGTAACTGCAATGTATAAACGCTCGGGTAATGCCCGCCCAACGCACATATCAAGATCACTATCGCCAATAGAGCAAGGTGTCCATAGAACCTACTCATAACGATATAGGTAGGTATAATTGATAAGGGAAAGTTCATCTTAGCAACTTGATTATATTTCATCGCGATAGACTTAGTTCCTTCAAGAATCCCTTGGTTGACAAAGAACCACATATTGATTCCGGCAAGCAACCAGAAAATGAACGCGACTCCTTCTTGTGGGTGTCCTTGTCTAATACCCAAACCAAATACAAACCAATAAACAGCAATTTGAAGCGCAGGGTTAATTATTTCCCATGCAATGCCTAAATAATTATTTTTATTTGATATTTTCACTTGAAATTGTGAGAGCCTATTAATTAAATAGAAATTGTTAAGATGTTCCTTTAGTACTACCCACGCTGCTTTCATTGAATTAAACCACACTTTCAATCGTTTTCGCTAAATTAAGAGGCCATTATATATTGGAACTAACATAGATTTTATCATGTTAAGCTATCTATGGTAGAAGCCTATCTACAAAAATGTTAGAAATAACAATTAAGTCAATTGGAATACTTAACTACATATACAAGTCTCTATTATAGCAACTATAGTTCAAAATTTCTCATAATATTATTTTCATTTTAACAATCTTTAAACTAAAACGTAAATTTCCCATTTTTCGATAGACATTCCTCTAGTGATTTTAACTAAAGTGCTATGGACAATGTTCTAATCTAAGTTGAATTCAAGCACCTACTCAATCCATGCTCAACACCAATGTTTCCAGAGGCTGGGACATAAATCCCAGCCTCTGGAAACATCTCGGCAGTAGATGACTGATTTGAAAATGCGCTTATGTCAAGCTTTTTTCAATTCTAGTCATCCTTGCCGGGGCGGGACTACGAAATCTTTTTATTCAAATTAGATTTCTGTCCCGCTCCCTTCTAAACTTATAAATATTTATCTTAGTTTCAAAGTTAAGATTACGAGTATAAATTAGTTTAACAACCTCTATTATATACTATATAATTGTATTAATTCGAAGTAAGGAAGGACAATAATATGAACGTTTCGGTTACCATCGATCATGTGACAAAAGAATATCGTATTTATCGTAATAATAAGGAAAGAATGAAAGATGCTTTGATACCAAAGCACAAGAACAAGACATTCTACGCCCTAAATGACCTATCATTAACAGCATACGAAGGCGATGTTATCGGTCTCGTAGGTATTAACGGCTCAGGTAAATCTACGCTTAGCAATATGATCGGTGGCTCACTCATGCCTACGTCAGGCAAAGTATCTCGCAATGGAGAAGTAAGCGTCATTGCGATTAATGCCGGGTTAAATAGACAACTCACTGGATTAGAAAATATCGAATTTAAAATGTTATGTATGGGGTTCTCTCGTAAAGAGATTAAAAGACTTACGCCCGATATTATAGAATTTAGCGAATTAGGCGAATTCATATACCAACCCGTTAAAAAATATTCAAGTGGTATGCGTGCCAAACTCGGTTTCTCAATTAATATTACAACAAATCCAGATATTCTCGTTATCGATGAAGCGCTCTCAGTAGGGGATCAAACATTTGCTCAAAAATGCTTAGAAAAAATCTATGAATACAAAGAGCAAAACAAAACTATTTTTTTCGTGAGTCACAATATGAACCAAGTACGTCAATTTTGTACTAAAATTGCCTGGATTGAAGGCGGGAAGTTAAAAGATTTCGGCGAATTAGATAAAGTGCTTCCTAATTATGAGAAATTCTTAAAGGACTTCCGCAAGCTATCCAAAGCTGAGCAAAAAAAATATAAGGATGAGCTCAATAATTCGCGTTTTGAAGTGAAGTAACGAGCAAACTGAGACCGATACAACATGCTTTCATTAATAATAGCGAGAGACGTGTACTCTTAACATTTTAGCCAGCACGTTAAAGCCGTTCGTGCCCGAAAGTGTGTAGCGTAAACCGAGTTACTTTTGTTGACACTATCATAGACTGGGCAATGTCTTAAATTATCAGATAGAACATATTCAAGTTCTGACAGTTGCTACACTTTAACTGAGAATATATGATAAATCGTCTTCCGAGATTGATGCTCTAACATCATCATTTACTATTCAAAACAACGAATGTGTATAACAATTGTTTATTACTTTGAATAAACTTGATTATGAAATTTAAACAAAATACTTTATTTTTATCTTTAAAAGTTTTATGATATTAAATGTACTGTAGTTGATAAGTGCTTTCACTTAGGTGACTTGAAGCATATGAACGAGGTGATTAACATCTCTACTAATAAGACACAACAATTTGCAAATCTCATCCGAAAATATCGCAAAGCACATATTGGTAAGGGACCTGAACACGTATCAGTCTTTTTTAAAGATAATTGGGCTGTGGCACACATGAAAGGTAGCTTAAGTAAGGTAGAAACATTTTACTTGAGAAATAATGCTTACCATCGTATGTTAAAAGAAGGACGGACAGAAGAAATAAAAGATCTGTATAAAGAAAATCCTCCGATTGAAATGGAGGAGCTAGTTGAAGCAAAGTTTGTCAAACTATTTACTGATGTCGATTTAGAAAACGATGAAGTTGTCTCAATCTTTGTCTTTGACCAAAACATTGAATCTTAATCGATAAGTTAAAGCTTACGTCGTGAGTTATTTAACTTTATCTCATATAACATTAAGACTACAATTACATAACTTTCAGGGATTGGTTACAAAGTACTCGGTGCTATTTGGCTACTCCCTCTTTGATGAAGAAGTACATACTTTATCTCATTCAAGGAGGTGGTTTACCAAATTGTATCGAGTACTTTTTGGTTCAGAGCGCAACCATTTTAACGTTATAAGTGCTATTACAAATAATTTTATTATAATATTTTAAAGGAGTGTTTATACTATGAAAATAGTTGCATTATTCCCTGAAGCTGTAGAAGGACAAGATAACCAACTACTGAATACAGATAAGGCTATTGGTCTTAAAACTTTCTTGGAAGATAAAGGACATGAACTCGTCATTTTAAAAGACGGAAAAGAAGATTTAGACAAACACTTGGAAGATATGAACATCGTAATCAGTGCTCCGTTCTATCCTGCGTACATGACTAAAGAGCGCATAGAACAAGCACCTAATCTCAAGTTAGCTATCACAGCTGGTGTAGGTTCTGACCATGTTGATTTAGACGCAGCAAGCAAGCACGATGTCAGTGTAGTAGAAGTGACAGGCAGTAATACAGTAAGCGTAGCAGAACACGCTGTGATGGACTTACTCATCCTCTTACGCAATTATGAAGAAGGTCATCGTCAATCTCAAGAAGGAGAATGGAACCTATCTCAAGTAGGTAATGACGCTTATGAATTACAACATAAAACGATCGGTATCTTCGGCTTCGGACGTATTGGTCAACTCGTAGCAGAACGTCTTGCTCCATTTAACGTTAACATTCAACATTATGATCCGATTAATCAAAAAGACAGCGAACATTCTCAATTTGTTAGCTTTGACGAACTTGTTCGCTCCAGCGATGCTATAACTATCCATGCTCCATTGACTCCTGAGACAGACAATTTATTCGATAAAGCCGTATTAGATAGCATGAAAGACGGTAGTTTCTTAGTTAACACAGCTCGTGGTAAGATCGTCAATACTGATGCATTAATCGAGGCCTTAAACGATAAACACATTCAAGGCTACGCAGGTGACGTTTGGTATCCTCAACCAGCACCCGCTGAACACCCATGGAGAACAATGCCACGCAATGCAATGACAGTACACTACTCTGGTATGACACTCGAAGCTCAGAAACGTATTGAAGACGGTGTCAAAGATATCTTATCTCGTTTCTTCAACGACGAGCCTTTCCAAGATAAAGATGTTATTGTTTCTGGTGGTCGTATTTCTAGTGCAAGTTACAATGCAAAAAATGACAAATAATTCTTTCAAGTGGACTAATCAGACTGGACTTTAGACCACTCGATCGCCATTCTATCCCTTTTCGCTCTTAATCCTATTTATAAACACGATCGGGACAGCAGCGTTTCTGTCGACAATTATAATTATGAGACGCCATTAATTGATTTCTCAGAGCATAGAACTTTACGTCCCGACCTCCCCTTCTCCATTCTATTTAAATACTGAGTGGCTCGTTGCAACCCCCCTTGCCTTAGCCACTGCTTAAAAAAGAAGTGAGTAGTACTCCCCCCACAAAGTACTACTCACTTCTTATTATATTTCTGTTGCATGACTTTATAGAGAAACACAGGTATGCTTTTTAACCTTCCAGCGCGTTTCCAATCTATAAGAAAACGATAAACCCATTCAACATTTAATTTTCTAAATAGCTTAGGCGCGCGTTTCTTGCTCCCGCTAAAGACTTCTAACGAACCCCCGACCCCCATCAAGACTGTTCGCTCAAAGTGATCTACAAAACGTTCAATCCATTCTTCTTGTCGTGGATAACCCATACCTACAAAGATATAATCAGGATTGAACTGTCGGATATCATGAGCTATTTGAGCGTCATTGACATCGATATAACCGTGATGAAAGTCAAAGGTCACATTAGGATACCGCGTTTGAAGTTGTCGTGTTGCTTGCTGGACAATTTCTTCTTTGGAACCTAAGAGATATACACGTTGCTGCTTACGATTCGCTAGACGTATACATGCTTCCATCAATTCAATACCTGGCACACGTTCCTTTAAGGGCGTCTTTAACATTTTAGCCCCCATTACTATTCCTGTACCGTCTGGAACAACGTAATCTGCTTGGTTAATGAGACGTTGATAACGCACATGATTCGTTGCATAATCAGCGATTTCTGGATTGGCGGTAACGATGAAGAGATTTTCATCTCGTGCTTCCTCAAAAAAACGTTCCACGTTCTCTTCCATCTGTGACATTGTTACATTATCAAAATAGAGATTTAACACATTTACACGTTGGTCCTTACATTTATTTATCATTCTTCTAACTCCTTCAATATTCGTTTCACGAAGGCTATATTTTTGAGCTGTATAAAATGCACTTGTGAAGTAACTGCAACAAAGCTAACTGGGTTCTAAATACACTCGTAATTATAATAAGATGCTAGTGACCTTTCACAACAAGACCGGGGTTGAGATATAAAGTTTCTGGGCACTGGGAAACTGATTAACGACGTCTTAATAGCAGGATTATCGACAGAAACGTTCACGATTCGGGAGCGAGACAGAAATCTAATTTGAATAAAATGATTTCGTAGTCCCGCCCCGGCAAGGATGACTAGAATTGAAAAAAGCTTGATACAAGCGCATTTTCAAATCAGTCATCTACTGCCGAGATGTTGAAAGAGGTTGAGACATTACATTATGTCCCAGTTTCTCTTTGTTGGGGCCCTACCCCAACTCGCTGTGCTTGTTGAAACTGGTTTACCAGTTTCTCTTTGTTGGGGCCCCCAAACACTTTTGTTCCGTCCTCCTTATCATCTTATATTAGCGCTTTAAAAAAATATATACAACAAAAGTCCAAATGTAATTTTCTATAAAATATCCTATAATAAGTGCAGAAAAGTAAATAATACTGAGGTACACTTATGAATTTACTCCATATACTTTTAACTCGTTCTATACAATTACATACTTATATCTTAGTTCTAATTGCGATCACTTATATCCTGATACACCATTATCGGTATAAACCAGTAATTAAAACGCTCGATATCTATCTTAACTATATACCTGTGCTCACACACGAGTTTGGTCATATATTATTCAATAAGATAAGTGGCGGCAGAGCGAAAGATCTTGTCATAATCGTCTCTTCAAAGGAACGTGAGCGCTCCTTACAACAAGGTTATGCGATAACGAGTTCTTCTAGTCGACTCTGTCAAATTAGTACGACGCTGGGTGGATATGTCATGCCACCTATTATGCTACTTGTCGGACTCGTAACAGTAACACATCACTTTCCTAGTCTGTTTATCATAATCTACATCTTTATATTTTTATACTATTTGATTCTAACTTCACGTAAGACAGCGCCTTTAGTTACTTTATTTATACTCATCGGTTTACTTTACGTTATCTTTAAATACCAGTATGATTTCTTTCAAATAAACTTGATCAGCCTTGCTATACACTTTATACTTGGTGTGTTATTCGGCGAAGTCATTCAATCTTCGTATACTATCTTACGCTTGACCTTTAGTCGCCAACCTATCGACTGGGACGGTGCAGCTCTACGTGAGTTAACACACATACCTATCATATTCTTCACTCTGATTTGGCTTGCTATTAATAGCTATTCTTTATACGTTATTTACCTATATATTGTGTAGTAAAAATAGCTTTACATAAACAAACAGGAAACGAGATATTTCTCTCAATTTAAAAATTATCTCGTTTCCTGCTTTATTTTTCTACATAAATATGACGTGCATTATCATAACTAAGAATCGTCGTTATATCATCTTTTTGTATTAATATCACTTTATTCGTATCATCTTTATTCACAATATGAATTCGATCCCCTATAGATATGTCTTTGCTGGATAAGTAAATTAACAATTCCGTTCTATCTCTCACTCGTTCTATTGTGACGACCTCATCTTCATCAAACTCGATTAAATTTTGCGTATAGATTTCTTTATAATTATTATTCCTAGGAATCACACCGCCATGCGGACACGTCTTAGGATAACTGAGTACTTTGTCTAATCGTTCAACAAATAAACGGGAGACACGATGCTCAAGGATTTCAGCCTCTTGATGTACCTCTTCCCAATTATAATCCAACACTTTAATTAAAAATAACTCAATCAACCGATGACGTTTAATGATATCTAATGTATAACTCAACCCTAATTCAGTCAAACGCACACCTTTATAAGGTTTAGTTTCGACAAAATTTGATTTCTCTAACCGATTTAACATTTCACTGACTGAAGGGGGCTTAATATCTAAGTACTGAGACAAGACCTTATTCGTTACATATTGCGTATCACCGTGATGTGACAATATCGCTTTCAGGTAATCTTCTTTCTCTTCAGTTAGCATGCTTTCACCTCTCAATATCTTCACTTTATTGTATCATGAAATAACTTGACACGCTAAAAGTTCGTAGTATATCATAAAATAAATTAGGTTAACCTAAAATATTTATTAAGGGAGTTAAAAATGTTAGAAGTAGAAGATTTAAACCTCCGTTTGGGAAATAAACATGTATTACAACACATTAACTTTTCCATTCCTCTTAAGGGTGAAATCATTGGCATTATGGGACCTAATGGCGCAGGAAAATCATCACTTATTAAATCATTAATTGGTGAATTCAAAGCTACTGGAAGGACGCAACTGCGTCATAAATCAACAACGAGTCAACTTAAACAAATTACATATATCCCTCAAAAAGCGCATATTGACATAGACTTCCCTATTAATGTAGAAGAAGTTATCATTTCAGGCGCTTACCAAGACATAGGATGGTTCAAATGGATAACACCTAAGGTTAAAGCGAAACTTGAATTACTACTAGAGGATTTAGAGATTAGTTCGTTAAGGAAACGACAACTTTCTCAACTGAGTGGTGGACAAATGCAACGTGTACTTATCGCCCGTGCACTCATGTCTGATAGTGCACTTTACCTCTTAGATGAGCCTTTCGTGGGTATAGACTTCCTCAGCGAGCAACTCATTATTAAGAAGATTCGCCAACTTAAATTAGAGAACAAACTTGTATTAATTGTTCATCACGACTTTTCGAAAGCTGGGGATTATTTTGACAGAATAATGTTGCTCAACAAGCGCTTACGCTACTTTGGCCCGAGCGATAAAGCTACAGACCCTGAAATACTCAATGATATATTCCTTAATCAAGCAGGTTAGAGAGGAGAACTACCATGGATTTCCTACAACATTTGTTCGATTATCAATTTCTAAAGCGCGCGCTTATCGTTTCAATAGTAGTCGGTATCGTTTGTGGAACAGTCGGCAGTATTATTGTCTTACGTGGGCTGTCACTTATGGGAGACGCGATGAGTCATGCTGTCTTGCCAGGAGTAGCACTCTCTTTCGTCTTTCACATACCTATGTTTCTAGGAGCGATGATCACGGGGATGTTAGCAAGTGGCTTTATAGGTTTAATTTCAGATAGAAGTAAGACTAAATCAGACGCTGCTATAGGTATCAGTTTTACTGCTTTCCTAGCAAGCGGTGTGATCATTATTAGCCTTATACATAGCGCTACCGATTTATATCTCATATTATTCGGTGATATACTTGCAATCACACACACGACATTCTGGTCTACACTCATCGTCAGTATAATCGTCCTAGCGCTCATCATTATTTTTTATCGACCACTCAAGATTTCTACATTCGATTCGACATTTAGTAGAATGAGCGGTTTAAACACGACATTGATTCATTATTTTGTAATGCTGCTCCTCTCGTTGGTGACAGTAGTATGTATTCAAACTGTAGGCATCATTCTAGTTGTTGCCCTGCTCATCACCCCTGCTTCTGCTGCATTTCTTATCTGCAAGAAGTTACATAGTATGATGATTCTAGCTAGTTTAATAAGTATTGTAAGTTCGATAGTTGGACTCTATTTCAGTTATATTTACAACATTCCAAGCGGCGCTACAATCGTTATCTGTGCTTTTATAATTTATATAATTATTTTTGCTATCCATAAAGTGAATTTACCAATAAAGAAAGGAAGCGTCTCATGAGAAAGATAATTACATTGCTACTTATCGCAGCATTATTCTTAGGTGCTTGTGGAGGTGACAGTAGCAAAGAGTCCCACCATGATAAAGACCATAAACTTAAAGTGGTTACGACCAATTCTATCTTATTTGATATGGTCAAAGAAATAGGAGGCGATCATGTAGAAGTACATAGTATCGTGCCTGTTGGGCAAGATCCCCATGAGTATGAAGTAAAACCTAAGGATATTAAAGCGCTTACCGATGCCGACGTCATTTTATACAATGGATTGAACTTAGAAACAGGAAATGGCTGGTTTAGAAAAGCACTTGCTCAAGCAGGTAAATCTGAAAAAGATAAATCTGTAGTAGCTGTTTCAAATAAAGTCAAACCCAATTACTTAAAGGGCGCGGCGCATAAAGATATCAATCGCGATCCACACGCATGGCTAAGCCTCACTAACGGTATCAAATATGTCGTTACGATCCAAAATACACTGATAAATTTCGACAAAGATCATAAATCTGATTATCAAGAAAAAGGTGATAAATATAAAGAGAAGTTAGATAAACTAAACAAAGAAAGTCACAAAAAATTTAGAGATATCCCTAAAGATCGACGCAACATGATTACCAGTGAAGGCGCATTTAAATATTTTGCTCAAGAATATCATATTAATGCCGGCTATATTTGGGAAATTAACACAGAAAAACAAGGAACGCCTAAACAAATGGAACAAGCAATTAAATTTGTTAAAAATAATAAAGTCAAGAACTTATTAGTCGAAACTAGTGTAGATACAAAAAGTATGGAAAGTTTAAGTGAAGAAACTAATAGAGCTATATACGGTAAGGTTTTCACAGATTCTATAGGTAAAAAAGGAAGTCGAGGTGATTCTTACTATAAGATGATGAAATCAAACATCGATACCGTCCATGGCAGTATGGCTAAACAACAATGATTGAAATCCGGGCCATAGCTCGTTACGTCTCATCGAATGAGCATGGCCCTCTCCTTAAAGGTAATTATGGGCTTTCCACCTCTACTTCTTCTAGAGGTGAATAGTCCCATATCGTACGTATCCTCCTAATATATATGACGTACGATATGGTGGTATTCAAGCCTAGATAATCTCTCAAACTCCAACGATGGTTCAAATCCTCCCCCATCGTTGGAGTATTTCATTATCTACTCTGTCAAAAAGAAGCTCTCTACTAAATAGGAACGGTAATTGAGTTACAGGTCCTATTTAATAGAGAGCCATTTTTTCCAAGAATACTATCCCTCTTGAAATAGCTATGAGTACCATCGTATGTCAATGTTTAAAGATGAAACTTGTAATACTTAAGTTAGACTATCTACAATTATCATTTCATCATAGTTAATAGCCTCTCGAATTTTTAAAGCGGTAGCTTCGCTAATTTCTTCTTCGTCCGTCAGCTGGCTTAATAATCGACGTTGTTCTTTTAAAGCTAACAATTTGATCTTAATAATTGAATTTTCGCTATTAGGATTAAAGAAATTATCCGGTGTTAGATTATCGATACGTACCAGATAGGCATCACATACCATACCCACTTCCAATTTATTATCCTCACTAGTTTCTTTGCTCAATCGTCTTACCACGTGATAATGTACTGTGCGCATGACATTAGAGATTTCAATTAAATTATCAGCTATAGAAAGTGAAGAAGCTGCATTAGTTCGCATGCGTTTGCGAATACGTTTTTTCAATAAATATCCTCGTATGCCTACTATCATTCTTTGGATTAATGAAGCTTGCTTGTATACTTGTGTACGTTCAGCATAACGTAAGTAGTTATCTAAGACGTTAGAAGTTATGTCACCGTTTTCTACCAGTTTGTTTAACGTCTCATTCTCAACATCAAAGGCAATCTTTTGCAGACGTTGGAGTTCTTTAGAATTTTCATCTTCATTTTCTACAGTTTTTAGAAATGCCAATTTATCGTGATATTCTTTGATTACATTACCGTAACGATAACTTGTTTCAGCAGTAGCTCTTTTACTGAGTATATCAATTACATTTTCTAAAATATATATACGCGCTTGTTTAAAATTCATACCTTTAATTACGGGTTTCTTCGCGCTTGGCGTAATCAGCGGCAAGACTATCTGTGCCATAACCAAGCTGATAAGGACCATGCCTGAAGCTATGAAAAGTAGATCATCACGGAAAGAGAATTGATGGTTATCAGCTAGGACATAAGGTAATGTCAAGGCGATCGCTAAAGAAATCGTTCCATGAACGCCACATAGCGTCATTATAAAGGCATACATACTTCGTTTCGGAGGTGTTTCTGCCGGGTTATAATTATCATCATTCTGAGCCATAATCTTTTGAAAGGGACTGATAGGTAAATAGAAATAAGGATATAGAACATAAACCCATATAAATCTAAATAGGTAAACCGCTAATGCAATCAAGGCCGTAACAATAATCAAAAATATGAGGTTATGGGGCTCGTGCTTAACAATCTTTTCAACTACTTCTGGGACGAGAAAACCCAATATAGAAAACACAAAACCGTTAAGTGCGTAGCTTAATATATTCCATGTATGGTTGTAGCTCATCTGAAGTTGCGTTCTTGCTTGGGCGATACGATCGCGTTCGAAACCATGTACAAGTCCCGCCACTACTGCAGCAATAATTCCAGAAGCATGTATCATTTCAGCTACTAAATATGTTACGAATGGAGTGAGTAATTGAATAAACGTGAACATATTAACATTCTCTATACCTCGGTGCGTAAGCGTAATTCGGAAGCGCACGAGTAAGACACCAATAATGAGGCCAATAATAAAGCCACCAATAGAAGAAATGAGAAATTGTTCTATAGCATTGAATATCGAGAATGCCCCTGTGATTAAAGCTGCAACCGCAATTTTAAATGATATAATCCCAGCCGCATCATTAAGTAAAGATTCACCTTCAAGTATAGTCATTGCACCTTTCGGTAATACTTTTCCTTTGGTAATAGCCTGAACTGCCACTGCGTCAGTCGGACAAAGGATGGCAGCTAAAGCGAAAGCTGCAGCCATCGGTAGCTCTGGCCAAATCCAATGAACGAAAAGCCCTACTACAATGACTGTTGTAACTACTAACCCTAATGCCATCATCAATACTGGTTTGATATATCTCCTAAGATGGACCCGTGAGACGTGGACTCCTTCCACGAATAAGAGAGGCGCGATGAGAGTAAGCATGAACAGTTCACTATCAAAGTGAAATTCAACGGGTATAGGAGTAAGATAGAGTAACATACCTAAGATAATTTGAATAAAAGCAAGAGGAACTTTAGGCAAATATGTATGTACTAAAGAACTAATTATTACGAGTGTAAGAAAAAATAGTATAGTTTCAAAAATTTGCACGGTTTCACCTCTTTTCGTTTTAAAGTTTAACTTTATAATTGTCGAGGTCGAAACACAGAATATTTCCATAATTCATATCTGTAAAAGCATGTGTATAAACGTCCTAGTTCTGTATGCTTTGAGAAAATACTGTAGGATTTCAGACAATTACAATCACCTATTATTCTACCACTAAATATTAACGAACTTAAATGTGTTGCACCAAAATTAAGTGATAGCAGTTAAATTAAGATGAATTGATTTCATATCTCCCCTCATAGAAAGGGAGCGGGACAGAAATCTAATTTGAATAAAAAGATTTCGTCGTCCCGCCCCGGCAAGGATGACTAGAATTGAAAAAAGCTTGATACAAACGCATTTTCAAATCAGTCATCTACTGCCAAGATGCTAAAAGGGTCTGGGACATTACATTATGTCCCAGCCTCCTCATAGAAAGAGTGGGGTGACTTGTACTTTACTTCTTATCAGACAACCATTCACTCTTACGTCGTATGCGCATTGCTTTAATAATTTAATAACTTAGCCATCTTGAAGTGAGGCGTTATGCTAACGATCATCAAAATCTTCGTGTTCTTTACGATATAAATGTTGACGTCTCGCTTCACGTTCTTTAGCACGTCTTTTTAGTTCCTCAAATGTATTATGTTCTTTAGAACTCAACAAGAGATCAGCTTGTCTCGGCCCTTCCTTTTTCCGATACATAAAGGCTCCCGTACGATAAGCTGCGCGTGAAATGAGATGGCCGCCTACCGGGGAGGTCAGGTTGATGAAGACGAGGGCAAGTACTAAGCGCACACTGAAGTATCCTTGCTTTGAAATAAAGAAAACGATAACACCGACGATCGTAAGCAGAACTGCGAGCGTTGAGCTTTTGGTTGCAGCGTGACTACGCAAAAAGACATCTTGAAACTTAATCAAACCTATAGAGCTTATCAAAGCAATAACACTTCCTAAAAAGAGTAGTATAGCTGCAATTAAGTTAATGATTTCGTTTATTTGATGCATTGAAGACGTGCCCCCCTTCAATAAATCTCGAAATTGAGACCGTACTGACGAAAGAAATTATAGCTATTAATAAAATTGAATCTAAAAATGAAAATGTTTCATAAAGCACGCTGACTACTCCTACAATGCACATTAGGATAGCGCTCCCTGCGTCAAATGCGACTACTCTATCTCCTGTCGTAGGTCCCTTAATCAAACGGAATAAACTGAGTAACAGAGCGACACCGAAGATAACCATCGCGCTCGTAATAAATACTTGAGTGAACGCTTCAATCATCGTGCCACCTCCAATATTAGATCCTCATACTGGCGTATACTTCTCAACAATGTTGCTTTCTCATCCTCTGAGACATCGATTGCATGAATAAAAAATTTCTTCTTAGTATCAGAAATTCGAATCACCGTAGAACCAGGTGTGATAATGATCAAGATGGTGAGAAAAGCAATTTCCCAATCATGCTTTAAAGCTGTTTCGTAAGTGACCATACCTGGATTCATCTTATTCGTTTTAAATAGGATATAGTTAATTGTAGAAATACTTGAGGTTGTAAGCTGGTATAAATAAATCACAAGAAATTTAAACGCAACCCACACTTTTTTTAAGTAAAACTCCTCTCCAAAGAAGCGATGAAGAATATAGATAACGAGAATACCTATCAAGTAGCCTCCAAAGAAAGTGGATAGCTTAAACGATTCTTCATCTTGAAACAATACCCAAAGAAATGCTATAACCACATTTAATACTACTTGTTTCATCTCTTTTCCTCCTTCAGTAAGTGCGGGTTTGTCGCCTTAAGATAGGCCCCCTCATCAACATTAAGATGAGTTGCTTGAGAGGTTACCTTGAATATCATAGGTGCTGCTATGCCCATAGCTAATACACCGGCAACTAACAAACCGATCAGCCATTTACGATAACCTTGTAATCGATTAAAAGTAACCTTATCCCCTTTTTTATCATTACCTGAATACATCACAAAGTAAATTCTAAACAAGCTATACATGGCTATTAAACTCGTAACTATCATTAACGTTAAGCCGATATAATTACCGTTCTCTATAGCACCTTTGAAAATATAAACTTTACCAGGAAAACCGCTAAAAGGAGGCACTCCTCCAATAGCAAAAATCATGATGATAAACGCTACGCCAAAAAACGGTTCTCGCTTAGCTAAACCATGACAATATTTATAATGACGTCTGCCGGTCAAATAGATAAGAGAACCGATGATAAAGAACAATAACGTCTTAACGATAATATCATTGATTAAGTAAAATATTGCACCGTTTACACCCGAGAAAGTGTAAGTACCTAAACCTAAAATAATAAAACCTATAGACAATATGACTTGATATGCTGCCACTTTCTTAATATCGGTATAAGCAATGACACCAAAAGCACCGATTATCATAGTAATACATGCTAAGAAGACAAGTAGTTTATGGGTGATTTCAGTGTAGTCGTTAAACATTAAGGTAAAGAAGCGAATTAAAGCGTAGGCGCCTACCTTAGTCATCAAGGCGGCAAAAAGTGCAGCCAGTTCTGTATTCAATACCGAGTATGCTTTAGGAAGCCACATGAAGAGAACTAGCGCTGCTTTAGAGCTAAAAGCTACTAAGAAAATCATTGAAATAATTACAGTGGATTGATGATCCTCCATTTGACTTAAGCGATGCGCTACAAGTGCATAATTTAAAGTTCCGGTTAACTTGTAAAGTAACCCAATGCCGACAAGCAGTAGCCAAGAACCGATAATATTTAATACCACATAAATGATAGCTGCGCGAAGTTGCTCTACTGATTGGCCCAACGTCACAAGTACAAAAGAGGCAAGCAACATAACTTCGAACATGACATAGAGATTGAATAAATCTGCAGTAAGAAAGGATCCTACTACGCCGGCAGTTAAGAATAAGATGAAGCTTGGTAAGTAGTAACGAATAGCACGTTTTTCGGCTCTACCAAAACCGTAGGCAATAATTAAAGTCACTACAACACTAGATGACGTAACCAATACTAAACTAAGTGGATCTCCCACAAACTGTATCCCAAAGGGTGCGCGCCATCCACCGAAGTCAAGGACTACAGGACCATGTTTCATTACATATATCAGTAAAGCTAGCGAAATTACAGTCGAAATTAGCATCGTACCGATAGAAAGTATACGAGAAATGAGGCTCTGTTTACGTGTAAAAACGAGAATAAGGGCACAAACAACAGGAAGCAATAACGGTAAGATGAGTAAATTATTCATTCTCGCCCTCACTCTCCTTCCTCAATACATCGATTTCTACTTCTTTCGTTACCCTATATGTCCGATAGACAAGAACCAATAAGAAGGCGGTCATTCCGAAGCCAATAACGATAGCCGTAAGAACGATAGCTTGTAGAAGTGGATCAACAAAATGTTGGGTGCCTTTCTCTATCAACGGTTCAGACATATGCGGCCCATAATGCCCCATACTCATCACAATTAAATTACCAGCGTGAGTATAGATAGAAATACCAATAACTATACGTATTAAGTTTACCGATAAGACCATGTAAGTACCTATGAAAACTAAGAAACCTATCACTAATAATAATATAAGATTCATGAACGACCACCACTCATTGATAACATCACAGTAACTACCACTCCTACAACTGTGAGTAACACACCCGCTTCAAATAAAGTTACTGTAGTTAGATGTAACTCACCTAGTAAAGGGAAATGCGCCGTAAAAGAAGTTTGATACAAGAAAGGTTTGCCAAAAAATATCGGACTTACTGCAGTAGCAATAGACAATAATGCACCTATAATCATAAAGATTCGAAAATCAATCGGTAGGGATACGAGTACTTGTTTGACATCAAACGCTAAGAACATGAGTAAAAAAGCCGAACTAAATATAAGTCCTCCTATAAACCCACCACCAGGACTATCGTGCCCAGCGAGAAACAAATAGAAGCCGAATGTCAATAGTATAAAAACCACTATCTTTGTTACTGTACGAAGAACTACATCATTCTCTCTCATCTTGTCCCCTCCGATCTTTAAAGTTTAATAGAGTATAAATTCCAAGTCCGGTAATGATTAATACTAGACCTTCAAATAATGTATCAAATGCACGAAAATCGCCTAAAATCGCGTTTACGATATTTTTGCCACCTGTAAGCTCATCGGCCTTTTCATAAAATGTAGAAATGGTTGCCATGTGATTTCCTTGTTGTGCGATGAACACCAACATCACCACAACTATAGCCATTATGAGAGACACAACAATTTTTAGTAATTCCCTCTTTCTATTACCTCGTCCTCTAGGCACGTTAGGTAAGCGAGAGAAACTAACGATAAAGAGTATAGTTGTGATTGTCTCAACCACTAATTGAGTCAATGCAAGATCAGGTGCTTTCATTAAAATGAAAAAGATAGTTACACAGTAGCCAATAATACCGTTCAGGATAACCATTGTAAGTCTTTGTCTAATAAATATTAGTGCAACACCGAGTATAAATACTACAATCAAAGTGAGTATCTCAAGCGGACCAAAGTCGCTCACATGAATTTGATGAACCTTCGGGAAGCCAACACGACAGATGCTATATGTAACGATGACTCCAAAGAATAAAAGCGTCCAGACGATATAATGGTTGAGTCGATTATTCATTAAACCGCGTATGCTAGAGCTCGAATGAATTTCAAATTCATGATAAAGACGTGAATAAACTTTAGTCAGAGAAGCCCCTTTTTCAAAACGACCAAACTGAAGCCACTTCACTTTAAACACAGCTATTACCCCTACCACAATCACTATAGCACTGAGTAATAAGGGCAAGTTAAAACCGTGCCATTGTGAAATAATTGGTGCTTTCTTGGCAATTCCGCCTTCTCCTGAGAGACCCTGTAAAGCGGGTACTAATACGAAATGTGTTAAGACATTAGGTATGACAAAGATCACAGGTAACATGAGGGTTAAGATGATTGATGGCAATGCAAATAGGATGGGCTCTTTAGGTCTTGAAATCGGAAGCCTTTCCTTAGAGAATTCTCCCCAAAAAACACTTTTAACCATATAAAGAGAATAAATGAAAGTAAATACACTTGCCACAACACCTAATGCGACCACAGCGAAACCTATATAACCGCTAAACTGCGGTAGATGTTGTGCGCGAAGTAATCCATCAAAAAACATCTCTTTACTTAAGAAACCGTTCAATAAAGGTACGCCCCCCATAGATAACGCACTTAACAGCATGACTATATGAGTGAGCGGTAGAAAATGACGTAAACCACTTAGTTTACGTATATCACGTGTACCGGTCTCGTGATCAATAAGCCCTACACCCATGAATAAAGCCCCTTTATAAAGAGCATGATTAATCAAGTGAAATAAACCTGTAAATAAAATGTATACATATACGACAGTTAACTCATCATTAGTATGTTGCGCATAACCGGCACCTAAGCCTATCATCGAAACAATCATACCGAGTTGACTAATAGTAGAATAAGCGAGTATAGCTTTTAAATCATATTGACGTAAAGCATTCACCGACCCGAATATCATAGTGATCAAACCAATAAACGTTACGGCGTAAATATACATCTGACTTAAGCCAAGTACGGGGATAAATCTTATGAGTAAGAAGATGCCTGCTTTAACCATGGTTGCTGAATGGAGATAAGCACTCACTGGAGTAGGAGCTTCCATTGCTTTAGGTAGCCATACATGAAATGGAAATTGTGCTGATTTAGTAAAAGCCCCTAGCAATAACATCACGACTATTGGCAGGAATAATGGACTTTCTGCAAGGCGGTGACGCTGTTCCATTATTTCTGAAATACTATTAGTCCCTGTTATTGTATAAATCATAATAAAACCTGTTAACAAAGCTAGTCCGCCTAATACGGTTATCATAAATGAGATAATAGCTCCGAATTGACTTGCTTCACGGTCATACCAGTATGATATAAGTAAAAATGATGAAATACTTGTTAATTCCCAGCATATGTACATTAATATAGTGTTATTTGCAGTAACGATACCAAGCATACTGAACATAAATAAGAGTAAGTATATGTAGAAACGGGGTAGGTTATCATGCTTGTTGGATAAGTACTGAGTAGCGTAACAGAACACCGCTACACCTATAAATGAAATCAGTAAGCTAAATAATAAACTCAATCCATCTATTCTTAAATCTATATTAATATCAAGGGAACGCAGCCAAGTTAACTTAAAGTGTAGGACTTGCTGCGATAAAACACGTGGAATTTGATATAGGAAATAAACTGCAGAAACCACTGGACCTATTAAAGCAATGTGACCAGCAAATTGTGCAGACTTCGGATGAGATAATGTTAGTAAGATAAGTATCATGAGCACAAGCAATGCACCAAATAAATAAACTAAGCTCATGTCAGCCCTTCCTTTCTATCTAGGGTTGGAGGTTGAGAGCAATTGTTGTTTTGCTCGTTTTCTTTGAAATACCTATAAATTTCATCGTTTCAAATGTTGTTTGATGTCCTAAATATTTTTGTATGATTGATATAGATATTCCCGATTGATAGGCATGGTATGCAAAAGTTTTACGTAATGTAGTGAGACCAATATGGTGCATACCGAGCTTCGTCGCTGCAGCATGAACGATTCTATATGCTTGCTGTCTAGATAAACCTTTATGCGTACGGTTAGATTGAAATAACAAATCTGACTCGTCCATATTAGCCTCTTGAATATAATGCTTTAATTCCTCTCTTAATCTCTCAGGTAGAATAATATGTATTTGTTCTGCTAAACCTTCTACCCAATAAGTTTTCACTTCGCCGTTAGGATTGAGCACATCGCCTACACGCATGTTCAATAGTTCTGATAGCTTAACACCTGTGTGAATTGCAAACTTAAATAACAGATAGTCTCTTTCAGACTTTTTTCTTAAAACCTCATACATAGCTTGGATTGATTCTAAATCTCGAATTGGATCAACTTGATTCATTTACAGCACCTCCTATCATGTTTCATATATAATGATAAACCATGTTTAAGTTACATAAAAGATTTTCGCACTTTTTTTCACAAAATTTTTACCCTTTTTTATATAGTTAGACGATATATAAAGTGAAGGGAGGTGAGACTCATGAACACTATTACAGTAAGTTTGGTAAAAGTTACACATAACGCAGAAGGAAAAGCCGTCACTACACGTCGTCGATTTAATAATCTTAATCAATCGGCCACGCAGCAACAAATTAAAGAATTTAGTGCAATCATCGAACAACTTACAGGAGAAAAATATGATTCGATTGAGTTAACAACAACTTCAAATGTGTATTAAGGAGGAAAAAAGATGACAGAAACATTAGAATTAGTATTTTATGACGAAACAGACAAATTATGTAAATTCGCACTCAATGACGTTACATCACAACTGTCAGAGCCAAAACTACGTGATATAATGAAACGCTTGCTAGAGCTAGATATTTTAAGACCGGGCAAGAAGATTCCTAAGAAGGTACATTCAGCTCAAATTATTAGTAGAACTACACGTCCAATCTTTAACGATAATAAATGATATATAGTTTAAGTTAACCCCTTGATCATCATAGCGATTGAAAGTGAGACAGAAACCTAAATTCGTTGTCTCACTTTCTCTTTGTCGTTGATCTGCTTACGCAAAATGCCTTATCTAAATGAAAATATAAATCCGCACGGAGGAGCCAATAAATGCTAAGCTGTTTAAAGATGTAGCTTTATAGCAAATCAATTAGAGTTATGATAAAGTTAACACTATTGTTAATCAAGAGAGAATCATTAGTTTACTTATTACGTTCAACTCAAGCTTCAAGTAAGGAAAGTTTAGCAGATTAAATGTCGAGAAGACTATGTTTCAATAATTATCCCTTCTCTCAAAGAAATAGACTAACGAAACATTTTCATAGCTACTCCTTATCAACCCATCATTATTAGAAAGTAGGATCATATGTTTTTATTGCTCATTTTAGGTGTTATTGCAGGAATGGTTGTTCCTTTCCAAACCTCTATAAATTCACGTTTAAGTTTATATACGCAGTCATCGTTCTACGCTTCTACTATCTCGTTTTTCACTGGAACGCTATTTCTCATATTACTTAATCTCATTCTTAATCCAACCCTTTTCGTTCCTTCTCATTATGCACACACTCACTTCAGTTTCTATTGGTTCGTAGGAGGACTCTTAGGAGTTATATTCTTAACTGGAAATCTACTCCTGTTGCCGCGGGTAGGCGCATCACTTACAGTTGTGATGTCTGTGACAGGACAAATAATCATGAGCGTTGCCATTGATACGTTTGGTTGGCTTGGCGCAGATAAAGAATCCTTCACCCTTATCAAATTAGTAGGGATCGTATTCCTATTATGTGGAATCGTGTTGATGAACTACGTCAAACAGTTGCCTAGAAATCATTCACGACCCTGGTCTTTCTACATCTGGTTATTTATAGGGTTTATCTTTGGCTTTGGTCCCCCATTACAAACGACTATCAATAGCACGCTTGGGCAAGCTATACATTCGTCTTTCTTTGCCTCACTAATTTCGTTCACTGTGGGTACAATAACATTATTTATACTCACTCTAATATTCCATAGACGTTTAAAAGTAGATGCTCATCACGATCAATTAGGCCCACTCAAACCGTTATACTTTATCGGAGGAATCCTTGGCGTGATCTTTGTTACTATGAATATCATACTCATGCCCTATTTAGGCGCCGCAGTAACGACAATAATCGGGATGTTAGGTCAAATGCTCATGGGTGTTATTATTGATCACTTCGGTCTACTCGGTACAGCACCAAATAAAGTAACTCTAAGAAAAGTTACAGGCATTATCGCTATTATCGTTGGCATTATGTTATTGCGTTTATTTTAAAAATTATAAAACTACAGCGTTTGTTTTATATCTTCAGTCCCATATAGAAGGGGTAGAGACCTAAAGTTTCTGTACTCTATGAAAACGGCACGGCGTCTCACAAGCAGCATTGTCGGCAGAAACTCGCACGATTGGGGAGCAGGACAGAAATCTTTTTATTCAAATTAGATTTCTGCCCCGCTCCCATTTTTTATATTATTGTTAAATTATATTATTTTACACACAATCTTTATTGTTTATAGTATAATGAGTTCACATCAATACTAAGAGGTGACCCCATGACTAAAAAGATTATACTCATCGCTTCTAGCGCCCTTTTACTCCTACTCGCTTACGTAGCAGCCTATTTTATTATGATCGACAAAGATCCAACGGCCCAAGCTTCCATAGAAACTTTAACAATCAAAACCACAGAGCCTCTCAAAGTTACTGGCAGACAAGAACCTATGCAAACTTCAACTCTTAAATTCGACGACTCAAAAGGAATCATCCATGATTGGTTTATTAATAACCATACGAAAGTTAAAGCTGGAGATAAGCTTTATGAATACTATAATCCTTCGGTGGAACAACAAATCGTCGCTAGACAAAGAAAACTCTCTAAATTAAATCACTTCCCTAGCTCTAAAGAAAAACTTAATGATACTAAAGATACGATTCTATCATTACAACATGAAATAGATGAGTTACAAGATCAGTTACGCACTCCTGTTACAGCACCAATTGATGGCAAAGTCCTTATTTCTAACGAACATCCTTCCAAACCGAAAGAGAACGTATTGGCTATATATTCAGATAAAAGAGTAATTAGAGCCTCTCTAGACGAAACACAACTCCCTCTAATCAACAAACACTCGTCCCTCATTGTAAAAGATAATAATCTCAATAAATTTACTAGTAAAGTAACCGATATCAGTTACATCCCCACAAATTACAATAAACAAAACTCAACCTCTACTTATGATATTCAATTAACCACAGACAATAAATATCCCATAGGAACTCATTTTAAAATCGAAATCCCTACTAATCTGATAAAAATTCCAAGAACTGCCTTATACAATGATCACTCAGTTTTAGTTAAACGTAAAAACCGCTTCATTGAGCGAAAAATTAAATATAATAAAACCGATGAGAAAAATAAAATAATTGTTACAGAAGGTTTAAATATTAATGAAAAGATAGCCAAAAACACTAAAGATGTGTCATAATAAATAAAAAGGTGTTCTTTTAGTTTATTTTTCATTTAAATTTAGTACTTCCTTGTTAATTATTTATCTAGTAATGAAAGTAAGAAAGTATTTAATTAAATAATTTTTCTTAATATTACATTGTTTAAAAAGGAATTTAAAGGGAAAAACCTATTGTGTTTCACATATAGATTTTTGTTTACTTTCTAAATTTATTTAGTTATAATAAATTAAATAATAGTGTAGACAATATATGTTCCTAATATTATGTGATACTTTATACGGATGTTATTTTGCTATTATTCACTTATCAAGTATTATTACAACACAACATATATTATCATACCTAATGGGCAGGCAAATGAGGAGGAATCAACATGGCAGTTAGTAAAATTAATGATTGTTTTGAGCTTTTAGCGATGGTAACTTACGCAGATAGACTTAAAGGAATTATCAAGCGTGAATTTTCAGTTAGTTTTGAAGAATTTGCTGTACTCACTTATATCAGTGAACACGAAAGTGAAGAGTACTATCTTAAAGATATCATTAATCACTTAAATTATAAACAACCTCAAGTGGTAAAAGCTGTTAAGAATTTAGCTCAAGAAGATTACTTTGATAAGAAACGTAACGAACACGATGAGAGAACAGTACTTATCTTAGTGAATTCTAAACAACGTGAAAAAACTAATGAATTATTATCTCGCGTAAACAATCGCATTCAAGAAGCTAACGATCAAAATGAAGTTTAATTTCATACTATTATAAATACAAATAAAATCATCAATTTATCGTGACGATAAATTGATGATTTTTTATCGCAATATTCCCGCTATATCAAATATTTACTATCAAAACTGAGACGGTTGCAGTCTGTGAAACATGAGCTCGAAACTAAAGCGTTAAGGATTTGAGCAGGCGGCCCCCAACAAAGAGAAACCGGGACATAATGTAATGTCTCAACCTCTTTCAGCATCTTGGCAGTAGATGACTGATTTGAAAATGCGCTTGTATCAAGCTTTTTCAATTCTAGTCATCCTTGCCGGGGCGGGACTACGAATTCTTTTTATTCAAACTAGATTTCTGTCCCGCTCCCGAATCGTAAGCGTTCCTGTCGACAATGCTGCTTGTGGGACTCCATTAAGCGGTTTCAGAGAACATTGAAACGTTATATCTCAACCTCTTTGTGTTGCACAGACGAGGCCTCCTCTTCTCAGTCTTATAGATTATTTACGCGAAGAGACACGAATCGTGTAATAAATAATCACAATTAATAGTAAAAACCAAATAATAATTGAACCAAACTGAGCAAATAAGGCGTTTTGAATCATAGCATCGATAGTCTTTTGACACAATAGCAATCCAATACCAGTAAATTCTAATCTACGATAATAAACACCGAAGATACTAAACAATATGCCGACATAAAAGATAAACTGATGACCATAACGTGTAACAACATAAATATTAAAGTCAAAGTGAAAGGCATGTAAGAATACTAAAGCAATGGCAACTACGCCTATCAGTAGTCCGATATACCTTTCAACCTTATTGCTATATAAATAATTTTTTCTAACTATGCTGCCATAGATGATGATTGAGAGGGGCAAGACAACTAAACAGTAAAATAAAGTGATCCCTGATGCTGCTTGGAAGGGCACGTATTGTTTATCGTATAAAAATGAAATAAGAATAAAGTTTAAAATAAAGAATATAACTGGATTTAATTGTAGAGTAAATAAATTACGTTGTATGACTAATATAATTTCTGCTGGAGATTTTCCTCGATAATCTATATAGTCTTTATCTACTGCTTCAGATTTATTAAAGTCTCTTTTAATCTTAAGTTTTATGTCATCAATTAAATTAGGTGACAAACCTTTATGAGTGAAGTAATCATTAATATTTTCTACAAGAACTTTGTCATTAGCTCGCATAACTTACTCCTTTAATTTATCTCTTACCTGTAATATTCTAAAGAGATGGCTGTTGTACAATCTTCTCATAATCGATCAAAGCTGCGAGAAGTTTTAATCATTTCAAGCAACTATAGATAATTTAATGAAAGCTAGTCGTGCAATTTATTACTCCCCTACTATAACACACTCAATTGTACTACAGAACTGCCTTTTTCTTTTTTAGCGCACGGGCTTAGGCAAACGATGAGGCGAAAGACATAAATAAAAGAAGTGGGAGCGGGACAGAAATCTAATTGGAATAAAAAGATTTCGTAGTCCCGCTCCCACTTATATTGTGATAACAGTGTATCAAACTCAACAACTAATTTATACTAATTACCTTATAGGAAGATTCTTAATTATCGATCGCTAAATTGTAACAATTATTCACCTATATCGATGCGATAAAGCCTTATATTCTTATCGCTCGGTGATTGTGAACTGAATTGGTAAGACGCATTGTCGTTTTGAATATAACCAAAGTTGCCAGTCACCTTATTGTAATGTGCGCGAGCTGAAGCATCTTTGCCTACACTTTCTTTGACTGCTTTATAAGATGGTCCATCAGTATCGTTGTAACTCATTGATACTCTTTTAATGTGACCTTTATCTTTTTTACCATCTGTAGTCACAACAAGCACACCATCTTTTTTATGAAACTCATAAATATGTTCCTTACCATCTGCACTCTTAGAGTATATAGGACTCTTATTTTCTTTTAACACAGTTTGAATAGAATCGCCTAAAGTAGCACCTTCAAGTGTCGTTTCACCATGTTCAATTTGTTTCACATTATCCATAGAGTTACCTGACGCTGCTTGTGCATTCACTGAGGAAACAGATGAAAATGCTAATCCAGTAACTAAAGTCGCTGCAATCAGTTTTTTCATAAGCACTCTCCTTTATTAGATAATATCTATCGTGTGCTTATTTTGAGTTTACCACAAATATTACTAAATTAACAATGATATTACAAAATGTTTACACTTAATTGTAATCTTAGCGACATTACTGCCATTTTTAATAATAAAACCAGTTAAGCGGTACACAATTACTGTTATAATTCACGCCTTATGAACATAATGTATTGCTAAACTTTTTAATTATCATTATAGCAACTTCACGTATACACTCTACGCCATTGACTACGTCACTCTTCAGACCGCATTGGGTTAACACCTTAATTGACAAGCTCAGATTCATGGGCTTGGATGAATTTTAATGCAATCTTCAGAAACTGGTCTTTCTCTTCAGCAAACGGATATAAACCAGACTTCTCAAAAACTTCAAATTGAGCGTTTGGTAGGTAGTCAGCCACTTCTTTCGCCTCCACAATCGTTGTGCGTTCCCCATGTTGCCCAGCAATGACCAAAGTAGGCGTCGTAATCTTAGCTAAATAGTGACGCATATTAGTGTTTATAAAGGAATTTCTTACGGCTTTATTTTCACTCTCAGTATTTAGACTATTTGTGTCACTAATTTGTTTAGCAAACTTTTTGCCTTCTTTCTTAGAATAATATAAATGTTTATCTAAGAATTTCTCTCGTTTATCTTCATCCCAATTCCGAATTTTAAAAGCGTAATGGCGGTATAAACGCTCTGATGGAAGGTCATCTTCTAATATAGTGGGATTAACTAAATTCAGAGAAGTCACTGTTTCTGGATATTCAGCAGCAAACGCTACAGCTACCGAACCTCCTAACTCATGGCCTATAATCGCACACTCATCAATATAAAGTTTATCTAGCAATGCTTTAATATCAGGAATATAGTCCTCAAAACGGATAGAAGTTAGTCTATCTGAGTAGCCATGTCCCCTTAAATCCATCAGCACAACTTGATAGTCTTTCTGCAATCTTTTTTCTAGCTCATTAAAGACTGTAAAGTTGTCAAAAGCAGTATGTAAAAGCAATATCGCATTACCTTCACCACTCGTTCTGTAATTAATTGTTACATCATCATGCGTCTTGAATAATTCCATAATACATTATCCTTTCTCTTCAATAGATAAAATACTTAATAATTCTTCTAGAGTAGTAATTGTATAATCTACTTCCTCAGGCAGTGGTTCGAGCTCAGCATCCTCTTCTTTAAACCATACACTCACCATGCCCATCGCACGTGCAGGCGCTACATCGTTTAACGCATCATCTCCAACATACATCGTCTCTTCTGGTTCTGTCCCTAATTGATCTAACATATCTTCAAAGATTTTGGGATGCGGCTTACGAAATCCAACTGTTTGGGAGGTAGATAAATAATTAATCACATGCTCTATACCCAATGCATGTAAGCGGTATGCTTTAATCTTTGATTTACCATTCGCGATGACGCCTGTCAGATAATCCTTCTCAGCTAAACGTTCAAGCGTATACAGAGTGTCGTAATAAGGAAACACGTAACGATAGAAATGCATCTCGAAATCATGGAATAAGTCTTTCCAACTTAAACGATCTATATGAAAGTCTTTAATTATCGCCTTGTATAATTCTGGTTTATCATGATCTTCATCATCATCAAGCGCTATAAATTTATTCTTAAAGTCAGCGAGCTGAACTCGAACGAAATAATCATGAAAGCGTTCGTATTGCTCTTCTATAAATTTATCGCGTGACTTGCGCCGGTCTAACAATGTGCCTTCCAAGTCAAACACAACAGCTTTAATCTTAGTTAAATCCATAAGTACTACCTTCCTCTTTTCAAAGTTGAATAGATGGGCATTATCTCTTTAATCCTACTATAACATGGTTTGGTAATGGATTTTTTAAAATGAGTGAAGAATTTTAGATAACCATTACAACCCTATATTGTTCTCTCATCCTCTGCTAAACACGATATCGATTAGATCTTTCGCTGACAATCATAAGGTAGAAGAGCACCGGAATACTAAACAACGCTAGAATAATACTAGCTGGTATTTGAACAGGATAGATCACCGTTGTTCCGAGCCAATCTGCCAGTACCATCACACTGCCGCCTACGAGTAAATTAAGTACTATTTGAAATCCGAGCGAACTCTGAGTATAAAAACGTCGTATGAGCTGAGGGACCACCATTCCTATAAAGCCGATAATACCGACATAAGCCACTATAACTGCAGTAATAATTGAAGCGATAATAAGGGTCAAATATGTTACTCGTTTTACCTTTAAGCCAAGTGAAATAGCGTGTCTATCATCAAGTTGTAGCAGCTTAAGTTGAGGCAACAATAGACGCACCATAGTAATTCCTAATATAAGCACAACACCTATATAGCTCACTTTAGTGTATTCAGCTTGAGAGAATCCGCCGAACATGTAATTGACTATATTGCTCGTTTTAGTTTCATTTAAAATGACCACGATATATAGAAAAGCATTAAACAACGCGCCAATCATAATACCGGCTAGAATAAGTATTCTATTAGGGTGACCATATGTTATTAATCGCGTAAGTAATAAGACAAGTACTAAGGTAAGCAAACTACTAGTCATTGAAAATATAGGGATAAATATAAAGCTTACACCTACTGCAACTGCTAGGCCTGAACCGAAAGTGGCACCGCTCGCTAAACCTAAAGTAAAACTATCAGCTAGTGGATTGTTAAGTAATATTTGAAAGAGTTGACCAGCAAGGGTTAAACCCATGCCAGCAAGCATTGCTTCAGCAACTTTAGGTACGCGCACTTGCCAGAGAATCGTACGAGTTAAAGTATCATGTAATCCCCCGATGTCCCAGAAGAGGCTTAAAGCGATACTTATTAAAAGTACGAAACACCAAATGATGATCGATCGTAATCTCCGCATCTAGTATACCTCCAAACTTGTAGTAAAAGCGATATGCTATCGAAGTGATGGACGTTATATTCTATGACTTATCGCTAATTGTAAAGGATCCCAAGAGGAAAGTGAATGAGAATGAAAAAATTAGAATGATAAACATGTAAAACCCTTTTGACATATCTAAGTAGTATATGTTAGCTTAACTGTGTCAAATTCATTTGACTTGAGGAGGTAACTCTATGGAGATAATAAGCTTAATTATCATTTTCTGTTTCTCAGTTTTCTTAACTGTTCTAATGAATAAGTATCTTCCTTCGAACGTTTCAGATGTTAAGACAAAGTACAATCCTTTAGACGAAAGACAACAACATATGTTCACTGAAATGTTAGCTAAAAGTTTTGTTACACTCGTCTATGCATTTATGCTTCTTACCATATTGAATCTATTTGATCTACACCATAGAGCCGGCCCGTTGAAAAGCTTTGCCACTCATCACTTGGAACTCGTCTTTTTAATATGTGCTCTCGTTTCCTTTATCGGAAGCTTTATCTCAACTAAGCGAAAGTATACTATCAAGGATTGATATCGTGCGTAACAAACTCAAAATGTATCGAACAAAAGAGGGAATTTCACAAGAAAAATTAAGCAAAAAGGTAAATGTTTCCCGCCAGACTATTAACGCTATTGAGAATAATAAATATGATCCAACGCTTTCACTAGCATTTAAACTCGCTAAAGTATTTAATATCACCGTCGATGAGCTTTTTACATCCTAAGTAGTAAACTCAAGCACGGTTTTATCTCCAAAAATAAAATGACCCCGCATAGCAAAAGCAATGATATGATAAATCATCCTAGATAACTACTTCACTTGATGACTATGCTGGGTCTTGACTACAAATCGATCTAACGCTTACGCTGCTGAGATAGAATTACTCCCCTCCATTTAATCATTGAAACTGATATGAAGGCGCAGTAAACGACTAGGTTAGAATTCGAGTCAACCTTTATTGGTGTTGCTTTGAAAGTTGCTGAGATGGTTTTTGCTCTCCTAATGCGATAGAAAAAGCACTTAGGCAAGCTCAAATAGAGTACTAGCAAATTGTGGCAAATTCACACTTATTTCCTTTTAGTTATAAGCAGAGTATAATGTCCCTATCGCATGAGGTTGAGACATAAGGTTTCTGTGTTCTCTGAAACCGCTTAATGGAGTCCCACAAGCAGCATTGTCGACAGCAACGCTCACGATTCGGGAGCGGGACAGAAATCTAATTTGAATAAAAAGATTTCGTGGTCCCGCCCCGGCAAAGATGCTGAAAAAGGCTGAGACATTACATTATGTCCCAGCCTCATGTCCCGATTCTGATCAATTCTTTACGCGCCTATCTCCGACCTCATTGATATAGTGCATCTCTTAATTCTTTAAGTCCTTCATCAATGCGAGGTCCCGGTCGTGAAATTTGGTCGCCGTTAACAGACTGCACGTTGCCCTCTTTGACCGCAGTAGTTTTATCCATACCTCCTTGTTTATCGATCATTTTACGAAAGTCCTTATTAGATTGACCTGTTGTGCCAACTATGATATCTGGATTTTGACGTATGATCTGTTCCTTGCTCACTTTTTGCCAACCCTTTAAATCACTAAAACAATTTTGTGCATGTAACTTTTTCAACATATCATTGAAGAATGTATGCTTGCCTGCTGTATATATTTCAGGTTCAGATGAAACCTCCATGAACACACGTTGCTCTTTCTTATGCTCCGGCACTGAAGCTACTACCTTATGTATCTTTTTCTTAGTAGTTGTCACTAATTCTTCTGCCTGTTTATCTTTACCAGTTACTCGACCTACTTGTTTAAAGGAGTCATACATCTGTTGTATAGATTGGGCATCTTTGACGTAGACGACTTTGACTCCACTTTTCTTCAAAGAATCTAATGTCTCTTTATTAGAAGTCTGTTGTGATTCATGAGCGAGGATTAAATCCGGTTTCGCTTTAAGTAGTGCTTCTTTATTTAACTTCATTGAATCAAACTTCTTCTTATGTTTGACTGCTTTAGGATAATCATCTGCCGTCGACACGCCGATTACATCTTTGCCCAAACCTAATCGATACAGTATTTCAGTATTACTTGGCATCAATGAGATAATGCGATGGTATTTAGTTTGGTGATCAGTATGAGAATGAGAAGTGGATTCCTTCGAATGCCCACAAGCGGTTAAGGCAACAATTACCATTCCCACCATTAACACCATCATTAATCTTTTTAACTTCATAGCGTCCCCTCCTAATTTAATTCTTATCATAACAAAATTAAAGTAAGTTGAAAGGTTAATTATTATTCAATAAAATATTCATCTAAAAAAGTATAGCGACGATCTGACTTCACGTTAAAGTAATTTTTCCCGAAATTATCAAGTAATGCGTGAAACTCATTAGCATCTTGATTTGTAAAGTAACCCGGTAACCGAATCTGTCTTTTAAGTTGGCTATAAGTGTTGGTATCTTTATATCCAAGCTTTTGATAAATGCGGCGCGTATAGCTATCTGGGATAAACTCAATTTCTTCGAATATGTACACTAGTAATACATCTGCTGTTTCCTCTCCAATCCCCCTTAAAGATAATAGTTGCTTACGGAGACTGTCACCGAACTTAGACTTAATCACTTCGTAATTGTAATCGTACATTTCTAACCATTGAAAGATACCGTGAATAGCGCGTCCCTTATTCTTATAGAAACCACTCGAACGTATATATTCCTGCAACAACTCAAGAGGCAACTCCGAAATGCGCTGAGGATCTAAATTAGTTTCTTGCTGTAATCGTTCTATGGCATATTCAGCATTTCTCCAATTTGTATTTTGAACCAGAATAGCTCCAATAATTATTTCTATCTTGCTGTCTGCCGGCCACCAATATTGCGGTCCCATGTGATGATATAACAATTGATACAGTTCTTCTGTGGTTAACATGAGCCTTCCTCCATTATCGCTTTTATCACAGACTTAATTACTCAAATCTCTGACTATACTAACGCTCTTCTTGATGCTAAACTCGTCACTCATAGCTACACATCTATTTTGAAAAGTATAAAATAAGACGCTAATCTAGCCAAGAATATCAAAGTATATTTCATCTTGACTAAATAGCGCTTAAATTGAAATTACTATTAGAACCTTGTTGAATATTTAACCCATAACGAGCTGAAAGACTATTACATTTCTTCTGGCGCTGTAACACCAACAAGATGTAAAGCATTAGCTAAAGTAATCTTAACCGCTTTACATAAAGAGACGTAAGCTTCTGTCTGGGATTGATCCTCTGTCAATACTTTTTGTGCGTTATAGAATTTATGGAAATGAGCGGCTAGATCTTGTATATAGTTAGTGATACGGTGTGGCGCTCTATGTTCGGCTGCACTTTGAATTGTAGGTTCGAATTCTGCCACTTTTTTCAATAAGTCTATCGCTTTCTCGTTCTTAATAGTTGAAAAGTCAGCGTTCGTAGATGGTTGAATATCGCGAGCTTCTGCTTGATCTAATATAGAGCTGATTCGTGCATGTGCGTATTGAGCATAATATACAGGATTATCTTGCGATTGTTCTTTAGCGAGTTCCATGTCGAAATCAAAATGAGTATCGGGACTGCGCATAGTCAAGAAGTAACGAGCAGCGTCCCTTCCTACTTCATCCATGATATCGCGTAAAGTAATCGCATTGCCCGTACGTTTACTCATCTTCACTTCCTCGCCATCTTGCATAAGTCGTACCAACTGCATAATTTGGATTTCTAACCGATCACTATCTACCCCAAATGTCTCCATTGATGCTTTAAGACGATTGATATAACCGTGATGGTCAGCTCCAAATAAATCAATTAGAATATCGTTGCCGCGTTCGATTTTATCATAGTGATAAGCTATATCGGGCAAGAAGTAAGTGTATGTACCATCTTGTTTAATTAGCACACGATCTTTATCATCTTTAAAGTCTGAGGTGCGTAACCAAGTAGCTCCTTCTGCCTCATACGTATATCCTAACTCTCTCATTTTGCTTAATACCGCCCGAATGTCATCTTTCTCATAAAGAGACGTTTCACTGAACCAATTGTCGAAGTGAATGTTGAATTCTGCTAAATCTGTACGTAGCTTCTCCATTTCATAATCCACGCCTAGCTTTCTCAACATTTTTAATCGTGTTTCATCATCTAAATCTTTAAGTTCAGGTTGCTTCTCAGCTAAATCTTTACCTATTTCTTGAATATCTTTTCCTCGATATCCATCTTTAGGCATCTCATGTGAATGGTCACCTAACGCTTCATAAAAGCGCGTTTCAATAGAACGGGCTAAATTTGTAATTTGGTTACCTGCATCGTTAACATAATATTCACGCGTTACATCATATCCAGCCGCGTCTAAGATGTTAGCTAACGTGTCCCCCACTGCCGCATTACGTGCATGACCAATATGTAAGTCACCTGTTGGATTTGCTGAAACGTATTCTAATAAAATACTTTTCTCTTTAGGTTCTTCTACACGGCCAAATTGTTCGCCTTTATTTAAAGCTTCTGGAATTACTTTAGTTAAATAACTATTATCTAAATAAAAGTTAATAAATCCTGGACCTGCAATATCTATTTCTTTGATGTGCGCACGTGAAGTATTAAGGTTATTAACGATCTCTTGAGCAATTTCACGCGGATTACGTTTAGCGATTTTAGTTAAGACCATCGCAATATTAGTAGAATAATCTCCATTTTTAACGTCTTTCGGGATTTCCACTTTGATATCCGGTATTTCTTCAGCTAATCCAGCTTTGTTAATACTAGTAGATATTTCCTCAATCAGTGTCAGTTTCACTTGATCAATAATATTCATTTATTCTGTCTCCTTATACTGAATTTCAAATTGATATGTCCCCATTTTTTCCTCTGCTTGAAATAACTGATATTGTATTTTAAGTTTCCCACCTGTTGGGTGAACGTAGTGCTTAATAGATTGTGTAGTTACACGTAGAGGGACACGGCCTGCGCTCACATCATATAGCGTCGTCGTCTCTTCACCTTCGATAAAGTGAAGTTTCATATTGATATCACCTTTACGTATAATTTTAACGCTATCCCTGTCGATCTTTACGGTGACATTAACCTGAGCTCGTTCGACATTTTCCTGGTAGCGAATATATTCTGACCCTTTTTTATGCCATGTCCCTTCAGTAGTCGTTTCAAATTTATCTTTATTACCAAATTGTTTAACAACTTGATGTGTTTGGATGTGAACAGTCTTCTCCATCCTCAGTCACCCTTGCTATTTAAAATGTATTGTTTTGAGTAATTAAACTTTGACGGTTGTCTAAATATTGAATTTATCTTCATTCTCTTTGAACTTAAGCCTCATAGTTTCTGCTTTCTAATCTCATACCTAGACCCTCATTTTACAAATGTGCTCTATTCGCTCGACTTAAAAGCCTGATGGAATTCAGTTGGTGAGTTCTCCCACATTTCAGGATTATGTTCTTGTAAGAAAGCTTGTAATATCGCTTTGTTCTCATCACCTATTTGATCGATTACAATTTGGTGTTTCATTGACTTATCCATCATATTGACATGTTCAGGCATGCTTTTATATCCTCGTCGGATACTCTTATTTACCAGCAAGTAACAAGCAGTTAAGCCTGCATAGTAAGGCCCTTGTTCACTGCGTTCAGTTGTAACCCAACACAGCCAATACGATTTAGCTTCGTCTCCTTCAACGGTCTCTTTGTCATTGATCCACTTAACACCTTTTTCAACTTCTGCACGAGCATGCATACCACCAATATCGATAAAGGCTTCTTTATTCTCTTCGTCAATAAAGACGGGCGCCACATTATCTAAGCTAATTGAACCGATATTCGTACCTTTATGACCATCTAAAGGATCATTTTTTATAATATTAAATTTAAAACCTTTTTTATCTGCCATAGGATTGTCACCTCCACTTAGGTTATATGCTTATTTATTCATAGTTTAAAAAGACCTATTCAATTATCATTCCGTAATTAGCGATTCATTGATTTGAACGCTCTATTGCCCTTTACTGATAAAAGTCATTGCTTGACTCTATATCAATGATAAAGCGAACCCATCGTCATCTTTCACGTGCTATATTAACCGAGGTCTTTCGTGTTATCAACTGTTTAATTTAATTCATTTAAAAGGCCGATGATCGCGTTTCGCACTTGATCGTCTTCAATATTTGCTATCAATTCTTTTGGATAATAAAGTTTATAATCTTGTCGATTAATACCGGTAATGCTTGAAATCACTAGAGATTGGCTACTTATCTCGCGTATTTTACCATTTCTCCGTAATAAATGTATAGGCTGACGGTTAGAGCCTGGTCGATCATAGTCATAAGGTAAATCTGAGAAAGATTCACTCACGAAGTAGTAATTGGGGTCTATACCACCTTGCACAAACAAATCTGTAAGTTCAGTGATTGTAATAATTGAACCATCAAAAGGCATATATTTAAACAGATCACGATTTATGAAGCGTCTTGATAAATCACTTAGAATTTCATCATCTTCTTCTATCCACTTTTTCAAATAATAGACTACTACCGCTTCATCTAAATCAACATATTGTTGTATGGTTACCTCATTTTCAAAGAAAGGAATAAAATCTATAGGGGTCATCTTAAAGTCATAGCCTTCTTGATAAAGCTGCTTTGCTCGACGTAAACAATTGTTTAGTAATACTTCGCCACCGCGACTTACTGGGTGAAAGTATATTTGCCAATACATCTGGTAACGACTCATAATAAAGCTTTCGACTGCGTGCATACCACTTTCTTTAATCAATACTTCATCTTTAGACGGACGCATTAAGCGCAGAATGCGTTCCATATCGAATTGCCCATATGTTACGCCTGTAAAGTACGCATCACGCTGCAAGTAATCCATTCGGTCAGCATCAATCTGCGATGAAATCATTGAAATAACTAATTTATTATGATGTTTTTTCTTAATCACGTTTGCCACTTCTTGCGGGAAATCAGGATGTACCCGCTTTAACACTTCATTGACCTCGGTCTTTCCGGTAATAATTGCTTGAGTGAACGCTTCGTGGTCTGTTCCAAATATATTTTCGAAACTATGAGAGAAAGGGCCGTGACCTAAGTCGTGTAACAAGGCCGCACAAAGTGCTAAAGGGCGATCATCGTCGTCCCACTCTTCACGCCCATTAAATGACTCATCGATTAATCGTCTCACTATCTCGTAAACACCTAATGAATGCCCGAATCTACTATGTTCAGCAGTATGGAATGATAAGTAAAGCGTTCCAAGCTGTTTAATACGGCGCAAGCGCTGAAATTCTTTCGTCTTAATTAAATCCCAAATAAGCTGGTCTTTTACATGTATATAACGATGGATTGGATCTTTGAATACCTTTTCTTCTGGCAATTGCTTATATGCATACGTCGATTGTGTCAATGTGGCCCTCCTTTAGTAACTGTTAAAGAGATTTGCGTAATAAGGCAAGTTCCATGATCTCACCATACATCACTTGGTCATATGAACGTAAGTGTTCAAACCCGTTATTTTTGTAGAAACGCACAGCACTCTCATTACGGCGATCAACTTCTACGTAAAGTTCTTCGTACTGATCTTGATAAATGTCTAGACCTGCTTGAAGTAACGCTCCACCAAATCCTTTATTCTGTTTACCTGGACAAACGTAATGAGCAGATAGATATAATTCTTTTCCGTAAATAAAATTTGAGAAAGCAATGATCTCATCATTTTCTTCAATGACAAGAAACAATTGGTCTTTAAGACGATTTAATAAATTTTGTTCGTTATAAGAAGCAGCTAATAACTCATTAACTGTAGAAACCGCATAAATATTTAAGTACGTGCTATACCAAGCTTTTGTTGCTACATCTCTGATCCCTACTACATCGGCTTCGGTCGCCTTTCTTACTTGAGGCATATCATCACACGCTCCTTGAACTTAAAAATATGAATAGAATTATTATATCACAAATTTACTCTTCTCTATATAATGGGAGCGGGACAGAAATCTAATTTGAATTAAAAGATTTCTGTCCCGCTCCCTATATAATATGTAAATGAAGTGAATGAGTCATAAACAAGCTCTTCTGCCCTACAATGACATCATTTGTACGTTAGCATTTCTCACGAAAAGTGGGCGGAGTTCAGCAGTATAATCGTATGAGCGTCCACGTAGAACACAGAATAAACTTAACCTACGTAAAATAAACATGACAACCTCTATGTTAGTACAATAGAAATTGCCATGTTTTAATTAACTAACTTTATATCATTCTCATCTTCTATACTCCACTTAGAAGTAAATAGTTATCCTTAAGTTACTTTAATCTATCGTTTAACTTAATGATTTAAATTCCTCTTTCCACTTGTCCACGTCTTCCAATGCGTAGCGATCTTTTAATATATCACCAGGTCTTTCCGCTGTACCTACGATGTAACTTTCTAACCTAGCTCCTAAATATTCTAAGGTATACTCAATTTGCTTCAAGCACGGCTTGCCTTTAACTTGAGGACAATCTCCGCCAACTAATATGAGACGAAATTCAATGCGAGCAAGTCGCTCTTTAAAGTCTCCATAATCAGGATCTTCTAGCGTTTCAGACCAATGATCAATAAATGCTTTCAATGATGCAGAAACACTATACCAATAAATCGGTGAGGCAAATATGACTATATCACTCGCTAGCATTTGATCAATAATCGTCTGGTAATCATCTGTATAACCTCGGATCGCGGTTTCATTGTGTCTTACATCCCGTATAGGATTAAACTGATATTCTGTTAAATCAATCCATTTATAGTCTTGCCCTTCTAAAGCTTTCTTAGTTAATAAAGCGGTATTACCTTCTGGTCGACTCCCCCCAAATAATACAGTAATCATTTGTTATCCCCCTTCCACTCTGCTATCTCATATAAATATACTTTCACTTATCAAGATGTCTCAATTTATATAAGGCAAGACATTCTAGCGGTTATATTTTATTTGTTTACCGGAAATAACTCATCGATTCGCCGAATTTCTTCTTCCGAAAGTTTAACTTCTAAAGTCTTTAGATTATCTACTACTTGAGTAGATTTTTTAGCCCCAGGAATAATGACATCTATTGACGGTAGAGTTAAGTAGAACGCAAGCACCACATGAGCTATTCCTACATTATGATTGTCTGCAATCCCTCGTAACTGTTCTACCTTCTCGAGGTTTTCTTTAAAGCGCTCTCCTTGGAAATCAGGATTCTTTGCACGCAAATCATCAAAGGTACTATTCTCGTCATATTTCCCAGCTAATAAACCAGAAGCTAGAGGGAAATAAGGAATAAAGGTAATATTGTTCTCTTTAGCATAGTCAAAATAAGCCTCATTTTGACGATTTAAGAGATTATATTCCAATTGAACAACATCGACGTCACCATTTTTATTAGCCTCTTTTAACTGTTCTAAGCTAAAGTTAGATACGCCGATAGCTTTTATCTTACCTTCGTCTTTAAGTTCTTTTAAAGCTGCAACTGCCTCGTCTTTAGGTGTCTTATCGTCAGGAAAATGAATGTAATATAAGTCTATGTAATCCTCTTGAAGTCGTTCTAAACTATCTTCAACTTGTTGTTTAAGAAATTGAGGATCATTAGAGTAATGCTCATTCCCTTCATTATCGAAGTAATGCGCACCTTTAGTAGCGATAGCATAATCTTCACGCGGAAATTCTTTGACTGTCTCACCCACGAGCTCTTCTGAACGCCGTGGCCCGTAGATAAACGCTGTATCAAGTAGTGTGAGACCGTTACGTATTGCAGTGCGTACTACTTCTTTGCCTTGTTCTTCGTCTAAATTATTATATAGATTATGTCCTCCTACAGCGTTGGTACCTAATGCTATAGGATGCACGTAGACATCTGATTTACCTAGTCTCACTTTATCTGTCATACTCTCATCTCCTTTAATTTATTTATTGCCTAATTGTTGTACTTTTAATCATAGATGTAGTATCAGGATATCTAGTACGCACTTTGAATTGACTTATTACCTCTCGTGTAATTTGATAAGATAACTTGAAGCTTTATTATCTGAGCCTATAGACACAAAGAAGAGGCACAGACATAGAGCGCTTGTCCTTTAAGAAACGGTATTCTCGTCTCACTAAAGTTAGATAAGTAACAGAACGACTCCTCACGTATTACACATAAAGGATCTGCGCGGTAGACGGTTCTGTCTTAATCTCAAGCACATTGCCTGACCTCTTCTAAAGAAAGATCTATTATTTAGTTATACTCGCTTTTCGTTGGGCTAACTTCTCTTTCAACTTACGATCTTGTTCTTCTTTTCGTCGCTTACGCTCTTCATTTCTTTTGCGTAAACGCTCCTCTTCTTCTGGATCACGAGGCTTTTGAAGCTGTTTTTCTACTTTAGACATCAGCTCATCTTCAGAGTGTGCGGCGAGAGGTCTATTGTTAACGAACGCAAATGTCTTACGTCTGCCTGGACCACAATAAGATTGACAACCAATCTCTATTTCTGCTTCTGAATCTAGTTTCTTTAACTTTTTCTCCAAAGAACGCCAATTGACTGCCTGGCAATCATCACAGATTTGAAATTTATTCTGCACACTCTCTCACCTCACTATTCCATTTCTTATTAATAGCTCTAATCATTTTACTCTTTTTCTAAATAATTTCAAGGGGTATACGAGCTTGTCTAACATCATTAAAATAACCCCTTGAAGGAGAATCAAAGGATCCTGCTTATGGGGTACACGTTATAAGCTCTTTAAACTGTAGTGACAGCATTGACTATTGACCGTGATAAATATTAAATTCAAGGGGTTTAACGCCGTGAGCTAGCCATTCTGAATAAATAGCTTGCTTATCACACTCATGATTAATTATAGTAATACCACAATCACCGCCACCCGCTCCTGATGTCTTAGAAGCACCACCATGCTTCTCTCCTATTTCACAAAGAAGCTTTAAAGTTTGAGTCTCAATATCTATCGTTGCTTCAGCGTCCATCTGTTGAATGATAGTTCGATTTAGACGTATCATTTGTTGAACGCCTTTAAGATGATTGGTCTTGAAAGCATGAATTAATTTCTCAACGCAAGAATGCGATTGTTCCAGAAAACGACCATAGAATGATGGATCAGACTTTAATCTTTTCACCTCACTGACCAGATGGGGTGACGAAGCAGGTGATCCTGTCCAACCAATTAGAATTTCCATATTTTCAGGTGCTTGGAGTGGCTCTATGTGTAGCCCTGGCCAATTCTTCTTCAAGACTTCGTTTACTGAAGTTTCTTCTATTTGTTGCTTAACCCATTCATGGTCAAAGGTACTATATGCTAACCAACCTGTATAAACGCTTACCGCAATGTCACCACAAGAACTAAGGCTTTGTAATTTCATATTGGCTATTACAGCAAGCTTATAAATAAATAGGTTTGATAAATTAAGTTGATAGAACTCATTTAATGCTTTAACGACCGATACTAACACTGCTGCACTAGAGCCTAAACCATATTTGTGGCCAGAAGCATCATCGAGATTACTATCGATAGTTAGATGAAAGTGCTTTAAGTTCATATTTTTACTACGCGCGTATTGTTCGAATACTTCGATTGCTGTAATCACATACTTTAGCTGATGTGCAGCATTAAGGTCGGAAACAATGATTTGATCTTCATTCCTTTTAAAGTTAACTGGTTCATGATGTAGCGCTTTGGAATGAATAGAGCCTTGAGCAGTTGCAGAGTCTTCAATTGTAGCTGTGACGAAGCGATCTACCGCTATAAGTATCGATTTATAACCAGGTTCAGTAACTGCATACTCACCTGCAATATAAAGTTTACCTGGGGCTTTCGTTTGAATCATAACATCTCTTCCTTACTCAATAATTTCAACTCCAGAACGCGTAATCTCACTCATAATAATTTGGCTCTCATTAAAGTGTTTCCTCAGTTGTTCTATTACCTTATCAGCGTTAAGTTTTTCGACGAGTATCTTCACATTGGGACCTGCATCCATAGTAAAATAACATGGGTAACCTAGCTCGCGGCACTCATGGACAATACGCATTGCCTCGTAGCTTTCAGGCACGAGGTATGAGAATGGAGGTTGGGCGCCTAAATTAGTAGCGTGCATGCGCAATCCATTTGCTTCAATGACTTCTCCTAAATGTTGAAAGTCTTTCGTTGATATCGCTTTTTTCACTTCGTTGATATCTTCTTCAACATGGTCTAACCAGTATTGATAAAACCTTGAAGTCTCGCGAGTTAATGACATACCTGCTCGACTAGAAACACTTTTAGATTGGTCATTGATAACGACAAAGATCATTGCTAGCTCATCTTCCCAGTCATCTGCCTCTACTGGATGACTATAAGAGGTAGCATCATCTTCTCCTCTTTCCCATTCAACGAAACCACCAAATACACTTCGAGAAGCAGACCCTGACCCACGTCGCGCTAAACGAGAAAGATCTTTAGAAGACAGACCTAGGTCTAAAGCTTCATTACATGCAGCCGCCAAAGCCGAGTATGCGCTCGCCGAAGAAGCTAAGCCCGCTGCTGTCGGGACAAAATTCTCACTTTCGATCAAAGCGTACAAGTTAGTTTCTGCTAGCTGCCGAACGACATCCATAAATTTATTAACTTTAGCAGTTTCTTTCTCGTCTACCTCATTACCATTAAGTACTAAACGATCGCGTTGATACTCAGTACTGAAGGTAACTTGAGTTTCTGTGTAAAAACGATCTAACGCCACAGATAAACTATTGTTCATAGGGATAATATATTCTTCGTTTCTTTTACCCCAATATTTGATTAGTGCAATATTTGTATGTGCGCGTGCTTTACCACTTTTACTCAAAATTTAACCCCCTAAGTACTCAACCCACGTGTGATGTGCGCCTAATCGCTCCGCACTTTTAGCAATTTTTTCGGCAATTTCTCTGCTTTCTGAAAGTATTATCATACTCCCACCGCGACCACCTCCAGTTAATTTACCAGCAGTGGCGCCGTGTTGGCGACTCGCTTCTAACAACATTTCTATCTTATCATGACTCACAGTGAGTTCACGAAGATATTCTTGTCCAGCGTTAAAAACATGGGCTAAACTTTTGAAATCATGATGTTCTATCGCCTCTGAAGCTTGGTACGTCAACTCACCTAACGACTTCACACATTCCATATAATATGAATCTCTCTCGCAAAGCCGATGTACATCTTCAACAGCTTGCTTAGTTGAGCCTTTAACACCAGTATCAATAACTGTTAGATAAGCATCGATTTCTAGTGGTTTTAAACGTGTGACCTTTCCTTGTTTAAACCACACAGGTTGATTTGAAACAATCGTTTGGGTATCAATACCACTTGGTTTCCCATGTGCAATACGTTCTGCCCAATTAGCTTCTTCAATGAGCAACTCATCAGATAGAGGTCGCTTTAAGTAATCATAACTCGCGCGTACAAATGCTACCGCCATAGCAGCGCTCGAACCTAATCCGCGAGAGGGAGGCAAATTTGTTTCAAATGAAACCTTGATAGAGTGTTTAACATTATATTTTTCAATAAAACGCGTTACAACTGCTTTAATGTGTTCGGGTGCATAGTCTAAGTCTCCCTCATATACCTCACTAACAATATAAGAAGGCGAATTCTCATCTAATGTCTCTATCGTTGCTTTAACTTTTCCAGTAGTAAATGGCATAGCGATGGCAGGCTGCCCAAATGTTACCGCATGTTCTCCGATCAAGATTACCTTACCATTCGCTTCCCCACGTCCATATTGTGCCATAATTAATCACCTTTAACTTTCACAATTAATCCCTATGTACGAGTTACAACGCCTAATTGTGTTCAATTTAAGTGTGTATCCCACATATTAGCAGCAGTAGAATGCCTTATATGTTATTTCCTCATTCCTACTAATAATATGTAAAATAACTTTGGTATGTATGTTTAAGACAGAGCGTATCCTTTATATATTTAACTTAACGCGTCTATGATTAGTTGTATAAATGAAATTTAAGTATTTCACAATTCTGCAACAATTTTATCCGTCTTAAGTCTTAATTACCCAAATAGCATACAAATCTATACGTATTTTGCAAAAATTTAAGACCAGCTACTAAATATCGATATTACGTAATCATTATAAAACGCGATTTAAATTTAAGCAAAGCGAAAAAGTTTAAATTGCTAAATTCATCATAAGATGACGGTATCTTAAGTAAGTTTCTGGCAAACTTTTTGCTAAAATAGATTTCGTCTAAGAGATGATAGAATACATACGAAGGCGCTGATTAAATATTCAACTTAAGGTTTCAAAGTTTGATATCACATCATTACAAAAAGCCCGTAAACACTTAGCCTCAAAGTATTTACGGGTGTTAGAACTTGCCATTTAACATACTTAACTTTAAACACGTCGATTCATCTTATCATTCCGTTGAACCATCTTCTCGAAGTAACCGTCATAACGTTGCCACTCTTCATCAGTAATCGGGTTCATATTAAGCGTACTCCCTAGATCTTTCAAGGCATATAACAATTGAAACATCACATCCTGTACAGTTAACGCATGCCCAAATAACTCCTCGAGTGATGCCATACATTCAGGATAAATCTCAGGATATACAAATTTAGTTGATTGTCCTTGTAATGCGCGTTGATAGAATTGGCGCATCATTTCTGCCCGTTCACTACCAGAGCCTTCCACGCATAGATAGACTTGTACAGCAATCCCACCTCGTACACGACGTTGAGAGATGCCTGCAAACTTTCTACCTCCGATGCTTAAATCGAACTTGCCAGGACAATAAGAGTGCTTAATTTCATGTGTTTCAATCTCTACATCTTCATCCTCAAACATTTTAGCTATTAACAGAAACATCACCGTGAAAGCTTCATCAATCGTCGTTTCTGTCTTACCTTTGAAAATGAGCGAAATGTTAAGGATACCTTGATCAAGAACAACGCCTAGCCCTCCAGAATTACGGACGATAGCATTAAACCCTTGTTCATCAGTTAAGAAACGTATACCTTCGTGAAGAAAAGGCAAGCGTGAATCATGGATCCCGAGAATAACAGTGTGTTGATGAATCCAAGTACGAACTACGTTACAAGATAAACCCTTTCCTACGCTTTCTGAAAAAGTATCGTCAAAAGCGAAGGACTGCATAGGTGCTAATCCGGTGGAATGATCAATATAGCGCCACTCAACCTCATTAAAGTATTTACTAGCTAAATCCATTATTGCAAGGACTGAGCTGCAGTGATAATTGAAAGGTTGTAAACGTCTTCAGTAGAGCAACCACGAGACAAGTCATTTACCGGTGAATTAAGCCCTTGTAATACCGGTCCAACTGCATCGTATCCCCCTAGACGTTGGGCGATCTTGTAACCTATATTTCCAGCTTCAAGGCTTGGGAACACAAACACGTTGGCATCCCCTTGTAATTGTGCATCGGGCGCTTTCTTCTTAGCCACCTCTGGTAAGATGGCAGCATCAAATTGGAATTCACCATCAATTATCACGTCTTCTAAGTTTTCAGATTTCAGTTTGGCTTGAGCTAATTCCACCGCTTTTGATACCTTTTCAACCTCGTCTGACTTCGCTGAACCCTTAGTTGAGAAACTTAACATTGCAATCCGAGGCTCCATGCCAAACGATTTCGCAGATTTCGCACTTTCTATTGCAATTTCTGCTAAATCTTGAGCTTCTAAAGTTGGATTTATCGCGCAATCACCGAAGATATACTGCTTATCGTCTTTAATCATAAAGAAGATACCAGACGTTTTTGAGACGCCTTCTTTAGTTTTAATAATTTGTAATGCAGGTCGCACTGTATCTCCTGTAGAATGTGCTGCACCACTAACAAGTCCAGCCGCTTTACCTGTATAAACAAGCATCGTACCAAAGTAATTTACATCATTTAATTGTTGTTCTGCATCTTCTCTAGTCGCTTTGCCATTACGACGTTCAACAAATGCTTCCACTAGCTCATCTCTTAATTCACTTGTTTCTGGGTCGATAAGTTCGATATTTGAAATGTCAAAACCTTTATCAGCAGCTAAACTTTTAACTTCGTCAACATTGCCTAATACAATAGGCGTTACATAGTCAGTTTCTTGTAGTTTAACCGCAGCCGTTAACACACGCTCATCACTACCTTCAGGTAATACAATCTTCACATTCTTTCCAGTTAACTTATCTTGTAATACATTTAATAAACTCATAAGAATATCCCCCTTCGTGAATTAATCACATATATCTTTGTATACTATTATACTCAAGTTATTATTAAAATGCCACGTTACTTATTTGTTCATATGATTGTCAGAATTAATCTATACAGTTATTTATGTATAAGCATTAATATATGGTAGAATTTGTGGATGAAACGGATAACATTATTAAAGGAGTGATCATCTATGCCTCAAGCACCAGAAACACTAGATGGTTGGTATAGCTTACACTTATTCTATGCAATAGATTGGACTACATTTCGCTTAGTACAAGAGGAAGACCGAATTGAACTCATTCAAGAACTTCAATCTTTTTTAACTAAACATGAATCTGCTAGAGAACAAAAAGCTGGTGACCATGCTTTCTATAACATCACTGGTCAGAAAGCAGATATTCTTTTATGGGTTCTTCGCCCAGAAATGAAAGATTTAAACGAAGTGGAAAACGAATTCAATAAGCTCAAGATTGCTGATTATCTCATTCCAACGTATTCTTACGTCTCTGTAATTGAACTAGGGAATTATCTGCATGGCAAATCAGATGAAGATCCGTATGAGAACCCTCATATTAAACCGCGCTTATACCCAGAGTTACCACATGCAGATTATATTTGTTTCTATCCAATGGATAAGCGTCGAAATGAGACATATAACTGGTATATGTTACCTCTAGAGAAACGCCAAGAATTAATGTACGCCCATGGTAAGATTGGTCGTAAATATGCAGGTAAGATCAAACAATTCATTACTGGTTCAGTTGGTTTCGACGATCATGAATGGGGCGTAACGTTATTCGCTGATGACCCATTAGAGTTTAAAAAGATTGTCTACGAAATGCGTTTTGACGAAACGACAGCACGATACGGGGATTTCGGAAGCTTCTTTGTAGGTACCATCATCAAAAAAGAAGATCTTACCAATTTCTTATCGCTATAGGTTCAATTAAATTCGAACAATTTTCCTAGAAGTCATATCATACGTAGTATTATATTAGAAAACAGGGAGCGGGACAGAAATCTAATTTGAATAAAAAGATTTCGGAGTCCCGCTCCCTCTTAGTATAGTGTTGAGAGACTCTGCAAGGCTGCCTTCAATTTGTCCTGCCCTTGTAGAGTCTCTTTAACCTATAATAAAAAAATCGGTGTACTATGATGTATAGCACACCGATTTGTAGTGTTTAGGAGAACTTTACCCACTACTAATTCAGCGATTAACTGCTTAATATTGTCGCTACCCAATATCCCAAACAGTTAACTAATAATATAATAACCCCTTTGAAATTTTCAAAACATTTTAAAACTAATACTATAGGCAACCATTCCTTATAAACACTTTTACCTAGTATAAAAAAGTTGTTACACAATATAACGATAAATGTTTATTACGTGTTACAATAAGAATAATTTAAAGTGAACTCTATAAGTCATAGTGTAGCTACAATTAAATGAGATGCGTATGTTATATCTTTAATTCAACTTAGTAATCTTTTTAAACTACACATCTCTGACATTACATAAATAATGGTGATGCAAATGGATATTAAACAACCCAATTCAAATAAAGAGGAATCCTTAGTCAAAGACGTTGCAGTATTAGCAGGTCAAATCCTTCTAGAATCAGGCGCTGAGGGTACGCGGGTAGAAGATACGATGAGCCGTATTGCGGCAAGTGCTGGTTATACAGAAAGCAACAGTTTCGTTACAAACACAGTTATCAACTTTATGTTACACAACGAAACATATCCAAGGATATTTCGAATTAAATCAAGAGATACCAACCTATTTCGAATTTCGCGCACGAACGAAGTGTCTCGACGAATTACTCAAGGCGATCTCTCTCTTGAAGAAGCATATAAAGAATTAAAATATATCTATAACGAACAAAGTATCCCACATGATTTAATATTCAAGTTTATTGCAGCAGCTATCATCGCTGTAAGCTTTCTCTATCTACAAGGAGGACACTTTATCGATGTTATTACAGCTCTAGTAGCGGGCGCTGTGGGCTACTTTGTCGTAGAAATACTTGATCGCAAACTGCATTCTAAATTCATACCGGAATTTATAGGTTCACTGGTGATTGGATTAGTCGCTGTCTTTGGTCACTATTTGATGCCAGGAGGCTCAATACCCGAGATCATCATCGCCGCGGTCATGCCTATTGTTCCAGGAGTGCTCATCACTAATGCAATTCAAGATTTATTTGGTGGCCACATGTTGACCTTTACGACTAAATCATTGGAAGCACTCGTTACCGCTTTTGGTATCGGTGCAGGCGTCGGTTCGGTACTAATTATTTTCTAAGTTAGGAGTGTAGATATGTTTTGGTTATTAAATTTTATCTTTAGTTATTTAGCATCACTTTTTTTCTGTGTTATCTTCGATGCTCCGAGACGTCTATACTTTACGGCTGGCTTTGTGGGTGCATGCGGATGGATGGTTTATGTAATTCTCTATAATGGCTTTGAACTTCATACGATTTATGCAAGTTTCTTTGGAAGCCTAGTGCTCGGTCTAGTCAGTCATGTGATGGCACGTTATAAAAAAGAACCTGTCATTATATTTATGGTACCAGGTATTATTCCTCTCGTACCTGGTGGCTTAGCGTATGATGCGACTAAGAATCTTATATTGGTCAATTTCGGCAAAGCTATTAACACTATGCTTGAGGTTACTTTAATTGCTGGCGCTATCGCATTAGGTTTGTTATTTGCTGACCAAATATCGAAATTGGTCGTTTCAGGATTCGTTCGTACTCGTAAAAAGATATAATCTACAACCGACTTGTTGGTTGAGTGTACGACTAGAATCAATTCGTTTTTGGCTATTTCACTCTCTACAGTTCAGCAGTGATTTATCACGATAAGTGAATATTATAGTTGAAAAATATCAATAAAAAGAATTTATTCCATCAAACCCGTAAGCGACTTGTGTTGAAAAGAATGCCTATCGAAGTGACTACATTGTCTACTTCGAAATCAGTGTATGAAGTTTAATTCAAAGACGACAATGTTGCAGTAGCACCTGTTGTCGTACTAATGAAGACTGTGTTCAGGTTCAATCGAATGGCGAATCGAGGACAGTATAAGGTAAATGAGAAATGAGTTTCACCCTTATAGCAGTAAATATAAGAACACAAATAGCACATTAGGCTACTCATTTGGGAGCGGGACAGAAATCTAATTTGAATAAAAAAGATTTCGGAGTTTCGCCCCGGCAAAGATGACTAGAATTGAAAAAAGCTTGATACAAGCGCTTTTTCAAATCAGTCATCTACTGCCAAGATGCTGAAAGAGGCTGGGATTTATGTCCCAGCCTCTTTCTCTCTAGTCAAAGACCATTATGTCTCGCTCCCTTTTTCGTTGCAGAGGTAATTATGTCTCAAATGCTCTCTTTAATTTTAATTTTTTGAAATACAAATAGACGTCTTTCTGTCTTAAATTTTGAATCTATCCAATCCGTTTAACCCCTTTTTATCTTTGAGTATTCCTCTCTTTCGAGTCGGTTCATTTTTTAAACTTTCCTACTTGCTTAAATGACTAGACTCGTGGTAAATCAACCTCTTTCCGCTAACTTATCCCTACTTTTTTACTTCTAAAAACAAGCTTGGTAGGAATATAATTAAGAGTATGATAATTGATGTTAAAAAAGCCATATGGTATGCCGCTAATTGAGAGGTTATTGTAGTTCCAAAATGTGTTATAACAGTTGCAACAGTGGTTGCCATAATTGCAGAACCAAAACTAGAACCGATATTTTCAATGATATTGATACCTACACCTGCTTGAGGTAATTGCGCCTCGTCTAAATCAGTATAAGCATGAGTAGTCAACGGCAGCATTAACCCTCCTACGAATAACCCTCTTACAAAGAGAAAAAGGCTAAGCCAAGCTATCGAGGTAGTCGGACCTACAAAAACGAATGGTAACGTAGCAATAAAGGTAAATAACGTACTCAATAGTATGATAGGTTTAGCGCCAAATTGATCTATCCATTTACCTATCAGAGGTCGTGTAACTAGCATCCCTATACCTTGAGGCATTAGAGCTAAGGCTGCTTCAATTTCTGTATAGTATTTAAAATGTTGGAAGAAGAGTGGAAAGATTATCATCGGTCCTAAAATAGCTATGTTCGCTAAAAACAACCCTATCCCTGCTAAAGAAAATTGCTTATTATGAAATAGACTCAATGGAATTATTACTTCCTCACCTTTATAGCGGCTGTAAAGATAGTAAACAAGAATACATATTAAGTCTAAGATAAGACAAGCCATCGTTATAGGATTTAATATCGACCCGTGATGAGATGCAGTTGAGATACCGTAAATAAACAATAAACTTATCACCGCAATCAAGCTTATACCAAGCCAATCAAACTGACTGTCGGGCTTGAACGGTGCGAAACGAGGTAGTACTTTAATCATAATAGGAACTACAATAATGGTGATAAGGATGTTAATGAAGAATAGATAGTGCCAATTGAGTAAGTGGATAACTATACCCCCTAGCACAGGGCCTAAAATAGGTCCTAGTATCATCGGAGTACTGACGATTGCCATTACCTTACCAATATGTTCTTTACCAGCTACTTTAACTAGTAAAGTGGTCATAAGTGTAGTAATAATACCCGCTGTGAATCCTTGAAAGGCTCGAAAAATTATAAAACTTATGACATTCCAACTTATTCCAGCCAGAAGTGAAGTTACGCCAAAAAGAATAACATTACTTATAAAGACACATTTACTGTTGAAACGATTCATCAACCACCCAGCTAATGGGACGCCGATAGCCAATGCAAGAACGTAACCAGTTATCCCCCATTGAATCGTAGATAATTGAGTATTAAACGTACGAGTAAGTTGGTTAACTGCTATATTGATCATCGTAGAATCCAACATCGGCGCAATAGCTGCGAATGCAATAGCCCAAGCAGCAAGCATCGTTTGACGAGGAATATGTGTATGGTTTGAACTCATTGTAGACCCCCATATTGACAAAAATATTTTCCAGGAAATGATATTACGTAAATATTGTTTCCTTGTCAACAATATTTAGTTAATAAATTGGGAGTGGGACAGAAATCTTTTTATTCAAATTAGATTTCTGTCCCGCTCCCGAACCGTGAACGTTTTTGTCTACAACCCTGTTTTTAGGACGCCGTTAAGCGGTTTCCCAGAGTCCAGAAACTTTATGTCTCAACCCCTTCTTTTTTAATTTCAGTATCTAAATGGGCATTATACCTCTCTATAAACCGAAAAATAGCTTCAAGTTCAGCCTCTGACATTTCTTCAAAAACCTTTAAATCACGTGCTTGATACTTTTCATGGAGTTGGCTGTGGATAGCTTCAACCCTTTCTCCTGCTTCCGTCAATGTGTAATAGATCTCTTTCTTATTGTTAGGGTCACGATAACGCTCGATCAACTGCTTGTGCAATAACTTTTTCGTCAGTTTACTCACTGCGCCGCGTGTCATAAATAACCTTTGAGAAAGTTTACGAACGTTAGGATTATTGACATCCTTGATAGCTTCTAAGCAGTGTACTTCAGAAGGGGAATAACCTTTCAGCTGCTCTTCCATTTCTTGTTTGTTTAACCAGGCGAGTTTATTAAACACAACGCGTAAATCTCTCATTAATTTCTGACCTTGAAGCATCATTTAACCCTCCCAAATTTTCCTGTATCATTTATCGTCATTCATTTTACTAGATTACCAACTCAAATAATAACAGAACCAGCACATCTCAACTACAGATTTGAACAGCCTCTACCAAATTGTAAAAAAAAGAGACATGAAGCTATATACGAACTGCTCCACGCCTCTTTAACTTTATCTCTATTTACTAGATTTATTAGTACTACTTTCATTCACTAAGTCTGCAACTTCATCTTCACTCTTATTTAAAATGAGACGACTTAATGTATCATTATCGATTCGTCTCAACTTAGGTAGCCGTACAAAGAAGAAGATAAGTCCTAGGATTAACCAAGCTAAAAGCGCAATATAAGATGGCATTGATAGTGAAGCTGGCGTACCTGGTATAAGTAATAATCCCAAGAATATAAAGGATATGACTGTACCGATGATCGCTATAGTCTTATAAACTGGTGAATACGTCTTACTCTGTTCGTCATAACTAAAAAGCCTAGCTGCTGAAAGACAAGTCACAAAATATGCGATTGAAACTCCTGTTGAAGACATATCGACAATCCACTGTAAAGCTGTACGTCCAAGCCACGGAGTAATAAGTGTCATCAGCACTAGGAATATGATAGCAACATATGGGGTCTTGTATTTAGGATGGATCTTGCTAAATACTTCCGGCATAATCCCAGAGCGACCCATAGAGAACAATAGACGACTTGAACTCATTAAGAAACCGTTAAGTCCAGTAAATATACCCATTATTATAGCAATTGAGAGTATAGCTAATCCGATATAGCCAAATGCTTCTTGCGTCTCAGCACCCGTTACCCATAATTGTCCATTTACACCATTGTTAGTCGTACTTAACCAACCAGTATATAGCAACATGACTACATAAGTTAAAGCTGCCGCAAGTAAGCTAAAAGTAATTAATTTAAACGATTTTTTAGGTGAAAAACTAAACTCCTCAGCAGTTTGAGGGATGTTATCAAAACCAACATAAGCCCAAGGAGAAATCGCTACAATACTTATGATAGACCAGAACCAACCTTTATGTGTATTTGCAATAGGTTTTAAATTCTCTAATGAAAAGTTATTACTGAAAAATGACCCTACAAAAAGCAGAATCACTGTTACAACTAATGCGACACAAAAATAATATTGTAAAGACCCGGAAACACTTGCACCAAAAATGGCTATAAACATAAATATAATAAGTAGAACGGAAGCGATGATGATTTCCGTTATGTAAACATTCCACCCAGCAATCGTATACAATTTACCCGTTTTCAAAGCATTTGGAAATAAAAACTTGATCAACAGGCTAAATGCGGTTGCATTCAATGCAGCTACACATATATAGCCGAGCGTTAGAAACCAAGAAGAGAAGAAACTCACATATCTTCCAAATCCTAGGAAACTGAAGGCAAATGCACCCCCGGAAACTGGAAAACGTTCTACAAGAGCGCCATAGCTCACTCCAATTATAATCAAGAGTAAAGCTCCGATAACTATACCGATAGCAGCAGGTATAGCGCCTGATTGTTTAATCCAATCACCAGGTAAGATAAAGGCGCCCCAACCGATACAAGAACCGTAAGCAATTGCCCAAACGAATCGCTCCGTTAAATTTTGCTTTAAGTTACCTCTATCAACTTTATTGTTTCTCTCAGACATAAAAAAACTCACCTCATGAGATGTATTATACCCAAAAGGCAAGCTTTTCTAACACGAATAAAATTATTTTATAGTTTAAAAGTAGCTACAACTAACAATAACCAACCTAAAATGAATAGTATACCTCCAAGTGGAGTAATCGCTCCCAAAATGCGAATTTGAGTTAGCGCTAACACATAAAGCGATCCACTAAAGAACACGATACCAAAGAACATTAACCATCCAGCCCAATTAACGTGAATATTCGTGGTACCACTAATGATCCCGATGGCAATTAAACCTAGACCGTGATACATCTGGTAAGTAGTGGCCTTTTCCCATACTGACATATATTTATCTGATAGCTTGCCTTCTAAACCATGCGCGCCAAATGCACCTGTCGCAACAGCAATCAATGTATTCAACGCACCCAATATAATAAAAACTTTCATCATTTTTCTCTCACCTCATTGAATTAAAAATCAAATATAGAGTCACCATTTCCTATTTCATCATCAGTAACCATTTTATTAGAGGGTAAACCTGTATCTGAAGTTGACTTCATTTGTTCAGGCACTTTACCTCCCATAGCTTTAATTTCATCTATAGTCACATCGTTTGTTGTTGAAGATCGTTGTGAAAGCGTAAAGTGATGTTTGTCATCTAATGATGTCTGGTATATAGGTTGCTTATCATTATATTGAGAGTGCTGATGGTTCTGCATTTTATAGTGTCTCGTTTTCTCATTCGCATACAACGAAGTCAATGCATGTATGGCATACATGTGCTTCTCAAATTCATGCTCAGCCTCTGCTTCTTCCGCTTCTAACAATTCGTCTTCAATCAATTGAATTAACTTATCTTTGTTCATATTTAACTTCCTTTACTTTCACACCAATTAACAGGTTCTATGCCATGTGCCTGTAAGTACTCATTTGCTTTCGAATAAGGTTTCGAACCAAAGAAACCTCTATACGCCGAGAGCGGACTAGGGTGTGGTGATTTAATTATAAGATGCTTCGCAGTATCTATCAATTTGATCTTCTGTTGTGCAGGCTTACCCCAAAGTATAAACACTACATTCTCTAGATGGTCTGAAACAGCTTTTATAATTTCATTGGTAAAGGTCTCCCATCCAATATCTTTATGGGAGTGTGCCTCGCCCTTCCTTACTGTCAATACCGTATTGAGTAATAAGACGCCTTCTCTTGCCCAATCTTGTAGATGAGGCGACTGCCTTTTACAACCAATATCTGTCTCTAATTCTTGGTACATATTCCGTAATGAAGGTGGAAATTTAGCATGAGGTTGGACTGAGAACGCTAAACCGTGTGCTTGATTCGGGCCATGGTATGGATCCTGGCCTAGTATAACAACCTTCACGTTGTTAAATGGCGTTAATTCAAATGCTTGATATATATTCTTCCTATCAGGATAGACGATTTCTGTAGTATATTCTTTCTCTAAAAAGTCATGCATAGCTTTAAAATCATGTCGCGACGTAATGTTATGAAATACATCTGCCCATTCCATAAGTATATTCACCTCAAGCATTATCGTAACACATCCATAACTTTAACGTTACTCATCACTATAGGAACTATGTAACATTTATATAGGCCATTGCTACCAGTGTAGTTAACACAATTCTAAAGACCTAAACGCTTAGAATTTAGCTTCCTCCCTAAGATCGGAGACACAAGCGTTTAGGGTTGAGGAGGGGCCCCAACACAGAGAAACTGGGACATAATGGTCTTTAACTAGAGAGAAAACATACTAAGATTAGCTATGAAGAAATCTATGACGATAGATTTTTTCATAGCTATTTTTTATAGTTAAAGAGAGAAGTAGATCGTGCGGTCTCTTGGATTTTAAATCCGTAGTCAA